>NZ_JADZGI010000001.1:1270056-1587570 GCF_015865035.1 Novosphingobium aureum | reverse complement strand
ATAGACGGCGCGGTGGGCATGCCGCCCGCGCCCGCAGCGCCTGCACCGCGCGCGCAAGTGTCCTCACGCCCGGTCAGTGTCTCGGCCCTGCCCGACCCCGGCCGCACACCGCCACGCAGCGTGGGCGCCCTCGCCCTCAAGAGCGACGCGGATGCGGCTCCCGACGGCGATTGGTCAGAGTTCTAGGGAGCGCGTCAGGCTGCCTGATCAGCCTCGCGGCCGCGGCGGTGGCGCGGGAGGTGGCGGCGTGGGGACACCACAAAAAAGCGCAATCAAGCACTTCTCGAATCCAGTCTGGTCCGGATTCCGATATGCTACAAATATCTTGAAGTCCGAGTGCCCGACGAGGCTGGACAGGTCACCTTGTGAAGTATCGAAGTGATATTGCGATATCATTCTTTGCAAGACGACATCTGATGCAGCATCCTCGGGCGATGAAACAAAGGTTTTGCAGCCCCTCATATATCCATCGCTCTCGAGCGTGCAGCCATCAGCCGTAAATTGGATAGCAGGCACATTGCCGCCCGCAAGAAGCTTATGTATTTTTTGGTTGGATGGTCGGCCATCTTCTTCATAGGACTTACGCGTCGTGTAACTTAAAGCATGAAAATAGGCCCTATACTCCGGAAATGCGCCATATTTTGCCGAACCAACATCGCCAGTCGTTGTGCAACCGATGGCAGATAGGCTCGCCAGCGTTATCGGACCTGCGACTTTTGCCCACTTCTGAGTTCCGCGAACCACTCGAAATCCTCCGATCGCAAAGAGTTATAACAACTCAATCCGGCAACGAAGAAATCGATCCGCTCTAGAAAAGAATTGGGTGCAAACCTGTCAGCCCGACGCAGGCCAACCGCATAGCCTTCCAGATGCTCGCTCAGGCAAGGCAGTCGGCAGGCATACCGGTCCACACCCGAACCAATCACCCTATCGTCAAAACCCGATCGCGCCGGTAAGGGGGCGCGATGTCGGCAATCAAGGATATGACGCAGCTGGGCCGTCTCGTCGCGCGCAGCCACGGATGGGACGCGGCACGGGCCTTCAAGGCACAGGCGCTGAGCGAGCCCGAGCGCGCGACGCTCTCGCAGGGCGCGCTCGACCTGCTCAGGCTCTTGCCCGCGGTCCCCATGAGCAGCGCGCTGTTGAGCGCGGCGCTTGCGGTCAGCCTCGAGCGGCGCATCGATGCGCCCGTCCATGTCGTAACCGGCGCGCTGTCGGTGAACAGCAGCGAGATCTTCGGCGCTGACGCAAGCGTCGAGGACATGGCCTCTCCGGCGTGGAACGGACATGCCTGGGTGATGATCGGCAGCCATGTCGTCGACATCGCGCTGTTCCGCATCGCCTACTCGGCGCAGGGCCCCGCGCCGCTCGCCAAGCACGTCGACCTCGTCTTCGGTCCCGGCAAGGGGCTCTACGTCGACGAATGGAAGCGCACGCGGCGCGTGGGACTAGACTATGCGCCTGCCCGCGTGCTGAGCGCAGAGGAGGTCACCGCGCTGATGGGCCACGCTTTCCACCTGATCAAGCAGGCCCGCGCAGACACACCCTCGGGCGAGTGAGGCGCCGCGGGCGCCACAGCGCCTGCGCTCAGTGCGCGCCCTTGCCGCGCGCCTTGGCGATCAGGTGGATCACGACTGCGATCACCGCGCCGAGCACCAGCCCGACGATCGAGGACGCCACCGCATAGGCCAGCCAGCCGGTCACCGGCGCGAGCGCCCCGCTAGCGTGCTCGACCGTGTGCTGGAGGTCGTGCGCCAGATGCGCGGGCGCGGGCAGGCCCAGCTCCTCGAGCCCGTGCAGGATGATCCCGCCGCCGACCCAGAGCATCGCCAGCATGCCGACGAAGCTCAGCAGCTTGAGCACGACGGGCATCGCGCGCAGCAGGAAGCGCCCGACCTTTTGCGCCCCGGCCGAGGGCTTTTTCGCCAGGTGCAGCCCGACATCGTCCATCTTCACGATCAGCGCCACCGCGCCGTAGACGCAAAAGGTGATGACGAGGCCCACGATCGCCAGCGTCACCGCACGGGTCAGCAGGCTGGCATCGGCCACTTCGGACAGCGCGATCGCCATGATCTCTGCCGAGAGGATGAGGTCGGTGCGGATCGCGCCCGAAGTGCGCGCCTTCTCGAAGGCGACCGGGTCGGTGATCTCGTCTTCCAGCGTCTCGCCATGCTTGGCCCCGCCCAGCTTCTCGAGCACCTTCTCGGCGCCCTCGAACGAGAGGAACAGGCCGCCCATCATCAGGATCGGGGTGATCGCCTGGGGCAGGAAGGCACTGAGCAGCAGCGCGACGGGCAGCAGGATCACCAGCTTGTTGAAGATCGAGCCCTTGGTGATCCGCCAGATCATCGGCAGTTCGCGCTCGGGGGTGAAGCCGGTGACGTAGCCCGGCGTCACCGCGGCATCGTCGATCACCACGCCCGCAGCCTTGCTGCCGGCCTTGGCCACGCCCGCCCCGACATCGTCGACCGAGGCCGCGGCGGCGCGGGCGATGACCGATACGTCGTCGAGTAGAGCTACGAGGCCGGAGGGCATGTCGGGAAATCCTGGCAAGAAATGTCGGGAGCACCAGCCATGCGGGCGATTGCGCGAGCAATCAAGCAAAAGCGCGCAGGCCCGGCACGGGTCAAGTCGCGGGCAATACTTTGAAATCCGGCCCTGCCCGGGGAGGGCAATTAGCGTTGCGAGGTAGCTGCGAGGAAGAAATCTCACCCCCCGCGCTTAATCCCCGCGCGCGCTCACCGTTCTCCCAACTGTCCGGGGGACACGAAGCAAATCCCCCTTCCAACATTCTGAAATTGGGGAACTAAAATGGCCGTCATCAACACCAACATCAGCGCCATCCGCGCTTCGAACGCCTCGATCGCCGCCAACAAGATGCTCGGCATCTCGATGGAGCGCCTCTCCACCGGCAAGCGCATCAACTCCGCCAAGGACGATGCCGCGGGCCTTGCCATCTCGACCTCGATGACCTCGCAGATCCGCGGCATGGGCCAGGCGATCCGCAACGCCAACGACGGCATCAGCCTTGCCCAGACCGCCGACGGCGCGCTCTCGGAAGTGACCAACATGCTGCAGCGGGTGCGCGAACTGGCGATCCAGTCGGCCTCGGGCACCTATCAGGACAGCGACCGCACCGCGATGCAGCAGGAAGTGACCGCGCTCACCGAGCAGATCGACGACGTGCTCACCCAGACCCAGTTCAACGGCAACGCGCTGTTCTCGACCACTTCGGGTTCGGACGTGACCTTCTCGATCCAGACCGGCGCCAATGCGAGCGAGACCGTGGTCCTGACCGCGACGGCGATCGACGGGACAGTGATCGATGCGACCGCGCTCGACGTCACCAGCGTCGCCCTTGCCAGCACGACGATCGGCAACGTCGACAGCGCGCTGACCGGCCTCAACGCCACCCGCGCTTCGCTCGGTGCAGGGCAGAACCGGCTCGAATCGGTGGTCAACAACCTCACCAGCAACGTCACCAACCTGTCCGATGCCCGCTCGCGGATCGAGGATGCCGACTATGCGGTAGAGACCACGCAGATGGCCAAGGCCCAGATCCTGAGCCAGGCCTCGACCGCGATGATCGCGCAGGCCAACCAGGCCCAGCAGAACGTGATGACCCTGCTGCGCTGATATCGCGGCGGCAGGAGGACCAGCGAGGTCCCGAAAGCACCCGGCGGGCAATGAGGCCCGCCGGGTCATTCGTGTTTCAGGGTTTAGGTCAGACGAGCAGGTCCGCGATGGCTGCGGAGCCGCTGCACTCTCAGCGCACGACGCGCTGGACTGCCTCGTCGACGGGTACGTCGTGCAGCACGCGGTAGCGCGCCTCGATCAGGCTGAATACGCCGAACGCGGCAAAGCCCAGACCCACGATGACGTCCCAGGGATTGTCGAGCCAGCCGAGCGCCTGCTCCATGCCACCCGCCTCGCTGGCTTCCTGCTGAAATCCGGCCTGCGCGAGGAAGTAGCCGGTGACGAGGAAGACGAGGCCGCGCGCCGCATAGCCGGCACGTCCGCTCCACTGCGCCCATGCCTTTTGCGCCACGCGCCCTTCGAGATGGCACAGGAAGCTGGCCTTCCAGGCCTTGCGCAGCTGGAAGAGGCCGACGCCGAGCAGCACCAGCGCCCCGATCAGCACGAGCACCGTGCCGCCGGGAAGGTCGAGCGCGGTCTGCGCGCCTTCCTGCGCTCCCGAACCCGAGGACGAGGACGCGCCCTGCATCAGCGATACGGCCTGCCAGCCGAGGAACAGGTGGATCGCACCGCTGGCACCCGCGCCGACGCGTTCGGCCATGCCCTTCTTGTCGGTGCCGTGGCGCTCGGCATCGAAGATCGCATCCGACAAACGCCAGATGCCATAGGCGAACAGGCCGATGGCCATGACCGCGAGCAGTATCTGCCCCCCGCCCTCACCGAGATAGGCGATGGCGCCGCTCGTGTCCTCGGCCTTGCCGGTGCGTACGATGAGATAGGCGATGACGAGATAAAGTGCTCCGCGCGTCGCGAAACCGATCCGCGTCGCGAGGGTCAGGCCCTTGCTGGCATCCATGTTCGTTCTCCTGTTGGCCAGTCAAACGGACATGGGCGCGCCCCGTTCCCCCTCGCGCGATTTTGCCTCGGGAAAGCAGCGTGGCCAGAGGATCAGAACTCTACTTCGAGTTCCTCCATCTCCTCGGGCTCGGCCTTGGCTGCCGCGATCCACGCCTTCATCGGTGCCCAGGCCGCGATGGTGCGGCAATACTCGGCGCAAGGCTCGCTCACTGCCACGGCATAGGAGACGAAGCGGGTGGTCACCGGCGCGTACATCGCATCGGCGACGGTCGGCTCCGCGCCGAACAGGAACGGTCCGCCGTAGCGATCGAGGCAGTCGGTCCAGATCGCCTCAACCCGCTCGATATCGGGCCGCGCGCCCGAGAAGACCGGGAAGCTCTCGTGGCGCACCTTGAGGTTCATCGGCAGCGCCGAGCGCAGGTTGGTGAAGCCCGAATGGATCTCGCCCGCGATCGAGCGGCAGTGCGCCCGCGCAATGCGGTCCTTGGGGAACAGTCCTGCCTCGGGGAATTCCTCGTTGAGGAACTCGGCGATGGCCAGCGTGTCCCACACGCTCGCCCCGTCGAAAGTCAGGCGCGGCACCAGTACCGAAGGCGAGAGCAGGAGCAGCTCGGCGCGGTTGCTGGCATCGTTGGGCACGACCTTCTCGGTCACTTCGAGCCCGGCGAGCTGGCACATCAGCCAGCCGCGCAGCGACCAGGCCGAATAGGTCTTGCTCGAAATCGTCAGCGTCGCGCTCTTGCCCTTCGCGCCCTTCGCCTGCGTCATCACCAATCCCCTTTCACGCGGTCCCACATGCCGGACTTGAAAGCCTAGCGAGGCCGCAAAGCCTGTCCGGCGACACGATGGAATGCGATATCCGCGCCGCGATACTGGCCCTTTTGCGCCTTGCCGCCGGCCGTGTTTTGCTTGCATGAGCTTATGATGCATCGCAGCATGAATCCAGTGCCGATTGCGGCCGTGCTGGCTGACACAGGTCAAGAATGCCCGTTTTCCGGGCGAAAGGGGCATTTGCAAGGCATGACGCAGCTGCTTTGCGCCGTGGGCAGAAAGCCCGGAAACAAGGCATCGGGACTGGCCCGAGAGGACAAGACGACGAATGTTTTATCAAGCCTATCAGGCCTATAATGACATCCTGGCCCCGGCACGACTCGCCGCGGGCATGGCGACTCGCCTGCGCGACGAATATCTCGGCGGGGCAAGCAAGATGCCCTTCGTGCGCCGCCTTTTCGCGCTGGCCGAGGTCTTCGAGCAGTCGGCGATCACGCACAAGCGTCCCTCCTACGGCATCGAGAAAGTCGCCTGCGGCAACGCGATGGTCGACGTGGTCGAGGAAGTCGTGCTCGACCTGCCCTTCGCCGACCTGCTTCACTTCGCCAAGCCCGACGTCTCGACGCCGCAGCCCAAGGTGCTCGTCGTCGCACCGATCTCGGGCCACTTCTCGACCCTGCTGCGCAACACCGTCGAGACCATGCTGCGCGACCACGACGTCTACATCACCGACTGGAAGAACGCGCGAGACGTGCCGCTGTCCAAGGGCCAGTTCGGGCTCGAGGACTACATCGACTACGTGATCCACTTCCTGCAGGAGCTGGGCGATCCGCTCAACCGGCGCGGTGCCAACGTGCTCGCCGTGTGCCAGCCCTGCGTGCCGGTCCTGGCCGCCGTCGCGATCATGGCGCAGGACGACGACCCATGCCAGCCGCGCACGATGACGCTGATGGGCGGCCCGATCGACACCCGCGAATCGCCGACCGTGGTCAATGAACTGGCGACCAGCAACTCCTACGAATGGTTCGAGGCCAACCTGATCGACACCGTGCCCTGGCGCTATCCGGGCGCGGGCCGCCGGGTCTATCCCGGCTTCGTCCAGCTCGGCGCCTTCGTCTCGATGAACATGGGCCGCCACATGGACCAGTTCCGCAAGCTCTATCAGGCGCTCGCCGAGGACGATCAGCCGACCGTGCGCAAGATCGAGGACTTCTACGAGGAATACTTCGCGGTGCTCGACCTTCCGGCCGAGTTCTACCTCGAGACGATCGACAAGGTGTTCCAGCGCGCACTGCTCGCGAAGGGCGAGCTCACCTTCCGCGGCGAGCCGGTCGACTGCGGCGCGATCCGCAAGACCGCACTGCTCACCGTCGAGGGCGAACGCGACGACATCTGCGCGGTCGGGCAGACGGCCGCCGCGCACCTGCTGTGCAGCAGCCTGCGCCCGCACCTCAAGCGCCACCACCTCCAGCCCGGCGTCGGCCACTACGGCGTCTTCTCCGGCTCGAAGTGGGAGAACCAGGTCTATCCGCAGGTGCGCAACCTGATCCTCGCGATGCACTGAGCCGCGCACCCGCGAGGCCATTTGCGCGCCTCGCAATATCCCCGCGTGACACCTGCCCTTGCGCGGGCTAGGCGGAGCCGACCATGAGGGCACTTCGCGATAGCTTGCGCCACCATCGCACGATGGCGGCGCTGATCCTGGCGCTTGCGCTGGCGATGAAGGCGTTCGTGCCCACTGGCTTCATGATCGGCGCGATCGGCACAGCCGCCACCGGGACCACCCTCACCGTCCAGATCTGCGACGGACAGGGGCAGACCACGCTCAAGCGCATCGACCTGCCTGGCAAGGCCCTGCATCCGAGCGAATCCGAAACAGAGCACGCCAAGGCCGCGCGCGAGTGTCCCTTCACCGGGCTCTCGATGGCGGGCCTCGGCGCGAGCGATCCGGTCCTGCTGGCACTCGCGCTCGCCTTCATCCTCGCGCTCGGCTTCCTGCCGGTAGCACCACTGCGCCTCGCGCCGCGCGCCTACCTGACCCCGCCCCTGCGCGGCCCGCCGCTGACGTCCTGACCCGAACGAGCGCCGCATCCGCGCGCTCCCGACGACACGGCATGACCCTCGCCGCGCCCCCGGCGCGTCGCGCGAGGCTGCCGCACAGCACGTTCGCACCCGCCATCGCGGGCCAGTCAGGAAATTCGAATAATGTCCTTCACCACCAGCCGCGCGCTGCGCACGGCGCTCATCGCCTGCACCACTCTCGTTCCCGCTCCGCTCCTTGCCGCAAATGCCGCCGACGCCGATCCGGTCGCAATCGTGCATGGCTCCCCCCCCCGCGAGGTTGCGACCGGCGCCTCGATCTCGGGCGAGACGCTGCGCCGCGAAGGTGCCTCCTCGAGCGACACCGCACAGGTCCTTTCCGCCCTGCCCGGCGTCAGCGTCAGCACCGGCGGCGGCTTTTCCGCGATGCCGATGGTGCGCGGCCTGACCGAGCAGCGGCTCTACATCCTCGTCGATGGGCAGAGCATTGACATGGCCTGCCCCAACGACATGAACTCGCCGCTCTCCTACACCAATCCGCAGACGCTGGGTTCGGTGAGCGTGGTCCCGGGCGTTGCCCCGGTCTCGATGGGCGGCGACAACATCGGCGGCGTGATCTCGGTCGAGAGCGCTCCGCCACGCTTTGCCGACAATGAGGGCGTGCTCGTGACCGGCTCGGCCTCGGGCTACTATCGCTCGAACGGCAATACCTTTGGCACCTCGCTCGCGCTGACGCTCGCTACCCGCAACCTCTCGGCGACCTACACCGGCTCCTATATCCAATCGGAAAACTACGATGCCGGCGGCTCGCGCGGCGCGGTGCGCTCGAGCGAATACGCCAAGACCGACCATGCCCTCGCGCTCGCGCTGAAGACCGAAGCCGGGCTGTGGGAATTGAAGGGCGGATACCATTTCAGCCCCTATGAGGGCTTCCCCAACCAGTGGATGGACATGGTCGACAACCGCTCGTGGTTCGCGCAGGGGCGCTACCGCGGCGAATTCGACTGGGGCGACGTCGATCTCTCGGCAGGCTGGCGCGACACCGACCACGAGATGAACTTCCTCGCCGACAAGCTGCCCGGCTCGATGCCGATGAACACCGAGGTGCACAGCTTCGATGCCGCAGCGAAGTTCGATTTCGCTGCGGGCGAACACAATCGCCTGCGCACCGGGATCGAGTACCACCATCAATGGATCGACGACTACTGGCCCCCGGTCGAAGGCTCGATGATGATGGGCCCGAATGCCTTCGTGAACGTCAACGCGGGCCATCGCAACCGCCTCGCGGCCTATGGCGAGTGGGAGAGCCACGTCTCCGACACGCTCAGCGCGACGCTGGGCCTGCGCTTCGAGCGGGTGGAGATGAACACCGGCGAGGTCGCGCCTTACGGCACCTCGATGATGCAGATGGCCGACGTCATGGCGGCCAGTGCCTTCAACGCCATCGACCGCGCGCGCAACGACGACAACTGGAACGGCTCCGCACTCGTGACGTGGACGCCGTCAGACGTTCTCACGCTCGAACTGGGCTATGCCCACAAGACCCGCTCGCCCAACATCTACGAGCGCTATTCCTGGGGCCGCGGCTCGATGGCGAGCCGGATGATCGGCTGGTACGGCGATGGCAACGGCTACGTCGGCAATCCCGACCTCAAGCCCGAAGAGGCGGACACCGTGAGCGCGGTCGTGGCACTGACCCCGGTGGAGGGGCTGCACCTTCGCCTCTCGCCCTACTACACCCGGGTCGATGACTATATCGACGCGCTCTTCGTGCAGAACCTGAGCGACATGATGGGCATGGATTCGGGCTTCGTGCAGCTGCGCTTCGCCAATATCGACGCCGAATTCTACGGCCTCGACGCCAGCGCCGAGGCGGTGTTGCAAGGCACGCGCGAGAACGGCACCACGCTCAGCGCCGCGCTCGCCTGGGTCCATGCCAGCAACCGCACCGAGGACCTGCCGATCTATCGCCAGATGCCGCTCAACCTGCGGGCCGGGCTTGCCCATCGCGCCGGAGCGCTCGAACTGGGTGCGAACCTCGAATGGGTCGATGCCAAGACCCGCGTAGACCCGCGCCGCAACGAGCAGCGGACCGCCGCTTACGCGCTCGTCGGGCTCTCGGCGGCCTATACGCTCGCGGGCTGGCGCCTCGCGATCGAGGCCGAGAACCTGTTCGACAAGGCCTACGACCTGCCGCTTGGCGGCATGTCGCTGGGCGACTACGGCGTCACTGGCGAACTCGCCCCGGTCTCGGGCAGAGGACGCAGCGTGAACCTCTCGCTCTCAACGAAGTTCTGAGCCTTGCGGGGCGGCTCCAATCCGCCCCGCAGCCTTCCCCGGCAGGCGAAGGCAGATAATAAAGCCCATTGTAAACGGTTGCGAAACCCGCTCGCGCTAGGCTCGCGTTACTCATTTCCTTGTCACGCTGCCGTAGAGTTACAATGCGTCCCCATACCTTTCTCGCCCTCGCAGCCGGTATTTCGCTGGTACAGGTCTCGCCTGCCCGAGCCATGCCCGAAGACATCTTCAGCCTGAAACAGCTCGTCGCCACGCAATACGGCGGCAATGCGCAGAGCTACGCCGAGGTCGAGGCCAAGGACTTTCGCGAGATGGGTTGCGACGGGCGCACCGACCTGCTGCACGCGCTGGTCGACGAAGGGCTCGACCTCGCGACGCTCACGCCGAACGTCCATTACAAGGCGCTCAAGTGCGCCATCGACAAGAAGCAAGTCGAGGCCACCTTGCTGCTGATGACACCCGACATCATCTCGTGGTGGGAAAACGGCTGCGCGGGCAATTACGGTTGCTGGATGCCGCTGCGCGACGCGATCCAGAAGGACGACTACCGCACCGTTCGCGCCATGCTGGAGAACGGCGCGCACTATTTCTGGGAGCACAAGGACTATCTGCCCCTAACCCGCGAGGAGAGCCTCGTGCTCGCGGCCGAGACCGCGCGCAACGATGCCAAGGACGAGACCCAGCGCGCCTTCGTCGATGCAGGCTTGGGCCATATCCTCGCCGCATCGCAGGACAAGGCCAAGCTGCAGTACATCAAGCAGCGCTGGAAGACCGCCAAGGGTGGCGGCGGCGGAGTCGGCGCAGGCGGGATGATGGCCGGCCTGCTCGGCGGCGCACTCAGCATTGCCTCGGGCGGCGCGGTCGCCGCGGGTTCCGCGCTTGCGGGCGGCTATGCCCTGCTCGACAGCGGCTCGGACGGTGACGAACGGACACCGGTCAAGGGGCTTGCTCCTCTCGACCTCGCGACCGGGCGCAAGTCGCTGGGCTTTGCCTTCGTGCCGACTTCGGGTGCGACACGCGGCCTCGAGGTCAAGAAGGTCATGCCCGATACGCTCAGCGCGCGCGCCGGGCTCGCGAGCGGCGATATCGTCACGCATGTCGGCGGCGTGCCGACGACCTCGCGCGCGGCGACTTATGTCGCGACCCACGCGGTGCTGGACGAGGAGACCTTCACGGTGCGCTACTTGCGCGAGGGCACCGCACGCGAGGCGACATTCGGCCTGCCCGCAGGACCCGCGCCGCAGCTGGCCGCCGAGACCGCGACCGAAACCGAGGCTCCCGCCCCCACCGCCACCACTGCCACCGCACCGGCCTCCGACCAGACCCTCGCCCGGCTCGAACGGCTGGCGGACCTGCGCGATCGCGACCTGCTCTCCGAGGAGGAATTCCAGACGCTCAAGGGCCGCATCTTGGGCACCGACTGATCCGGGCGGTCGCTGGGGCTCACCGCAGCGCCCTGCCCCCGCCGTCCCACTTCAGGAACAAAGCCGCATCGGCCTGCATTCCTTGGCAAAGCCTTCCCGCTCCTGCCAAGGGACCAGACCCGATGCCCCATTCCCGCCTGAACCCCGCCCCGGGCCGGCCGTTGCACCCGCTGCACGCCGTTCTACTCGGCGGCGCCATGCCGCTATTCCTGGGCACCATGCTCGCCGACTGGGCCTATGGCGCCAGCTACGAAGTCCAGTGGACCAACTTCGCGGCCTGGCTGCTGATCGGCGCGCTGGTCTTCAACGGTTTCGCGCTACTCTTCGCCTTGTTCGATCTTGTGCGCGGCCTCGGCAAGGGATGGGTCTACACGCTGGTGCTGGCGGCATGCTTCGTGCTCGGCGTGATCAATGCATTCGTCCACGCCAAGGACGCCTGGGCGGCGATGCCCATGGCGCTGATCCTCTCGGTGGTGTGCTCTGCACTGATCCTCGTCGCCACCTGGTTCGGCTTTGCCTCGATCCGCAAGGGAGACGCCCTGTGAAACTCGCGCACCTCCTCCTCGCCGCCGCCTTGCCCGCCACGCTCGCAGCCTGCTCGAGCGAGCCCGGCACCCCGCAATACGGCGAGAACCCGCAGCTTCCCGAACAGCATCGCGGGTTGCTCCCCAACATGACGATCGCCGATCCCGCCGCCTGGGGCGATTCGCGCCCCACCGTGCCCGAGGGCTATTCGATCAGCCCCATCGCCACCGGCCTCAAGGTGCCGCGCCAGTCGCTGGTCCTGCCCAACGGCGATATCCTCGTTGCAGAGGGCAGCGGCGGCCACGCGCCCAAGCTCAACCCCAAGGACATCGTCGCAGGCTACATCAAGGCCAAGGGCAAGACCAAGGTCGAGGGCGGCAACCGCCTGACCTTGCTGCGCGATGCCGACGGCGACGGCGTCTACGAGGGCAAGGGCGTCTTCGCCGACGGCCTCGATGCGCCCTACGGTCTCGCCTATGCCAATGGCTACATCTACGTCGCCAACCAGGGCGAACTGGTGCGCTTCGACTACCGCGACGGCCAGACCAAGGCCTCGAGCGCGCCGGTCAGCGTGACCAAGCTGCCCTCGCGCATCAATCACCACTGGACCAAGGCGCTGACGATCAGCCCCGACGGGCGCTACCTCTACGTCGGTATCGGCTCGAACAGCAACGTGGGCGAGCGCGGGCTCGACGTCGAGGTCGACCGTGCCGAGATCTGGCGCGTCGATGCCGAGACCGGGATGCACCGCCCCTATGCCACCGGCGTGCGCAATCCCACCGCCATGGCCATCCTGCCCGGCTCAGACCAGCTGTGGACCGTCGCCAACGAGCGCGACGAACTGGGCTCGAACCTCGTGCCCGACTATCTCACCGCGGTGCGCGATGGCGGCTTCTACGGCTGGCCCTATAGCTACTGGGGCCAGAACGTCGATCCGCGCGTACGCCCGCAGGACCCGGCCAAGGTCGCCAGCGCGATCCGCCCCGACTATGCACTGGGCGCGCACGTCGCCGCGCTTGGCCTCGCCTTCTCGAGCCCCGCCATGGGCCAGCGCTTCGCCCAGGGCGCCTTCGTCGGCGAGCACGGCAGCTGGAACCGCAGCGATCCGGTCGGCTACAAGGTTGTCTTCGTGCCCTTCCTCAACGGACGCCCCGCGGGCAAGCCGGTCGACGTCGTCACCGGATTTCGCGGCAGCGACGGCAAGACCCGTGGCCGCCCGGTCGGCGTGACCCTCGACCCGCGCGGCGCGCTCATCGTGTGCGACGACCTCTCGAACACGGTCTGGCGCGTGGTTCCCGACGCGACGACACCGCGCAGTCCGGCAGGCGCGACGGTGCCCGAAAATGCGCTCACGGGTGCCCCTTCGGTCGGCCCGACGCAAACACCTGCCACGTAAAATCGTGGGCAGCACCCCCGGCTCGTCGTGGCGAAACGGGTCGGGGATGCGGAGCAAGTGCGCTGCGACCGACAAGGCCGTGTCCGACCGCTCGGGGGTGATTGGCAACCGGGAGGGTCCGCCCAGGTTAGCCGTTCGACGCCGGAATTGACGGTGCTGGAGGCTGACACTCCGGTTTCCCGCAAGTCCACTGGCTATTGGTGGATACGGCAAGTCTGTCCTGAACGTCTTGCTTGCCTGACCGTCAGTTTGGTGCGGAGCAACAAGGCTTCTTCACCCCCATCCTCCGGGTAACCCCCGATGCCCTGATCCACCGCGCCAAGCTATCCAAGTGCCGTCCCAGATCGCGCCGGATTGTCCTCCGGCCGAGAGCATGATGGAGGCCCCGCAGTGCCCAGGATCGTTGCAGACCGTAGCAAATTGCCCCTCCCCGAGCCCGCGTTCACGGGCAAGATTGGCAAGACCTACAAGGAATCCGAAAGCGCCTGGCCCGAGCTTCCAAAGCCCCCCGCAGGCGCGCCAAATGTCGTGCTGATCATTCTGGACGATGTCGGCTTTGGACAGGCCAGTACATTCGGCGGCCCCGTTCCGACCCACGCGCTCGACAAGCTGGCCGCCGAGGGTCTGCGCTACACCCGCTTCCACACGACGGCGATCTGCGGCCCCAGCCGGGCAGCACTCATCACCGGGCGCAATCACCACAATTGCGGCACGGGCTTCCTTTCCGAATGGGCCACCGGGTTCCCCAGCTATAACAACATGATCCCGCAATCGACCGCGACGATCGGCCGGATTCTCAAGGAGAACGGCTACGCCACGAGCTGGTTCGGCAAGAACCACAATACGCCCGATTGGGAAAGCAGCGTCGCGGGTCCCTTCGACCGCTGGCCCACGGGCATGGGCTTCGACTATTTCTACGGCTTCATATGCGGCGAGACCCATCAGTATTATCCGGTTCTGTTCGAGAACACCGTCGCCGTTGAGCCTGATCGTCTGCCCGAGGATGGCTATCATTTCATGGAGGACATGACCGACCGGGCGATCAACTGGATCCGCTATTCCAAGGCGGTCGCACCCGACAAACCGTTCCTGTGCTATTTCGCGCCGGGTGCCGCGCACGCGCCGCACCATGCTCCTGCGGCGTGGCGCGACAAGTTCAAGGGCCAGTTCGACAAGGGCTGGGAGAAGGTCCGCGAGGAAACGTACAACCGCCAGCTGGCTGAAGGCATCATCCCCGATGGTACCGAACTGACGCCCAAGCCGGACTGGGTACAGGACTGGGACGGCCTCTCCGCGGACGAGAAAAAGGTATTCGCCCGGTTCATGGAGAACTTTGCCGGATACCTGTCCTACGCCGATGCGGAGTGCGGGCGCCTGATCGACGCCGTCAAGGAACTTCCCGACGCGGACAACACGATCATCATCTACATCGTCGGCGACAACGGCGCTTCCTCGGAAGGCGGCGCAATGGGCACCGCCAACGAGGTCATGAATTTCAACGGCATCCCGACATCGATCGAGGAGATCGCGGAAATCTATGAAGACATTGGCGGCCCCGATACCGAACCGCACTATCCGCTTGGCTGGGCCTGGTCAGGCAATGCACCGTTCCAGTGGGTAAAGCAGGTCGCGTCCCACTTCGGCGGCTCGCGCAACCCGATGGTGGTTTCGTGGCCCCAGAAGATCAGTGATCGCGGCGGCATCCGTCCGCAGTTCACGCACCTGATCGACATCGTGCCCACCATCCTCGAGGCAGCGGGCATTCCCGCCCCCACGCACGTCAACGGCGTCGAGCAGAAGGCGATGGACGGCGTGTCGATCACCTCGACATTCGGTTCGGCGGATGCCCACGCCGTGCGCGAGCGCCAGTATTTCGAGGTTTTTTCCAACCGCGCGATCTACGACAAGGGCTGGATCGCCTGCGCCCAGCACACCTTCCCGTGGCGGCAAGACTATGCGCCGGGCAATTGGGACAAGGACAAGTGGGAACTCTACAACATCGACGCGGACTTTTCCGAGGCCAATGACCTCGCGGCAGCGCACCCCGACAAGTTGGCCGAGATGAAGGCGATCTTTGACGAGGAAGCCGAAAAATACGGGGTCTATCCCCTCGACGATCGCGGTTCTGGCCGCCTTTCCGAGCCCAAGCCCGCTCCGGGCGGTGCCGATCCCGACCGCACCGACTTCACCTTTTACGAAGGCTGCTATCGTCTCCCCGAGACGGCGGCGCCGAATACGAAAAATCGCTCGCACTCGATCAAGGTGTCGCTCGACAACACGAGCGGCAAGGCCGAAGGCGTGATCGTTGCAGCGGGCGGAAAGTCGGCGGGCTACTCGCTCTACGTCAAGGACGGAAAGCTGACCTATCACTACAACTACTTCGAGAAGCAGCGCTACGACATCGCTGCGAACGCGCCGTTGCCCGATGGCAAGTCCGTGGTCGAGATGGCTTTCGCCTACGACGGCGGCGGTCTCGGCAAGGGCGGCGAGGTCGTTTTGATGATCGATGGCAAGGAAGTCGCGCGAGAACGTATCGAGGCGACCGTGCCTGGCCGCTTCGGTATCGACACCTTCGGGGTGGGTGGCGACAGCGGATCGCCAGTGGCCGATACCTACAAGCCGCCGTTCTCGTTCACCGGCGGGAAAATCGACCGGATCGACATCAAGCTGGCGCCCAAGAACCTCTCGATGAGCGAGGAAGAGGAACTGCAGGAGCGCTACCTGGCCGCCGCCCAGCACATCGAATGAGCGGGCTTCCCGTTTATCTTACCTTCACTCCAAATCTGGGGGCGACGCCGAATTCCGGATCTTCGCTGCGTCGAGGATTGATAGGAGGCGTCTCTTGAGCCGCCGACTGACCGATGGGCAGGTCACGCGTGAAATCCCAGCAATTTCCTACAGGCCCGACTTCGGCTATGGTCACGCCATGACACGCCCACTCGTTCCTGCTCCAGTCCGGTCCTGAAAGGGCAGTGCCCGGGCGCCGGAGTTTCTTCCCTGGACCGTGTCAACTGTGTCAACTTGCGTCCGCCACGTGGCCGCCCTCGCGCCGGGAGAGCCTCCCGCTGACCGGTCATGGTGCTTGCATTTGCCCCGTAATAGGCTAATGGCGCGCCTTCCGCCCGTTCCCTCGGGGATTCGCGGAAAAACGAAGAAAGCCGGAGGGGCCCCGCAATGGTGCGGCAAGCCAGCGATCGGTTAGACAGATAAAGGAAGCTGCAGTGCCGCTTTACGAGCACGTGTTCCTGGCGCGCCAGGATCTGAGCCAGTCGCAGGTTGATGCGCTGGCCGCCGCCGCCACCGAGATCGTCGAGAGCAACGAAGGCAAGGTCCTCAAGACCGAGACCTGGGGCCTCAAAAATCTCGCCTACAAGATCAAGCGTAACCGCAAGGCTCACTTCGTGATGCTGAACATCGAGTGCCCCGGTGACACCGTCGCCGAGCTCGAGCGCCAGACGCAGATCAACGAAGACGTCATCCGCTACGTCACCATCAAGGTCGAAGAGCACGAAGCCGGTCCTTCGGTCATGATGCGCAAGAACGACCGCGACAACCGTCGCCGCCGCGAACGCGAGGGGAACTGATCCATGGCACGCGCATTCTTCCGCCGCCGCAAGTCCTGCCCGTTCTCGGGCAAGAACGCGCCCAAGATCGACTACAAGGACGTGCGTCTGCTGCAGGGCTTCATGTCCGAGCGTGGCAAGATCGTCCCGAGCCGCATCACCGCGGTTTCCGCCAAGAAGCAGCGTGAGCTGAGCCAGGCCATCAAGCGCGCCCGGCACATCGGCCTGCTGCCCTTCATCGTCAAGTAAGGGAGGCTAGACCACCATGGATATCATCCTCCTGGAACGCGTCGAGAAGCTCGGCAACATCGGCGACGTCGTCTCCGTCAAGGACGGTTTCGCACGTAACTACCTGCTTCCGAACAAGAAGGCCCTGCGCGCCAACGAAGCCAACAAGAAGGTCTTCGAGGCGAACCGCGCCAAGATCGAGGCGGACAACGCCGAGAAGCGTTCGGCCGCCGAGAGCCACTCGAGCAACGTCGAAGGCAAGCAGGTCGTCCTGATCCGCGCTTCGTCGAACTCGGGCCAGCTCTACGGTTCGGTCACCGTGCGTGACATCGCCGAGGCCCTCAACGCCGACGGCGCCGATGTCACCAAGCAGATGATCGTGCTCGAGCACCCGATCAAGACGCTCGGCGTCTTCGAGGTTCGCGTCTCGCTGCACCCCGAGGTTGCCGTGACCGTCACCGTCAACGTCGCACGTTCGCCCGACGAGGCCGAACTGCAGGCGCAGGGCGTCGACGTCATGGAAGCCATGTTCGAGCAGGACACCACCGGTTTCACCGAGGCCTACGATCCCAACGCCGAGCCCGGCGAGATCGCGACCGAGGAAGCTGACGAGACCGGTGCCGAGGACAGCGAAGAGCAGGCCTGAGCCCGCCCTTCCCGCTCCCGGGAACGCACCAGACAAGCGCCCCCGCTTCCTTGCGAAGCGGGGGCGTCTTGCTTTGGGGCTCGTGCGCCGCCGGTCCGGAGCCATCCGGCACGCCACGCGATTTGCAGGCCATGCCCTTGCACTGCAACACAGATTGCGTAACTACAGGCGATGGACACAAAGATAGATCACATCCACGCGGAACTGGTCCGCGTCTACGAAGCCGCCGTCACCTGCCTCAAGGCCGACATCGCCGCCTATGTCGAGAACGGCACGCTTCCCCCGCCCGAACGCCGCTCCGAGCGCTGCTGGACTTACCCCAAGCTCACCGTCACTTATTCCGGTCGCGAGCGCGAGGCGGTCTATGGCCGCGCCTTCGGTCGGCTCGTCGATACGGGCGTCTACGAGACCACGATCACGCGCCCGCACCTTTTCGCCGATTACCTGCGCGAACAGCTCGCCCTGCTCGACTTCGAGTACGAGATCGACATCGCGGTCGAACCCTCCGACCAGGAGATCCCGTTCCCCTACGTTCTCGACGGGATGCCAGTGGGCAATGCCACCCCGCAGGAACTGGCGTTCCACTTCCCCAGCACCGACCTCGCGATGATCGGCGACGAGATCGCCGACGGCATCGCCTGGGGCACGGAAGAACTCCCCAAGCCGCTCGCGCTGTTCGACGGGCTGCGCACCGACTTCAGTCTCGCGCGCCTTGCCCACTACACCGGCACCAGCCCGGACCACTGCCAGAAGTTCATCCTTTTCACGAACTATCACCGCTATGTCGATGAATTCGTTGACTGGGCAGGTCAGCAGATCGGCAAGGACGGCTATGTCGCGCTCGCTGGTGCGGGCGGGCTGTACCTCGACGAGGCGACCGAGAATGCACGCGGACGCCTCTCAGACACGGCATGGCGGCGCCACCAGATGCCCGCCTACCACCTCGTGCGCGAGGATCGCTCGGGCATCACCCTCGTCAACATCGGTGTGGGCCCCTCGAACGCCAAGACGATCACCGACCACCTCGCGGTGCTGCGCCCCGAAGCATGGCTGATGATCGGTCACTGCGGCGGCCTGCGCGAGACCCAGCGCATCGGTGACTTCGTGCTCGCCCACGCCTACCTTCGCGATGATCACGTGCTCGACCCGGTGCTGCCGCCCGAAATCCCGCTCCCGGCCATCGCCGAGGTCCAGCAGGCGCTGGCGGGCGCAGCCGAAATCGTCAGCGGCGACAGCGGCGCCAATCTCAAGAAGCGCATGCGCACGGGTACCGTGGTCACCACCGACGATCGCAACTGGGAGCTTCGCTACGCCGCCTCGGCCAGCCGCTTCAGCCTCAGTCGTGCGATCGCGATCGAGATGGAGAGCGCCACCATCAGCGCGCAGGGTTACCGCTTCCGCGTCCCCTACGGAACGCTGCTGTGCGTCTCTGACAAGCCGCTCCATGGCGAGCTCAAGCTTCCTGGGCAGGCCAACCGCTTCTACGAGGAAGCCATCGCCGGGCACCTCAAGATCGGCCTCGTCGCCTGCGACCTGCTGCGTGCCGAGGGCGACCGTCTGCACAGCCGCAAGCTGCGCGCCTTCGACGAGCCGCCTTTCCGCTGATTGCACGCCACCTTCGCGGCCTGCCCGCCAAAGCAAAAGGGGGAGCGAACCAGACCGGTTCGCTCCCCCTCTCTGTTTGACTCGAGCCCAAAGGCTTACCAGCCCGACTTCTGCCCCTTGTTCTGCTCGTCGAGCCACTTCTTGAGCGGCGCAAAGTAGGCAAGCATCGGCTTTGCACTCATCTTCGGCGAACCGGTGAAGGCCTCAAGCGCCTCGGGCCATGGCTTGGACATGCCCATGCTCAGCATCTTGTCGAGGTTCTCGCCGACCTTCTTGTCGCCGTAGAAGCTGCAGCGGTGCAGCGGCCCCTTCCAGCCCGCCTGCTTGCAGGCTGCCTGGTAGAACTGGAACTGCAGGATGCGCGCGAGGAAGTAGCGGGTATACGGCGTGTTGCCCGGAACGTGGTACTTGGCGCCAGCGTCGAAGCCATCGGCGGGACGCTCGCTCGGCGGGGTGATGCCCTGATAGTCGAGGCGCATCTTGGTCCAGGCCTCGTTGTAGTCCGCAGGCTTGATCGAACCGTCGAAGATGCCCCAGCGATAGCGGTCGATCATCAGGCCGAAGGGCAGGAACGCGACCTTGTCCATGGCCTGACGCAGCAGAAGGCCGATATCCTTGTCGGCGCTGGGCACCTTGCTCTCGTCGAGCAGGCCGATCTGCACGAGGTAGCGCGGGGTGATCGAGAGCGCGATGAAGTCGCCGATCGCTTCGTGGAAGCCGTCGTTCGCGCCGCCAAGATACAGCAGCGGCTGCTGGTTGTAGGCGCGCTGGTAGTAGTTGTGCCCCAGTTCGTGGTGGATCGTGATGAAATCGGTCGAATTCACCTTGGTGCACATCTTGATGCGCAGGTCATCCTTGTTGTCGACGTCCCATGCCGAGGCGTGACAGATCACCTCACGGTCGGCAGGCTTGGTGATCATCGAGCGAACCCAGAAGGTATCGGGCAGCGGATCGAAGCCGAGCGAGGAGTAGAAGCCCTCGCCTGCCTTGACCATGTCGACCGGGGTCTTGCCCTGGGCCTTGAGCAGATCGCCGATGTCGTAGCCCAGATCGCCTGCACCTTCAGGCGCGACGAGCGGGTAGATGCTGCCCCATTCCTGTGCCCACATGTTGCCGAGCAGATCGGCGCGGATCGGGCCGGTCGCGGGCTGGACATCGCTGCCGTACTTCTCGCTGAGCTTGCGACGCACGTACGTGTGAAGCGCGATGTAAAGGGGCTTCACTTCCTGCCACAGCCGTTCGGTCTCGGCCGAAAACTCCTGCGGGCTCATGTCGTAGCCCGAGCGCCACATGGCGCCGACGTCGTCGAAGCCCAGTTCCTTCGCACCGGCGTTGGCCATCGAGACCATCTCGACGTAATCACCCTTCATCGGCGCGCCGACGTTATCGTGCCAGCTGGTCCACATCTCGGCGAATTCGGCCGGGGTGTGCTCGAGGTTGCCCATCTCCTCCTCGATGTCCGAGCCGTTGATCTCCTTGCCATCGAGCGTGCCGCGGCCCTTGCCGTAGGTCGACGACAGGCGCGTGGTGATCTCACTCAGCTTTGCAGCTGCCCCCTCGGTGGTCGGCGCAGGAATGACGATGCCCTGGCGCAGCATGCCCAGCTTGCGCGCAACATCGGGATCGAGTCCGGCCACATCGGCGAATTTCGCCGCCTCGACCGCGTAGGCCACCTGCTTCTCGGTCATCGCCCCGTTCGACGCTGCAGCCACCGCATCGGTATCGGCGGTGATATAGGTGTAGTTTACCCAGTTGACCCGTGCGTTTTCAACCGAAGAGACGGCAAGGTCCTGTTCCACGTCGGCGATGAACTGCGCGGCACCTTGCGCGGTATGCGGGTACTGCTCCTGGTCGTCCTGCGCGAAGGCAGGCACGGCGGCGCCGAAGCTGAGGCTGGCGGCAAGCGCCAGCAATGCAGTGGAAGCACGATTCATTAGGGATGCCCTCATTATCTTTCCTGATGGCGCAGGATTAGCGCGCATCGCGAACAGATCAACAAGGCACGCCCCGCCCTCCCCTGATTATCGCTCGCGTCTAGGCGTCTAGGAATTCTGCAATGGCCCGGCCCATGTCCTTGAAGGTTACCGACGACATGTGATTGCCAGGTGTCTCGACGTAGTGCCCCTCGGGCAGCGCCGCGGCGAGTTCCTGCGCCGAGCCGTTGTCCTGGTCCTGCGCCCCGCATACGCACAGCGTGGGCATGGTAATGCTTGCAATGGCCTCGGCGGGCGTGTCGTCGACGGAAGTGAGCAGGAGGCGCGCGGCCACGCGGTCGATCTGCATCGACTTCATGAAGGCTTGCGCTGTGAACGCCGGATCGCCGCGCTCGATCGTCCCGAAACGGTCGATCGCGTCGATGAAGTGGGCCGAGCGGCGCGCCCATCCGGACAGGCCCGAGAGCCCCATGCCCCCCAGTACAAGCCTGCGCGGAGCAAGCCCTGCCAGAACACCGCGCACCACCGTACGCGCACCGAGCGAGAAGCCGCCAAGATCGTAGTCGTCGAGGCTAAGCTGCGAGATCGTGGCCTGAAGGTCCTCGACCAGCACGTCCTCGGGATAGGCACCCGGGTCATGCGGTGCGGCGCTCTTACCGTGCGCGCGAAGGTCGGGCATGTAGAGGCGGTAGCCCGAGGCCGCGAGCAGCGCGGCATTGCCGAACTTGATCCAGTTGACCTCCGCGCTCGAGAACAGCCCATGGACGAGAACCAGCGGCCTTGCGCTTTCCTCGCCCATGCAATGGACGGCCAGCCTTGCTCCGCCCAGTCCCTCGACGAACCGCGTTTCGACCTCATTCACTCGCACATCTCCAGCCTCGGGACTTCACACCCCGTCCTTGGCGACAAGCGAGCGGTGTTTCAAGCCTGCCGGATGCAGGCAGCCGGGATCATCCCGAAGCCTTCTCCTGCCACTGATCGAAGGCCTCGAGCGCCTGCGCCGCATACATCGCCGAGGGTCCAGCGCCCATGTAGACCGCCAGCCCCATGGCCTCGGCGATCTCCTCGCGCGTGGCGCCGGCGCGTTGTGCACCCGAGGCATGGTAGGTGATGCAAGGCCCGCAGCGCACCGCGACACCGATACCCAGCGCGATCAGTTCCTTGGTCTTCGTGTCGAGCGCCCCCGGCGCGAGCGCCGCCTTGCCCATCTCCGAGAACGCCTGCATCGGCCCCGGCGTCGAGCGCTTCAGTTCGCCGATCGCGGGGTTGAGGTCCTTGGCCATCTGCGGCCAGTCGTGGAAGTTGCTTTTCGACATGGACGTGCCTCCTTCTTGGGAACACTTGCAGGTTCATCCGATATGGGCATTGCCACAAGTCAAAGGCAGTCATTCAATCGAACTTATTCCTGGAGGCCAGGACATCGCGCGCGCCGATTTCGACCTGCTCGGTAATCTCTTTCTCCTCTTTCTCCTCTTCGCCGAACTCGAGCTTCCGACTTACGACGATCTTGGGTCCGTCAACATTCATGACCACGAACCGCGCATCTTTTCGCGTGTCCCACAGGATCGCAGAAAAGCTCGAATCATCGAGCAATGTCACCGCATCCAGCGCATCGAGACCAGAGGCCAGCTTGTGGCGGGACATGTCGGAGAAACGAACGAGGACGAAATCGAAGACAGGTCGTTGGTCGCGCTGTCCGGTTTCCACGAGCCCGATATAGCCCAGCGACCCGACATTCATCGTCCCATAGACATTTGCGCGAGGATCGGCAGCGAGGCTGGCTTGCGCTCCGGACTGCATGTCTATCAGTCGCACATCGTGAACCGAGTCAGGATCATCACCACTTGAAGCGTACACCGTGATCTTGCCTTGCGGTGCGCCGAATATCTGGCCGGTCGGACCTCCTGCCGATCGTTCGAGGCCGGGACCAGGATAATCATTCGCACTACTGTGAAACTTCCAAGCCTCCATGGCAGCGAACCCTGCCATCAACAGACAAATTGCGAGCAGTACGCCAAGACCGATCAAGTTGGCTCGCATGACAAAACGATCAAAACGCATGAAAAAGGCCCCCGGAATCTGTCCGGAGGCCTTTTCCTATCAATCCCGGCGATTGCAAAGCCGGAAAACGATCACCCCTTCTTGAGGTGACGGCGACCCAGCAGTTCGGCGATCTGCACGGCGTTGAGCGCGGCGCCCTTGCGCAGGTTGTCCGATACGCACCACAGCGCGAGGCCGTTCTCCACCGTCGGGTCCTCGCGAACGCGGCTCACGTAAGTCGCGCCATCGCCGACGCATTCGATCGGCGTGACGTAACCAGCGTCCTCGCGCTTGTCGACGAGCATCACGCCCGGCGCTTCGCGCAGGATGTCCTGTGCCTGCTCGGCCGAGACTTCCTTCTCGAACTCGATGTTGAGCGATTCCGAGTGCCCCACGAAGACCGGGACGCGCACGCAGGTCGCCTGGACCTTGACTTTGGGATCCATGATCTTCTTGGTCTCGACCACCATCTTCCACTCTTCCTTGGTGGAACCGTCGTCGAGGAAGACGTCGATGTGCGGGATCACGTTGAAGGCAATCTGCTTGGTGAACTTGCGCGGCTCGACCGGGTCGCCCACGAAGATCGCGCGGCTCTGCTCGAACAGTTCGTCCATGCCCGCCTTGCCCGAGCCGGAAACCGACTGGTAGGTCGAAACGACGACGCGCTTGATGCCGAAGGCATCGTGCAGCGGCTTCAATGCCACGACCATCTGCGCGGTCGAGCAGTTCGGATTGGCGATGATGTTCTTCGCAGTATAACCGTCGATCGCCTCGGGGTTCACCTCGGGCACGATCAGCGGCACGTCCGGGTCCATGCGGTAGAGCGACGAATTGTCGATCACCACGCAGCCCTGCGCGGCGGCCTTGGGGGCATAGATCTTGGTCGGCTCCGACCCGGCGGCGAACAGGGCGATGTCCCAGCCGGTGAAGTCGAAGTGCTCGATGTTCTTTACTTTGAGTTTCTTGCCGGTCTCGCCGTACTCAATTTCCGTCCCGGTCGAACGCGACGAAGCCACCGCCGCGATCTCGTCGCAGGGGAACTCACGCTCGGCGAGGATGGCAAGCATTTCGCGGCCGACATTTCCGGTCGCACCGACGACGGCTACCCGGTAACCCATTTCAAGATCCTTCTTAGCAAAACGCGCAAGCGGACATCCGCCTGCGCGAAGGCGGGCCGATACAGGGTGATCGCCAAGGAGGCAAGCCGCCATGTGCAATGCTTGCGCATTTTACCGACAAACAGATAAGAATATTACATTTCTCGCCAGCTTAACCGCATGGATATGGCCTTGCGTATGCCCGCTGCCAGCTGAGCCACCGTCTCGCTGAGCGCACGGCAAACTGCGCCCCGTCCCCCGCCACCTCTTAGGCAAAACCACGCAAGGATCACCCGAATTAGGTATCAAGTATATTTACAAAATAAATCAATAAAACCATATATTACAGATATATATTTATATCATTACGCACCCTTTATTCAAACCTTGATTAGCGTATCCTAGCGCCTGGGCAATGGAGGGGCGCAATGACAGCACAGGACGTTCGACTAAATCCGGTTACCGGCAAGTCCCGGATCGAGGTTCTCGACATCATGCGCGGGATTGCCATCCTCGGCATCCTCTACATGAACATTCCCTACATGGGCTCGAACTTCGGCGAATGGATGTCCGATCCGCGCCGCATGGGTTGGAGCGACGCCGACGCTGCGGTCTATTCCTTCATCCGCGTGTTCTGGAACGGCACCCAGCGCGGCATGTTCGAATTGCTTTTCGGGGCCGGCGTGATGGTGCTTACCGCCAAGGCCATGCAACCAGACGGCCCGGTCGCAATCGCGGACCTCTATCTGCGGCGTAACCTGTGGCTCTTCGTTTTCGGCCTGATCGACATTTTCGTGATCGGCTGGGTCGGCGATATCCTGCTCATTTATGGCCTTGCCGCGCTCTTCGTGTTCACGTTTCGCAAGCTTTCTCCAGGGGTCCTGATCGCATGTGGCCTGCTCTATGCCGCAGCGACGATGATTGGCTGGCCGGGAGGCGGTGGTGCGGTGGGCTATCAGGCCCGTGGCGAGATGATCGCAACCGCGCAGGAACTCGAGACAAAGGCTGCCAGTGGCAAATCGCTGGACAAGGAAGACCAGAAAAAGCTCGATGCCTGGCAGGCGCGCGTGCGAATGCTCGATCTCGACAACCCGATCGAAGGCAAGCAGGTCAAGATCAAGAAGGCCGCCGCCGAAGCGGCACAAGGCTCACCTGCCGCATTGCTGGCCTTCAACTGGGCGACGTGGAGCAAGATCTTCGGCAGCTTCTTCGACACGGTCATCAACGTGAGTGAGGCTGCCTGCACGATGCTGCTGGGGATGGCCTTGTGGAAGCTGGGCGTGATCCAGGGCGCGCGATCGCTGCGCTTCTACCTCGGGCTCGCCCTGGCCTGCTACGCCACCGGCTGTGGCCTTCGCATCTGGGAACTGAGCGAGGCCTACAGCTTCACCATGGACCCCAAACTGTCCTATATCCCGCGCGAGCCTGCCCGGCTGCTTGTGACACTGGGTCATGTCGGCCTGTTCAACGCCATGGTGAAGTTGCCTGCGACGAAAGCGCTGCTTGCTCCGTTCAAGGCGGCGGGACGCATGGCCTTCACTATCTACATCGGCACCAGCGTGCTGACCTTGTGGTTCGTCTTCGCGCCCTGGGGGCTCGGTCTGTGGGACACAATGGCTTGGGCCCAGCTCGCACTGCTTGCAACCGCGATCAATGCGGGAATGCTGATCTTCGCCAACGTGTGGCTGCGCTATTTCGCTTGCGGTCCGCTCGAATGGGCCTGGCGCTCGCTGTCTTACGGCAAGCTTCAGAAGTTCCGGCACGCCTCGGCTGGCCAGCCGCAGCCGCCTTTGCCCGGCCTCGAACCGGGCAGGGCCTGAGCGACACCTTCAAACGAGAGAAGGCGGCACCGTTAAGTGCCGCCTTCCCTGTAATCAGCGATGTGCCGAGGCTTAGTGTGCCGTCGCGCTGCTCGAGGGGCTGTGCGGCGGTGCCGCAGCCAGTTCGTCAGCCTCGGTCCACTCGATCTCGGTAAGCTTGTCGGTAAGCGCGCGCGAGAGCACTTCATCGACGTGGCTGACTGGGATGATCTCGAGCCCCTGCTTCACGTTATCGGGAATCTCGGCGAGGTCCTTGCGGTTCTCTTCGGGGATCAGCACCGTGGTGATGCCCCCGCGAAGAGCGGCCAGCAGCTTTTCCTTGAGCCCGCCGATCGGCAGCACACGGCCACGCAGCGTGACTTCGCCGGTCATCGCGACGTCCTTGCGTACCGGCACGCCCGAGAGCGTCGAGACGATCGAGGTGACCATGCCAATACCGGCCGAGGGACCGTCCTTGGGCACGGCGCCTTCGGGAAGGTGAATGTGGATGTCGCGCTTGTGGAATACGCTCGGCTTGATGCCATAGGCCGGCGAGCGTGCCTTCACGAAGCTCCAGGCGGTCTGGATCGATTCGTTCATCACCTCGCCCAGCTTGCCGGTCGCCTTGATCTGGCCCTTGCCCGGCACCGTCACGCTTTCGATGGTGAGCAGTTCGCCGCCGACCTCGGTCCAGGCAAGCCCGGTGACCGCACCGACCTGGTGTTCCTCTTCCGAGATACCATGGCGGAACTTGCGCACCCCGGCATACTCGGCGAGGTTGTCCGGAGTGATCGTGACGGTCTGCGCCTTGCCCTCGAGGATCTGGCGCAGCGACTTCCGTTCCAGCCTTGCGATCTCGCGCTCGAGCGTACGCACGCCGGCCTCGCGGGTATAGTAGCGGATCAGGTCGCGCAGGCCTTCCTGGGTGAGCGTAAACTCACCGTCCTTGAGCCCATGCGCCTCGACCTGCTTGGCGATCAGGTGGCGCTCGGCGATCTCGACCTTCTCGTCCTCGGTGTAACCCTCGAGGCGGATGATCTCCATGCGGTCGAGCAGCGCCTGCGGCAGGTTGAGGCTGTTCGCGGTGCACACGAACATGACATCCGACAGATCGATGTCGAGTTCGAGGTAGTGATCTTGGAACTTGGCGTTCTGTTCGGGGTCGAGCACCTCGAGCAGTGCCGAGGCCGGATCACCCCGGAAGTCCTGTCCAAGCTTGTCGATCTCGTCGAGCAGGAACAGCGGGTTCGACTTGCCCGCCTTGCGCAGGTTCGAGACGATCTTGCCCGGCAGCGAACCGATGTAGGTGCGGCGGTGACCGCGAATCTCGGCCTCGTCGCGCACGCCGCCCAGCGACTGGCGGATGAATTCGCGCCCAGTCGCCTTGGCGATCGACTTGCCAAGCGAGGTCTTGCCAACGCCCGGAGGGCCGACGAGGCACAGGATCGGCCCCTTGAGCTTGTTGGTGCGCGCCTGGACCGCGAGATACTCGATGATGCGGTCCTTGACCTTGTCGAGCGCGTAGTGGTCGGAATCGAGCACGTCCTGCGCGGTCGAGATGTCACGCTTGAGCTTGCTCTTCTTGCCCCAGGGAAGCCCCAGCAGCACGTCGAGATAATTGCGCACGACAGTCGCCTCGGCGCTCATCGGCTGCATCGACTTGAGCTTCTTGAGTTCGGCGTTCGCCTTCTCGCGAGCTTCCTTCGAGAGCTTGGTCTTCTCGATCTTCTCCTGAAGCTCCTGCAGCTCGTTGGCCTCATCGCCTTCGCCGCCACCGAGCTCGGACTGGATCGCCTTGAGCTGCTCGTTCAGGTAGTATTCGCGCTGGGTCTTCTCCATCTGGCGCTTGACGCGCCCGCGGATCTTGCGCTCGACCTGCAGGACGCCGAGTTCGCCTTCCATGAAGGAATAGACCATCTCGAGGCGCTTGAGCGGGTCGTTCTCGGAGAGCACCGCCTGCTTGTCGGAAACCTTTGCAGAAAGCTGCGCGGCGACGGTGTCGGCGAGCTTGGCCGGTTCCTCAATATCGTCGAGCTGGTCGCCCGCGTCCTGGCTCAGTTTCTTGTTAAGTTTGGCATATTCGGCGAACTGGTCGATTACCGAACGCATCATCGCCGAGACTTCGGTCCCCTCGGCCTCGACCTCTTCTAGCATCGCCACTTCAGCGACGAGCATCTCCCCCTCTTCGCCCTGCTCGGCCCGCAGTCGCTCGAGCTTGGCACGTTCCTGGCCTTCGACCAGAACGCGGACGGTACCGTCGGGCAGCTTGAGCAGCTGCAGCACCGAGGCAACGACGCCGGTGTCGTAAAGATCGTCGCGGTCAGGATCGTCACAGCCAGGATCGAGCTGCGCCAGCAGGAAAATGTCCTTTTCCCCCGCCATCGCGGCCTCGAGCGCGGCTACCGATTTCTCGCGTCCCACGAAGAGCGGGACAACCATGCCGGGAAACACGACGATATCGCGGAGCGGAAGGAGCGGAAGAAGATTCAAGGGCATTTCCATCTTATAGAACGGGGGAAGGTGCGACCGGTGCGACTTCCCGAAATGTCCCGGTGATATGGGAGCGTTTTCTCGCCGCGCAACGAATTCTATGCTTCGGGGCCTGTGAAAATGCTTCAAGGCGCGCGGCGGGGATACCCGTAAGCGCTGCGCGCGGGGGTGTCACGCCGGCAGCCCGACCGCCCGGGGCGGACGGTGCTGCCTGCGCGACCGACACCTCAGAACGGCATCTTGAAGCCCGGCGGGAGGCCCATTCCCTGCTGCGCCTTGCCCATTTCCTCGTTGGCAACCGAGTCTGCCTTGACGCGTGCATCGTTGTAGGCTGCCGCGACGAGGTCCTCGAGCATACCCTTCTCGGCCGGCTGAAGCAGGCTCTCGTCGATCGACACGCCAACCACACGCCCCTTGGCCGAACAGCGAATCTTCACCAGACCACCACCCGAGAGGCCCTCGACTTCCATCGAGTCGAGCTTGGCCTGGGTCTCGGTCATCTGCTTCTGGATGGTTTCGGCGGCCTGCTGGGCGGCCTGGATCATCTCTTCCATCGATTTCATTTCAACGTCTCCAGTTACGGTTGCCGCCCCCGCCGATGGCGGCCGGGCGTTCATCCTCGATCAGTTCGGCACCGGGAAAGGCAGCCATGGTTGCCTCAACCAGCGGCGAGGCACGCACGGCCTCGGTAGCAGCAGTACGATCTGCCTCGGCGCGCTCGACGATCGTCGGCGCGCCTTCGGCCTCTACCCGCTCCACCTGCCAGCGCTCGCCGGTTGCACGCGAAAGGCCATCGCGCAGCCGCGCCGTGATGTCCTCGCGAAAGCCCGGCGCCTGGTTGTAACGCAGGACACCCTGCCCAAGCTCCACGACGCGCACCTGCATGCGCATGGTATTGGCGCCGGAAAGATCGCCTGCAGCCTCTACGTCGTCGACCAGCTCGTCCCAGCGTGCCGCGAGCTGCGCAGCAGAGGCCTGCGGCGTTGCCGTCGCCTGCGCCGAAGCACCGGGCGCCCCGCCAGGATCGCCAGCGCCATCGACGAGCGGCGCGGGCGCGCGGTTCGCGATCTCCTCGATCTTGCGCACCAGAGCGCCGGGATCGGGCATGTCGGCGGCATGCATGATGCGCAAGAGCGCCATCTGTGCCGCCACCAGCGGGTCGGGGGCGGTGCGCACTTCGTCGTGCCCCTTGAGCAGGAGCTGCCACATGCGGTGGACCTGCCCTGCGCCCAGCCCCTTGGCCCAGCCTTCGAGCGCTTCGCGTTCCTCGGCGGAATGGACCACGAGCGTATCCCCGCCGACCTGCGTCAGCGCGATACGGTGGACCAGTTCCATCAGCCCGCGCATGATCGCGATCGGCTCGACGCCGAGCGAGAACTGGCGCGCCACGATCTCCAGCACGCCTGCGCCCTGCCCTTCGAGCAAGGCGGCGATGAGCTGACGCTGTACGCTCTTGTCCGAGAGGCCGAGCATGTCGCGAACCTTGTCGGCCCGCACCATGCCCTCGCCATCGAGATCGGCATGGGCGATGGCCTGATCGAGGATCGAGAGCCCGTCGCGCACCGAACCCTCGGCAGCGGCGGCGACCATAGCGAGCGCCTCGGGCTCGGCCTCGACCGCCTCCTTCGAGCATACCATTGCGAAGTGATCGGCCAGCATTGGCGCCGGGATACGTCGCAAGTCGAAACGCTGGCAGCGCGAGAGCACGGTGACCGGCAGCTTGTCCACTTCGGTCGTCGCGAAGAGGAACTTCACGTGCGCCGGCGGCTCTTCGAGCGTCTTGAGCAAGGCGTTGAACGCGTTGCGCGAAAGCATGTGGACTTCGTCGATGATGTAGATCTTGTAACGCGCCGAAACGGCGGCGTAGCGCACGGCCTCGATGATCTCGCGCACGTCGTCGACGCCGGTGTGGCTCGCCGCGTCCATCTCGATGACGTCTATATGGCGCCCTTCGGCGATGGCCACGCAAGGCTCGCAAACCCCGCAAGGGCTGATCGTGGGGCCGCCCTGCCCGTCGGGTCCGATGCAGTTGAGCGCCTTGGCGATGAGGCGCGCGGTCGAGGTCTTGCCGACCCCGCGCACGCCGGTCATCAGGAAGGCATGCGCAAGACGGTCGCGCTTGATCCCATTGGCGAGGGTCTGCACCATCGCTTCCTGCCCGATCAGCTCGTCGAAGGTCTGCGGACGGTACTTGCGCGCGAGCACCCGGTAAGGCTGCCCGTCGGCGGCGCTATCGGCAGGCTTCTTGGCTGGCACTGCCGCGACGGGCGCCGCTTGCGGCAAGGTCGCTTCGGGCTCGGGTGCGGGCGCGGCCGGTGCATCGACCGCCGTTTCATCGCCTCCGAACATGGAGGACTGGCCCGCAGCCTCGAGCTCGGCAGCCGAAGGCGCCTCCTCGTCTTCGCGCGGGTCCTCGTCCCAGGGGAGGTTCGAGCCGGATGTGTCAGATGAATCGTGCATCGTCGCCGAGATTAGGCGCACTGCGCGCGAATGTCAGGTGCGAAGCGCGTTGCTCCACAGTCGTTCTCGTAGCTCGGGCACAAGAGCCGGACCGCCAGGCGAGGAAAACAGGATTTCGGAATGGATCGTGAGGGCGCTTGCGAGAGCGCCCTAGCCGGACGACAACTTGTCGTCCCTTCATCGCTGCTCTTTGGCGCGATGAAGGAGCCGAATGACCCGCCGCAATCCGTTGTGGCTGCTTCCTTCCGGACCTGACCAGATTGGCGAACGCAAACGTCCATCCGACTCCCGGCGCGCCATATGGCGGCGCTTTGACTGGAATGCAACCCCGCTCGTCACCTTGCGGCGGAGATGCCCCCGATCAGCGGAAGTTGTCGGCGTAGGCCTGGATCTTGAGGCGGCGCGGCGGGGTCGCGTGAACCACGGCAGGGATGCCGTAGCGCGCGGCATAGGCCTGCGCCTCGTCCTGCGAGGCGAAGTGCAGCTGGACCTGCTGCTGCATGTCACCCGAACCGGCCCAGCCCATCAGTGGGTCGGGCTGCTTGGCTTCTGCCGGAGCGAATTCGAGGATCCACTGATCCATGAGGGCCTTGCCCGATTGCATGGCATTCTTCGGGCGCTGATAGATGCGTGCGGTCATGGCCCATCGCCTTGCCCCCGAATCGCCCCCGAAATCAAGCCGCAATTCACCTCTTGCCCGAACGCGCGAGCGCGTTCTTGGTCTTGAGGCTGGGATCCTCGTTCCAGGGCTCGTCGGGCCAGCGGTGACGCGGGTAGCGTCCCTTCATGTCGCGCTGCACGTCGCGCCAGGACCCGCGCCAGAAACCGGGCAAGTCGCGCGTGGTCTGGATCGGGCGCCCGGCGGGCGAGGTCAGCTTGAGCAGCAGCGGCTGTGGCGGCCGCCCGAAGCCGGGATGGGTATCGAGACCGAACAGCGCCTGCACGCGCACCTCGACCGAGGGGCCGCCCTCGTCTTCGTAGTCGATCGCGTGGCTGGTCCCGGCGGGCGAGCGGAACTGTTCAGGCGCGAGGCGCTCGATCAACTGCTGGTCTTCCCAGGTCAGACGGTTGCGCAAGGCTTCGTGCAGCGCCCCCTTGTCGATCGCATCGAGCCTGCGCACAGCGAGCGGGCCCAGCCAGCTCTCGAGGTCCGCGAGCAGCGCCTCGTCGCCAAGCGCCGCGATCCCGGCATAGCGCGCACGGCGCAGCAGTGCATGAGCCCCCTTGCCCAGCGGCACGAGCTCGAGCCCCTTGCGCCGCACCTGTTCGAGCACGAAGGCCGCGACCGCATCCGGATCGGGCCTGGGGTCGGGCCCGGAGGCAAGCGTGATCGCGCCCAGCCGCTTCTCGAGCCGCGCCTCGACACGCGCTTCATCCTCGTTCCAACGCAGTACCGAGCGACGCTCGGCTCCCTCGGCCAGCCATTGCTCGACCTCGGCAGGTTCGAGCGAGGCGCCCGAAAGGATGCGTGCGCCACGCGCCTGCCCCTGCGCGTCGCCGATCACCAGCCACTCGCGCGTCGCGAGCGGCGAGGCCGGGTCCAGCACGTAGCCGCGCCCGCCGGCAGAGAGCCAGTGTTCGCCCGATGCATCGCGGCGCCGCGCAAGCATATCCGGGCGTCCCAGAGCGAGCAGTACACCGGGCGGGACCGGGTCTTCCTCGCGAGCCTGCGCCTCGACCAGCGCGGCTGCGCGGCGCGCCCAGCCTGCGGCAAGCTTGCGCGATGCCTCCGCCCGGGGTGAGCGATCGGTGTTCCAGCGCGCGAGGCGCTGGGCAAGGTCGTCGCTGCGCCCGCCAAGGCCCCGCTCCTGCAGCAGCAACGCGAGGCGCGCTGCCATGCTCCCTGCCCCGAGTTCGCTGGCACGCAGGATCATCGTCGCCTGCGCCGGGTCCATCGGCAGCTGCGCTACCTTGTCGCCGAAGGACGTGATGCGCCCCTCGGCATCGAGCGCGCCGAGCTCTTCCAGCATCGCGCGTGCAGCGGCGAGTGCGGGTACAGGCGGCGGATCGATCCACGCCATCGCCTCGACATCGCCGCTTCCCCAGCGCGCCAGAGACAGGGTCAGCTGGGCAAGGTCGCTGGTCAGCATCTCGGGCGGGTCGAAGGCCGGACGACCGGCGTGGCCAGCCTTTTCCCACAGCCGGTAGGCCGTACCGGCCTGCTGGCGAGCCGCACGGCCCGCGCGCTGGTCGGCCGAGGCCTGGCTTGCGCGGTGAGTTACCAGGCGGGTGACCCCTGCGGCCTTGTCGAACTCGGCCCTTCGCGACAGGCCGCAGTCGACGACCACGCAGACACCGTCGAGCGTCAGCGAGGTCTCGGCAATGGCCGTGGCAAGGACGATGCGGCGACGTCCCTCACCGTCGCGCCGGATCGCCATGCGCTGCGCGCTCGGGTCGCACTGACCGTGAAGCGGCAGCACCGGCGTGCCCGGCAGCGCTGCCTCGAGCTTCTGTGCCGTACGCTCGATCTCACGCACACCCGGCAGGAAGGCGAGGATGTCCCCCTCCTGCTCGCGCCAGGCGGTGAGCACCGCCGAGGCCATGGCCTCCTCGATCCGCTTCTCGGGCGCGGCTCCAAGCCAGCGCAGCGCGAGCGGCCATGCCTTGCCTTCGCTCTCGATCACCGGGGCATCGTCACCGAGCAATCCGGCGAAGCGGGTCCCGTCGATGGTCGCCGACATGACCAGTACCCGCAGGTCCTCACGCAGCACCGCGCGCGTCTCGAGCGCCAGTGCGAGACCGAGATCGGAATCGAGATGGCGTTCGTGCGCCTCGTCGAACAGCACCGCCGAGACACCTGACAGCTCGGAATCGCCGAGGATCGTCGCGACGAAGATTGCCTCGGTCATGACAAGAACCCGCGTGCGCGCACTCTTCTTGCTGTCGAGGCGGGTGAGGTAGCCGATCGTCTCGCCCGGTTTCTCGCCAAGCGACGCGGCCATGCGCTCGGCAGCGGCCCGTGCAGCGACGCGGCGCGGCGAGAGCAGGATGACGGTGCCCTCGCACCAGGGTTCATCCAGTAATGCCGGCGCGACGGCGGTCGTCTTGCCCGCCCCGGGCGGCGCGATCAGCACTGCGCCACTGGCGCTGCGTAGAGCCTGCAGGAGGTCCGGCAGGACGGCATGGATGGGAAGTTCGCTCACGCAAGGCTCCCTACCGTCGGCGAGCGCCGCGCGAAAGGCTCTGACGATGCCCGAATTGCTCCCGCCGATGCCCCCTCATTTGCGAAACTTGCTAACTTTGTCCGTTTCGACGCCAATCCATCCATATTTAATCAAGGTTTCGCGCGTACCGTTTGCGATCTCAGATCAATGACTTGCCACAAGTGGACAGATCAAAAGTGAACACTGGTCCGGCCGGTCGCCACCCTTTGGCGGTCGCACAATATTTGCGCCTACGCGCCCAGATACCGCCGCTCTACGGGCTGTTGACGGTGAACGCGGCGATTCTCGCCTTCACCCATCGCCATCTCGCGCCGACGTTGCTTGCCCTGATCATCCCGGCAATCCTCATCGCCGGTTGCACCGTGCGGATGCTCGTCTGGCTGCGTCCGGTCAGTGCAGAGGACAAGGACCCCGCCATCGTCAGCCGCAAGCTGCGCCGCACGACTGTTCTATCGCTGGTCTTCGCCCTCGCCTTCGTGTCCTGGGCGCTGGTGCTCGACCAGTACGGTGGCCCCTACGAACATGGGCATATCGCGATCTTCGTGGCGGTTACGCTGCTCGGCTGCGTCTACTGCCTCAGCTTCCTGCCGCAAGCCGCCGTGCTGATTTGCGGGAGCGTGGTCAGCATCTTCCTCGCCTACAGCCTGATGACCGGCAGCGAGGTGTTTATCGCCATCGCCATCAATCTGGCGCTGGTCGCAGGCGTGATCCTGAAGACCTTGCACGATTCGTTCGCTGCCTTTGTCGAACTGGAAATGTCGCAGCGCGCACTGTTCACCGAGCGCCGACAGGCCCAGGCGCTGGGCGCCGAAAATGCCCACCTGGCGCAAACCGATGCACTCACGGGCCTGCCCAACCGCCGATTCTTCTTCTCGATGCTCGAAGACCTCATGGCGCGTGCCCGCCCCGGTGAGGAATTCTGCGTCGGCCTGATCGACCTAGACCGCTTCAAGCCCGTCAACGACACCTACGGCCATGCCATGGGCGATCGTCTGCTCGAACTGCTGGGCCAGCGCATGCTAGAGGCCAGTCCGCCCGAAGCGGTCGTCGCGCGCCTGGGCGGCGACGAGTTCGGCGTGATCGTGCAAGGCGACATGGCCAATGCCGAGAACCTGACCCGCGCCATCACCGCCGAGATCTGCCGCCCTGCACGGCTCGGCGACGTGATCGTCTCGGTCGGCTGTTCCTCGGGTATCGCCTCGTTTCCGCATACCGCGACCTCGGCCAATGTCCTCTTCGACCGCGCCGACTTCGCGCTCTATCACGCCAAGAACCAGCGGCGCGGCCAGTGCGTACGCTTCTCCGCCGAACTGGAGGCGCTGATCCGCTCGGAGCAGGCCTTCGATTCGGCCTTGCAGGCAGCCGACATCGCAAGCGAGATCTCGCTCGCGTTCCAGCCGATCGTATCGACCTGCGACCTCGACCTGATCGGCTATGAGAGCCTCGCGCGCTGGAACGCACCGGGCCTCGGCGCGGTCCCGCCAGAACAGCTCATCGCGACCGCCGAGCGCCTTGGTCTGGGCCACGAAGTTACCCTGGCGCTGTTCGACAAGGTCCTCGACGCGCTCGCCCAGTTGCCTGCGCGCCTGCGCCTCTCGTTCAACCTCTCCGGGCAGGACCTGTGCCACCCGCCAACGATAAGCGGGCTGCTCGATCGCATCACCGCCTCGGGTTGCAACCCGGCGCGCCTGCTTTTCGAAATCACCGAGACCTCGCTGATCGCCGATCTCGACAATGCGCGCGAAGCGCTGGCGACCTTGCGCGGCACGGGGGTGAAAATCGCGCTCGACGATTTCGGAACCGGTTATTCCAGCCTGTCCTCACTCCACCAGCTTCCGCTCGACATGGTCAAGATCGATCGCAGCTTCGCCTCTCGCCTTGACGAGGCCGCAGGTCGGCGTCTGGTCACCGCAATCCGCAATCTCGCGCGTTCACTCAGCCTGGAATGCGTGATCGAGGGCATCGAGACCGAGAACCAGCTGATCAGCGCCCGGCTCGCCGGCTTCCCACTGGCCCAGGGCTACTTCATCGCGCGGCCAGCCACGCTCGACGAAGTGATCGACCGGCTCGAGGAAGTCGAGCAGCTGCAGTACGGTACGGCTTGAACATCGCCCGACCTGACAGCTACTCTTGTCAGCCGCTGCGACGCGTTCCGTAATCGATGCGGATGCGCACCCAGGTGCCCAGCTGCGGCTTGCCGTTGATGCGCGGAGGCTGCACGCGGAACTGCCAGGCGGCCTCGAGCACCGCGCGTCCAAAGCCCGACCCTCGCGGCGATTCGCCCAGGATCTGGCAATTCTCGACCCGGTACTGCTCGATCGTCTGGCACGCGATCATGCCCCAGCCGGTATCGGGCCGTCGTGCAGGCAGATAACCGGCCAGCTCGGCGTCGGTAGGCGGGCGATACCAGTCCGCGTTGTAGAGCACCGCTCCGCCCGGCCCCTCGCCCGGACCATAGACACTGCCCGAACCAGCCGGCGACTGTGCCGGTGCCGGTCCGCTCATCCGTCCGATATCCGCAGCCGCCATGTCCGCGCTCGACAGCTTCATGAAGGTGAAGGCCTGCTTCTGCGCCTTGGGTGGCTCGACCTGCGGGGTCTCGACAGGCTTGGGATCGGGCGATGGCTCGCGCTGCTTGGTCTCGGGCGCCTTTTCCTTCTCCTCGCTCTTTTCCTTGTCCTGCGCCTCGTCGCCCTCGTCGTCGTCCTTCTCGCCCGGGACGTCGAAGCTGGTCACCGTCTGAGGCTGGTCGAGATGCGGCGCGATCTGGGTCTGGTAGAGCGCGAAAAGCAGGGCAAGCAGCACCACCGCAGCCGAGAGCGTCGCGGAGACAGCTCTCTGGCGCGGCGAACCGGAACGATATCCTCTCGGTTCGGATGCTGCGGGACCTAGGAACATGGCGAAGCTTCGATAGGCTGCGATACCGTGCGCTGCAATTGCAGCCTCGTTTCATGCATGTTGCAAACGGCTATCGTGACCTCAGCGCAACAGGCACACCGCAGCGCGCTCCGGTCCTCAGTAGCGACGCGCTACCGCGAACTCGACCGCCTCGCACATCGCGTCGCGTGCGGCGCCTGCCGGGAAGATCGAGATCGCATCGATCGCACGCTGCGCATAAAGGCGCGCACGCTCGCGCGTGGCCTCGACACAGGCGTGGCGATTGATCAACTCGACCGCGTGAGCGAGATCCTCGTCCTCGGTGCGAAATCCGGCGATGGCATCCTCCCAGAACTTGCGCTCTTCGGCATTGCCGCGCGCATAGGCGAGGATGACCGGGAGGGTCATCTTCCCCTCGCGGAAGTCGTCGCCCTTGTCCTTGCCCGATTCGGCGGCCTCGGAATCGTAGTCGATCGCATCGTCGACGAGCTGGAAGGCGATGCCGAGATTGCGCCCGTAGGCATCGAGTGCGAGCTCCTCGGCCTCGCTCTTCTCGGCGATGACCGCCGAGATACGCGTCGCGGCAGCGAAAAGTGCGGCAGTCTTGGAGCCGATGATCTCGAGATAGTGGTCCTCGCTCGTCTCGATCTTGCGCTGCGCGGTCAACTGGTCGACCTCGCCCTGCGCGATCACCGAGCTGGCGCGCGAGAGGATCTTGAGCACCTTGAGGCTGCCATCCTCGACCATCAGCTCGAACGAACGGGTGAACAGGAAGTCGCCCACCAGCACCGTGGCCGGGTTGCCGAAGACGATGTTGGCGGCAGCCTTGCCGCGACGCATCTCCGAGCCATCGACGACGTCGTCGTGGAGCAGGGTCGCGGTATGGATGAATTCCACCGCAGCAGCGAGCTTGTGATGCCGCGTGCCCTGGTAGCCGCACAGTTCGGCCCCGGCGACGGTCAGCATCGGGCGCATACGCTTGCCCCCACCCGCAATGAGGTGCCCGGCCAGCGCCGGGATCAGGGGAATCTCGCTCTGCATGCGGTCGAGGATGACCGAGTTGACGCTGTTCATGCCGGAGGCGGTGAGCGCCAGCATGGGAGCGAGGGAAGGTTGCGGCCCGCGCGTGCGCAGGGAAATGACATCTGCACTCATCGCACCGCGCAATGGGGACGAATGGGCCGCGACGCAAGTGTTAATGGCGCAACTCGCGCCCTAGCAGAGGCAGGCGGAGGTCTGGCCGCAGCGCAAAAGCCGTGCTAGCGCAACCCGACGATGACCCAGCAAAATCCCGAAGCAGCCGCCGAAGCAGGCAAGGTCCTGGCCGGTTTCCGTTCGAGCATCGACAACATCGATGCCGCGCTGATCCACATGCTTGCCGAGCGCTTCCGTATCACGCAGGCGGTCGGCGCCTACAAGGCCGAGCACAACCTGCCGGCCTCGGACCCGGGCCGCGAAAAAATCCAGATCGAGCGTCTGCGCCGTCTTGCCGAGGACGCGCACCTCGATCCCGACTTCGGCGAGAAGTTCCTGCGCTTCATCATCGACGAGGTGATCCGCCACCACGAGCGCGCCAAGGCCGGCTGAGCAGCCTGCGCTTCGGCGCGCAACTTCCGCGCAGCACGGCCAAACAGCCGCGACAGGAGCAGAGCGCCTGAGGCAGGGCCGCTACAAGGGGCAGCCCTGCCCAAGCCTACGAGACTCAATCGTCTACGTGCGGCTGCAGCTTGGTCATCAAGGTCTGGATGCGAGTTGCGGCCTCGGTGAAAGTCTCGACGTCGGCACGATTGCCGTTGCCACGCGCTTCCTTCGCCGACTCGAGATAGCCTTCGAGATCGACCTCGAGGGCATCGACGATAATCGCGACTTCATCGGTGGTCAGCTTGAGGGTGATCTCTTCGTTCATGACTGGGTTCCGTATCGGTTTTGATCGCTTGCGAATGGTCCACATAGGCACTCGCGCGCAGCCCGCAACCGCCTAGCGGGCACGCTCCACCAAAACTTCCCTGCCCAGACGCTAACGGATCAGGCGAACCCGAGCCTCGCTATCAGACAAGAGCAGCGGCCCGTGGAAGGCGCAGCTTGACGAGCAGCCCCCCCAGATCCTCGCTCTCGTCGAGCTCGACGGTGCCTCCATAAATCTCGACGACATCGCGCACGATGGCGAGACCGAGACCCGTGCCCGGCTTGCCGGTATCGAGCCGCGCGCCGCGATCGAAGATGCGGATGCGCTCGTCTTCGGGAATGCCCATGCCGTCGTCCTCGATCCAAATCTCGCAAAAGCGCGCGTCGCGCTCTTCGGGACGGACAGCATCGACCGTCACGAAGACACTGCCGCCCCCGTACTTGGCCGCGTTCTCGATCAGGTTGCCGAGCAGTTCCTCGAGATCCTGTTTCTCGATCGCGACCACGGCATCGCGGTTGCCGTCGAAATCGAAGCGGGTCGCGTCATAAAGGCGCTCGACCGCGCGGAACACTGCCTCGAGACTTGGCCACACTTCTGCGCGCGACATGCCCGCCGCCCGCCGTCCGACCGCGCGCGCGCGCGCAAGGTGGTGGTCGACGTGACGACGCATGTTGGCCGCCTCGCGGATCACCGTCGTATCGAGGTCGCCGGACTTGGCCGTTGCCGCGTTCATGATCACTGTCAGCGGCGTCTTCAGCGCATGGGCGAGATTGCCTGCATGGGTGCGCGCTTCCTCGGCCTGCCGCTCGGTATGGGAAAGCAGGGCGTTGAGTTCGGCCACCAACGGCTCGACTTCCTGCGGCAGCGGATCGGTGACGCGCGCAGCACCGGTCGTGCGCAATTTCTGGATTGCCCGGCGCACATGGCGCAGCGGGAACAGGCCATACCAGGTCTGCAATCCCGCCATGACCAGGAGCCCGAAACCCAGCGCTACGAAGCTGTAGACGAGGATAGAGCGGAACATCTTGATCTGCTCGTCGAGCTCGACGCGACTGGCCGCGACGGTGAACATCCACTGGGTGTCGCTGCCCGGCAGGATTATCGAGCGTTCGAGCACGCGCAGCGGTTCGCCCGCGAACTGATTCGAATCGTAGACGTGCGGCTGCGCGTCGAAATGATCATCGGGTACGTCGAGACTGCGGTCCCACAGCGAACGCGATGGAAAATCTTCGTGCCCGCGTGCACGAATCTGCCAGTACAAACCGGAATTGGGTTCGAGGAAGCGCTGGTCGCCAAGCGGGCGATTGAAATAGACCTCGCCATCGACGCCGATCTCGGCCGAGCCGATCATCGCGGTAAGCATGTAGCCCAACTGCTCGTCGAAGCTTCGCGTGACGAGGCCGGTCAGCGTGCGGTCGAGCGCGACGCCGCCCAGCAGCAGCAGGACGAATATCCAGCCCGCCGCGATCAGCATCATGCGCCGCGCCAGCGAGCCGGTATTGCCGCCCGCCGCCTGACCGGCCGCCTTCCTGCGTCCTATCACCCGCCGTGTCCGCTAGCGCGCGCCGGATCAGGTCCGCGGCGGACCGGCAGGATCGTCGAGACTGTAGCCCAGACCACGGATGGTGGTGATCACGTCGGCACCAAGCTTCTTGCGGATACGCGTTACGAAGACCTCGATCGTGTTGGAATCGCGGTCGAAATCCTGGTCGTAGATATGCTCGATGAGTTCGGTGCGGCTGACGACCTTGCCCTTGTGGTGCATCAGGTAGGACAGCAGCTTGTATTCCTGCGCGGTCAGCTTGACCGGCTCGCCCGCCAGCGTGACACGGCCCGAGCGCGTGTCGAGGCGGACATCGCCTGCGGTCAGTTCGCTCGAAGTATTACCCGAGGCGCGGCGGATCAGGGCGCGCAGGCGGGCGATCAGCTCCTCGGTCTGGAACGGCTTGGCAAGGTAATCGTCGGCGCCTGCATCGAGGCCGGCGACCTTGTCCGACCACGAATCGCGCGCGGTCAGCACCAGAACGGGGAAATTGCGCCCTTCGCGCCGCCACATACCGAGCACGGTCAGCCCGTCGATCTCGGGAAGGCCGAGATCGAGGATCACAGCATCGTAGTCTTCGGTCGAGCCGAGGAAATGCCCGTCCTCGCCGTCGGTCGAGAGATCGACGGCATAGCCGGTCTGTTCGAGCGTCGACTTGAGCTGGTTGCCGAGCGTGGGTTCATCCTCGACGATCAGGATGCGCAATTGAAGTCCTCCCTTTGTTCCCGTCCGAAATGGGGGCATTGCCCTGAACCGTCAAGCGAGCGGGATCGTGACGGGTTCCCGCAGGCTATACGCAGGCGCTTCGAAATGCCGCAGCTTCGCGCCTTCGTCTACCGCGGTCAGGCCTAGCGCGACTGACCGATGATGCGGCCGGTCCGCGCATCGACGTCGACGAAGTAGACCTTGCCGTCGTCGATGAACTTGAGGCGATAGGCCATCGCGGCCGGATCGTATTCGGGGCCAAGGTACTGCATGCCCGACATGCGCGGCAGCACGATCTGTTCGATCTGGCGAATCGAGAGGATGTTGCCGGCCTTGCGTGCCTTGCGCGCCTGCCCCTGCTCGCCGCCTTGCTCCTCAGCATGCACGCTCTTCGTCGGCATGGATACGCACACGCCCCCGAGCACGAGGGCGCCAAGCGCCCCGGCGAGAAGCGAACGGGATACGAAAGCGGGCATGGGGAAGTATCTCATCACGGTCTGGGTGCCTAAGCCTCGCGCATTGAACAAGTCCTGAATACCTTTTCAACCAGCAGCCCGGCGAAAAATACCGGTCCCCGGCAGATGCGGACGCCTCGACAAGTCCGCTTGCCAGCACCACCCCTGCCCCTGTACTGCGCGCGCCATGGCAACCGCACCTATTCTCAGCTGGGAAGGCCTCGGCCTGATCCAGGGCACCGGCTGGCTCTTCAAGGACCTCGATATCAACATCGCGCCGCGCGACCGGCTGGCGCTGATCGGACGCAATGGCGCTGGCAAGTCGACGCTGCTGCGCCTGCTCGCCGGCTCGGTCGAGGCCGACGCGGGCACCCGCTCGATCCAGCCGGGCACGCGCATCGTGACGCTCGAACAGGACCCCTTCTTCACCGGCTACGACACCCTGCTCGACTTCGCCGTGCACGGCGAGGACGGCCCCGCCCAGCACGAGGTCGAGGCGATTGCCGACCAGCTCGGCATCGACCTCTCGCGTGAGGCGAAGAGCGCGTCGGGCGGCGAACGCCGCCGTGCCGCGCTGTGCCGCGCGCTGGCCTCGGAGCCCGACCTGCTGCTGCTCGACGAGCCGACCAACCACCTCGACATTGCCGCGATCGACTGGCTCGAAAGCTGGCTGCAGCGCTACAACGGCGCCTTCGTCGTGATCAGCCACGACCGTACCTTCCTCACCCGCCTGACCAAGGCGACGGTGTGGCTCGATCGCGGTTCGCTCAGGCGCAAGGAAGTCGGCTTCGGCGGCTTCGAAGCCTGGGAAGAGGAAGTCCAGAAGGAAGAGACCCGCGCCGCCGAGAAGCTCGATGCCAAGCTCAAGATCGAGGCGCACTGGCTCGAGCGCGGCGTGACCGCGCGGCGCAAGCGCAACCAGGGCCGCCTTGCCAAGCTGTGGGAAATGCGTGCCGAACGTGCCTCGATGATGGGTCCGACCGGCACTGCCAAGCTCGCGGTCGCGGGCGACGGCTCGAAGACCAAGTCGGTGATCGTTGCCGAGCACGTCACCAAACGCTTCGGCGAAGGCGAGAACGAGCGCACGGTCATCAAGGACTTTTCCCTGCGCATCCAGCGCGGAGACCGCATCGGCATCGTCGGCTCGAACGGCTCGGGCAAGTCGACGCTCCTCAAGCTGCTCACCGGCGAGATCCAGCCCGACGAAGGCACCGTCACGCAGGCGCAGACGCTGACCTCGATCGTGATGGACCAGCAGCGTTCGTTCCTGAAGCCCGACATGCTGCTGCGTGACGTGATCGCGGAAGGCAGCGACTGGGTCGACGTTCGCGGGGTGCGCAAGCACGTTCAGGGCTATCTCAAGGACTTCCTGTTCGATCCCTCGATGATCGACGCCAAGATCGGCACGCTTTCGGGCGGCGAGCAGTCGCGCCTGCTCATGGCGCGCGAGTTCGCGCGTCCCTCCAACCTGCTTGTGCTCGACGAGCCGACCAACGATCTCGATCTCGAGACGCTCGACCTGCTGCAGGAAGTGATCTCGGACTACGATGGCACCGTGCTCATCGTCAGCCACGACCGCGACTTCCTCGACCGCACCGTCAACCTGACGCTGGGCCTCGACGGCTCGGGCCACATCGACGTGATCGCGGGCGGTTATGCCGACTGGGAAGCCAAGCGGCGCCAGCGCACCTCGGCCGGCAAGGCGAAGGCCAAGGGCGATGACGCTGCGCCCCCTGCCCCGCCCAAGCCCAAGAGCACCAAGCTCTCCTACAAGGACCAGCGCGACTACGACCTGCTGCCCGGCCGGATCGAGGAACTGGAAGCCGCGATCGAGCGCGACGAGGCGGCGCTCGCCGACCCCGACCTCTACACCAAGAACCCCGACAGGTTCGCCGCCCTGACCAAGGCGATCGAGAAGGCCCAGGCCGAGAAGGACGCCGCCGAAGAACGCTGGCTCGATCTCGCCGAACAGGTCGAAGGCTGAGAAGCGCGGCGCGACACCTGCGGCAAAGCCGCAAGATACCGCGCCACTCCCCTAGCGCCCGTTCATGCGCGCCGCGATGCGCTCGTCGACGCGCTTTTCGAGCATGGTGAGCGGCATGACGCCCTCGGTCAGGATCTCGTGGAACCAGGGCAGGCTGAACTTGTCGCCCAGCACGCCCTGCGCCTTGGCGCGGGTCTTGGTCCAGATGATGTGGCCCATCTTGTACGAGCAGGCCTGCCCGATCAGCACACAGTAGCGCTCGATCTCGCGCTGTGAGCGCGGGCGAGCGAAGCCGACCGTCTCGACCATGTAATCGGTCGCCTTCTCGCGGCTCCACTGGTAGTGGTGAATACCCGTATCAACGACGAGGCGTACCGCGCGGAACAGGAAGCTCTGCAGGTATCCGGCAGCCTCCACCCCGTTGTAGCCACCCAGTTCGTCCGAGAGCTGCTCGGCATAGAGCGCCCAGCCCTCGGCGTAGGACGAGATGAAGTTGTTGGCGAGCATCAGCGGCAGGTCGCCGCCAGCCTGCGAGTAGCCTTGCTGGAGATGATGCCCGGGCACGCCTTCGTGGTAGGTCAACGATGGCAGCGAGTACTTGGGCCAGTCGGCCGTGTCCTTGAGGTTGATCCAGTAGATCGCGTCGCGCGAGCCATCGAGCGCAGCGGGCGAATAGTAGCCGTTAGAGGCTCCGTCCTGGATCTCGGGCGGCACGCGCCGGATCTCGATCGGGTCCTGCGGTACGTTCGAGAAGGCCTGCGGCAACTTCGCGTACATCGCGCGCAGCCCCTCGTTGAGCGAGGTGATCAGCGCCTCGCGCCCTTCGTCGGTATTGGGATAGAGCTGGTCGGCCCGCGCGTTGAGTTCGGCGAGACGCTGCCCGACCGTGCCCTGGGTGAGCCCGGCCTTCTCGAGTACCGTGTCGAGACGCGCCTCGAGGTCGGCAACCTGCTCGAGCCCGATCTTGTGGATTTCCTCGGGGCTGTAGTCGGTCGTGGTCGCTTCCTTGAGCGCCTCGGCATAGACCTCGTCGCCCTTCGGGAAGCGCCATGCACCATCGCCTGCAGGCGTGGTCGCACGCTGCGCCTCGATCAGCTTCATCTGCCGATCGAGCGCAGGATAGACCGCCTTCTCGACGATCCTGGCTGCCTTCGCCGCCCAGTCTCCGGCGATCCCTGCCTGCTGCGCCCGGCTTGCCAACGAGCGGACCATACCGCTCTCCAGCGGCGCCGATGCACGCAGCTTGGCCATCTGTGCCAACGCGAGATCGAGCGACCAGCCCGGCGCTACGATGCCCCGCGTCGCAAGGTCCTGCTGAACCTGGGTATCCTGGTCGAGCGCCACCGCGAATTCGGAGAGGCGCGCCAGATAGGCCTGCGCGTCCGCCTTGGTCGTGACCGTGTGCTGCGAATTGAGAAAGTCGGGAACGCTGAAGTAGGCGCCGCTCATCTGCGTCACGCGATAAGGCATCTGTGCGCTGTCGAGCTCGAACTGCGCGGGCGCGACGGTTCCCTGGCGCAACTGGTACAGTGCCAGTTCGCGATTGCGCTTGCCTGCCGGGCTGAGCAGCGCGGGATCGAATGCCTCGACCTTGGCGAGTGCGGCACGGTTGGACTCCAGTCCTTCCTCACGCCCCTTTGCGCTTCTATCGGACAACTGCGACTTGAGCCCTGCCCGCTCGCCGCTGTCGAGACCCAGCATCGTCGCGAATTCAGGCGACAGCGTGAGCTGCTCGTAGAAGATGCCATCAAGCATCTTCGTGAAAGTCTCGTCGGCCGCGTTGCCATCCTGCGCTGCGGCGAACCCGGGAACAAAGCCCGAGGCCCCCAGAGCAAGGGCGGTCCCCGTCCCCGTCATGAAATCGCGTCGCTTCATCTGATTCTCTCCTCCTGCCGGCCCGTCGGACCGCTCCTGTCCTATTGCTGACGGCTGGCTGGCAATGCAGCAAGGGGCAAAGGCCTGCGCAAACGGAGTATTTCGCCTTGAGGCACGGGCCATTGCGATGCAGACCGCAAGGCCAGCGCATGGCTTCGCCAGCAGGCCGGACGAGGGATTTCACATCTCTCGTCAGGAAACTCTAACCGCCGAGGTCCATTATCCAAGCGATGCGTATTGTCTCGATAGCCACGCTGTTCCCCAATCCGGTCAAGCCCGGCTTCGGAAAGTTCGTCAGCAACCAGATGCGCGCGGTGGCCGCGCGCGGCGATGTCGACCTGACGATGATCAGCCCGCTCGGCATTCCGCCCTGGCCGCTCTCGCTTCGCGAGCCTTACGCGAGCCTCGCGAAGGTCGAGGACATCAGCGACGTGGCCGGCATCCGGACCCACTACCCGCGCTTCACCACGATCCCGATGATCGGCGGCGATTCGAACCCTGCGCGCATCGCCAAGGCCGTGTTGCCGCTGGTTCGACGGCTTCATGCCGAAAAGCCCTTCGATCTGGTCGATGCGCAGTTCTTCTTTCCCGATGGCCCCGTCGCCGCGATCATCGCGCGCGAACTGGGGCTGCCGATGACGGTCAAGTCGCGCGGAGCGGACGTGCATTACTGGGGGCGCCGACCGGATGCGCTCGAACAGATGCAGCAGGCCGCCGAGCAGGCATCGGGCCTGCTCACCGTCAGCAAGGCCCTGCGCGAGGACATGCTCGCGCTCGGCATGCCCGCCGACAAGATCGCGGTGCACTACACCGGCCTCGACCGGGAGCGGTTCCACCCGACCGAACGCGGCGCTGCGCGCGCGCTCGTCTCGGCGATCCCGACGCTCGGCATCTGGACCAAGGGCCCACTCATCGTCACCCCGGGCGCGCTCATCCCGCGCAAGGGACAGGGGCTGGTGCTCGAGGCGCTGATCCACCTTCCCGACGCGCGCCTTGCACTGGCGGGTGCGGGGGAGGACGAGATGCGGCTACGCGCCGAGGCCAAGGTTCTGGGCATCCTCGACAGGGTGCATTTCCTCGGACAGGTCGATCACGAGATGCTGCCGCAGGTCCTTTGTGCAGCCGACGTGATGGTCCTGCCCTCTGCCAGCGAGGGCCTGGCCAATGTGTGGATCGAGGGACTGGCCTGCGGCACGCCTATCGTCATTCCCGACATCGGCGGTGCACGCGAGATCGTGAAGGACCCGAGCGCGGGGCGCATCGTCGAGCGCACCCCCGAGGCGATCGCGGCTGCGGTCACCGACATCCTCGCCGATCCGCCCAGCCAGGCCGAAGTCGCCGAGCACGTCAGCCGCTTCAGCTGGGGCGTCAACGCGGAGAACCTCGTCCACTTCTGGCGTGCCGTGCTCGACGGCGAGCCGGTCCATACCGGAAGCTGAGACAAGCAGCAGCCTGCAAACGAGAAAGGGCGCCGGAGGTAATCTCCGGCGCCCTTTCTCTTTGGCTGGCCAGGTTCCGCAGGAACGCGGGCCCTGTGCCTGTCAGCTACGCGCGGAGCCGCGCTCGCGCGCCATGCGCTCCTGACGGTCGATCTCCGATTCGCCGGGCACGAAGCTGTCGCCGCTCACGCCCAGCCAGATCAGGATCGGGGCGGCCATGTAGATCGAGCTATAGGTACCAACGAAGATGCCCACAGTGATCGCCGCGACGAGGCCGAAGAGGCTCTCCGGGCCGAACAGCAGCAGCGGGATCAGCGCGACCAACAGCGTCGCCGAGGTCATCACCGTACGCGCGAGCGTCTCGTTGACCGACATGTCGAGCAGCTCGGGCAGCGGCATCTTGCGATACTTCTTCAGGTCCTCGCGGATACGGTCGTAGACGACAATGGTGTCGTTAAGCGAGTAGCCGATGATGGCGAGGATCGCGGCGATGATCTGCAGGCTGAATTCCATCTGGAACAGCGCGAACATGCCCAAGGTCAGCGAAACGTCGTGGAACAGCGCGAAGAGCGCGCCCACGCCGAACTGCCACTCGAAGCGAACCCAGATATAGAGCGAGATCGCGAGCATCGCCGCGCCTAGCGCCCAGATCGCCATTTCGCGGAATTCACCCGAGACCTTGCCCGAGACCGTGCTCACACCGTCGATGCGCACGTCGGGATAGGTGGTGCGGATGGCACCGACGATCTTCTTCGAGATGGCCTCGGCTGCGCCGGGGTTGCCTTCTGCCGATTCGGGCAGCTTGGTGCGGATCGAGACCTCGTTGGCCGCGCCGAAGCGCTGGATCACCGGGTCGCCGTAGCCAAGCTTGCCGACCACCTCGCGCAAGTCCGCGATGGGGGCCTCGGGGTGCTTCTCGAAGGTAGCCTGGATTTCCTGGCCACCGGCGAAGTCGACACCATAGTTGAGCCCCTTGGTCACCACCAGGCCCCAGCTCGCAACGATCAGCAGGACGCTGACGATGTAGAACGGGACCCGCCAGCGCAGGAACTTGATGTTGGTGTTGTCGGGTACGAGTTTGATGAGGCGCATGGGATCAGCCTTCAGATGTTCAGGTCGCTGGGACGTGCGCGGCGCAGCCAGCCGGCCACCCACATGCGGGTCATCGCGACGCCGGTGAAGACGCTGGTGAACAGGCCGATGATCAGGACGACCGCGAAACCGCGGACCGGGCCCGAACCGAAGGCGAACAGCAGCGCACCAGCAATGAAGTTGGTGATGTTCGCGTCATAGATGGCGCGGCTCGCCTCCTTGTAGCCGTTCTCGACCGCGGTGATGACCCGCCGACCGCGCTTTCGCTCCTCGCGGATACGCTCGTAGATCAGCACGTTGGCATCGACCGCCGCACCGATGGTGAGCACGAAGCCGGCGATACCCGGCAAGGTCAGCGTGGTGCCGACCTGCGCCATGATGCCCAAGATCATGAGCACGTTGATGACCAGCGCCGCGGTCGCATAGAGACCGAAACGGCCATAGCTACCGACCATCAGCGCGATCACCAGCAACGAGCCGATGCCCATCGCGATGAGGCCCTTGCGGATCGAGTCGGCGCCGAGGTCGGGACCGACGGTACGCTCCTCGACGACAGTCAGGTCTACCGGAAGCGCGCCCGAGCGCAGCGCAATCGCGAGCTGGGTCGCCGACTGCACGGTGAAGCTGCCCGAGATCTGGGCGCTGCCGCCCAGAATCGGCTCGTTGATGCTGGGGGCCGAGAGCACCTTGCCATCGAGAATGATGGCAAAGCGCTTGTTGACGTTCTCGCTGGTCAGCTGGGCAAACTTGGCGCCGCCCTGCTGGTTGAAGGTGATCGAGACGACCGGGCGATTGGTCTGCTGCTCGAACGACTGCTTGGCATCGGTGAGGTCGTCACCCTTGATGCCGCCCAGTCGCTTGACCGCGATCGCGGGGACGCCGCCCGGAGCCGAAGCCGGATCGGCATAAGGCACGATCTCGTCGCCCGGAGGCGCGATGCCCTGCTGAACGTCGTTGGGCGCAGCCGTCTCGTCGACGAGCTTGAACTCGAGCTTCGCGGTCTGGCCAATGAGCGCCTTGAGCGCTGCGGGATCGTCGAGCCCAGGAACCTGGACGACGATGCGGTCCTCGCCCTGGCGGATGATGGTCGGCTCGCGCGTGCCGAGCGCATCGATGCGCTTGCGCACGACCTCGATTGCAGAATCCATCGCATTCGAGACCGCGACCTCGAGGCCTTCCTGCGTCGGCGTCAGCACGAAGCGACTGCCGTCCTCGACGCGGATGTCCCAGTCACGCTGGCCGGTGAGGCCTGCGCCGGTGGTCAGCGGCAGGATTTCCTCGCGTGCGGCATCGACCTGCGAAGGGTCCTTGAGCATGAACGAGAGCTGCCCGCCCGAACGCGAGATGTCGCCGATGGCGATTGCCGGGCTGGCCTGCCGGAAGCGGGCGCGCACGGTCTCTTCCATGTTCTCGATGCGCTGGCTGGCGACCTGGCTCTGGTCGGCCTCGAGCAGGATGTGGCTACCGCCGGCGAGGTCGAGACCGAGGCTGACCTGCGCGTTTGGCAGTACCGAAGGCCAGGGCAGGTTCGCGAGCGAAAACAGCGAAGGCAGCGCCAGCGCCGCAGTAACCAGCGCGACGGCCCAGAACCAGGCCTTCTTCCAGGTGGGAAAATCAAGCATTGCCTTGTGCTTTACTCCGATAGGGCCCGGCGCAATGCGCGAGGCCCCAGGAAACTACACGGCCCAGCCCCTGCCCCACTGCCGAAGTCGGCACGCGGCGCGAGAGGCCAGGCCCATGTGATCAGTCGTTGGCCGGCTTGTGGCCCGCGGGAGGAATGACGTCCGAAATCGTGGACTTGACCGCCTTGACGACAATGCCCTTGGCGATTTCGACGTCGACGTAGTTCTCGTCGACCTTGACGACCTTGCCCACGAAACCGCCGCCGGTGAGGACCTCGTCGTTCTTCTTGATCGATTCGAGCTTGGAGCGGTGCTCCTTCTGCTGCTTCATCTGCGGACGCAGGATCAGGAACCAGAAGATCAGCGCCATCGCCACGAAGGGCAGGTACTGGATCCAGGCCGGCGGAGCATCCGCCGTCGCAGCGGCCAGCTGGTTGAGAATCGAGCTTTGCATGGAACGTAAATTGCCTTCTTGTCGTCATCCCGCGTGCGCGGCGCGGCTCCCGCCGTGGGAGCGGCACGCTTCGCCGGGGAATGTCCCTCGCGGACTTTACCGGATGCGGGCGGTTAGCAACAAACGGCCTTACTGGCAACGAAGCTGCGCCCACGGCGCGCGTCGCCTGCCCTGCAAGACGCACCCGCGCCCACCCGGCGCAGGAGATAGGTCTGCCCGGCCCGCCTTCCAAGCCCCGCCCAGCCATCCAACCAGAAGCCCAATTCGGCTCCACATCGACCATCCGCTCGCGCGCGAGGGTTGCAGGCCGCTTGTGGATAAATGCTTCGACATCCGTGCTTGCACTCTGCGAACGACCTGCCTATAGGCCGCGTCTCCGGTCGGGACGTAGCGCAGCCTGGTAGCGCATCACACTGGGGGTGTGGGGGTCGGAGGTTCGAATCCTCTCGTCCCGACCAACTTTCTTCAAACCACATCCTTGGCGCCAGACGCCGGCAGCGAGCCACGCTCCTGCCAAAGCGCGCGCTTCGTGGTTTGCAAAACCATTTTCCTACATCGCGGCATGACGTTATCTGGTCCGGAGTCTCCCTCCCCACCGGAAAGGCTCTGCCATGGCCCTTATCGAAAGCCTCGTCGCCCCGCTCTCGCGCATTCTCGACAAGGTGATCCCCGATCCCGAGGCACGTGCGAAAGCCAAGCTCGAACTGCTGCGCCTTGAAGGCTCGCAGGAACTCGAGACGCTTCAGGCGCGCCTCTCCGCGATCATTGCCGAGGCACAATCGCGCGATCCGTGGACCAGCCGCGCGCGCCCGAGCTTCCTTTACGTCATGTACACCATGATCCTATGGGCACTGCCGATGGGCGTAATCGCGGCGATGAGCCCGGCAACCGCACAGGCCATCGCACGCGGGATGAGCGCCTATCTCGCGGGAATTCCCGAACCACTCTACGCGCTGTTCGGAACCGGTTATCTCGGCTATTCGGCGATGCGCCAGTGGGGCAAGGCACGCGGCAGCGACCGGTAAATCGCGCGGGATAACGAAGCGCTAAGGCTTTCTCTCTAGACTTGCCGGCGAAGTCGCTCGAAGAGACACACGGGGAAGCCCTCAATGACCCGCCAGATCGCCTATAGCGCAATCTTGTTCCTTGCCACGATGGCGCTCGTCTCTTGCAGCTCGAGCCGCGAGGAAGAACTCGCCCGAGAGCTGGCCGAAGCCAGGCAGACCGCCGCCGAGGAAGCTGCCGCGCGCAAGGCGGCCGAGCGCGAGGCTGCCGCGATCCGGGCGCATGCCCGCGATGCTGCCCTCGCCGAATTCTATTCGGACAGCGGCGCCGGACAGGCCGCCGCCGGCTCCGCAGGCGGCGGCGACACCATCGCACCTATCGGCCCCGAAGCAGCGCCTGCGCCCGTCGATGAGGCGGAAGTCGGGATCGAACTGCAGCCGGTAGCCCGGGCTGACGATCGGCATGAGCCCGCTTTCTCCGCCTGACCGGCCTCGGTCATCGTGCTGAAATTGCAGAGCCCCAAGCTCTGCAAGCAGTTTGCCAGCCTCCTGTGTGCGAGCTAAGGACGAAACAGCAGGATACGTCAGGGCCCTAGCCCGGACCGCGCCGCAACCGGGAACCAGACCTTCATGTCCAGCAAGCTTGTCTACGTCCTCAACGGGCCCAACCTCAACCGGCTGGGCAAGCGCGAACCCGAGATCTACGGCTCACAGACGCTGGATGACATCGGTGAAATGCTAGCCACGCGCGGCCGCGAGCTTGGCATCGAGACCGTCATGCTCCAGTCGAACCACGAGGGGCAGCTGGTCGACTGGCTGCACGAGGCGGAGGACAAGGACGCGCACGCGGTACTGCTCAATGCCGGGGCCTATACCCATACCTCGGTGGCGCTGCTCGACGCGATCCGCTCGATCACCGCGCCGGTGATCGAGGTGCACCTTTCGAACCCGCACACGCGCGAGGCCTTTCGCCATGTCAGCTGGGTGGGACAGGCCGCGAAGGGCACCATCGCCGGCTTCGGTGCGCAAAGCTACATGCTCGCGCTCGAAGCTGCGGCCAAGCTCTAGTCAGTCGCGCGTGATGCAGGCCAAGCGCGAACCATCGTCGGCCCGCACGGCGAGGATGTTGTGGATGGCGGCTCGATAGCCACCACCCTTAACTTCGGGATCACTCTCCTGCACGACCGCGACCTCGCAGATGTCCTGCTTCACCAGGGAGAGCAGCATCCGGCGCATGTCCTCGGAAGTGGCCGTGGCAGGCAGTGCCACCGTCAGGAATTCTCCTGAAACCGGCGAACCGCCCGCATCGACGCCTAGCGTTTCGAGCCGGTCGCGAAGGTCGTTTACCGCGCGCGCCCCGACACGCCATTCACGCAATCCTGCATCGAAGCGCGGCAGGCTGCGCACTTCCCCGGAAGGGACAGACCTGTCGGCCCCGGTCGACGCGAGCTCGAACGCCTGCTGTGCAGACGGCTCCTCGCGCGAAAACCACCAGACATTTCCGGCCACGAGGAGCAGCGCCACGCCGAGCAGTACGGCGCGGCGCGTCTTGCGCGTCATCGTCATGGCGGCGTGCTCAGACCTCGAGCGGAACGCCCGGGATGCTCTTGGCGGTGCGAATCGTCAGCGAGGTCTTGACGCTGTCGACGTTGGGGGCGGGCGTCAGCTTGCTGGTCAGGAATTCCTGGAAGCTCTGCAGGTCGCGGCTGACGATCTTGAGGATGAAGTCGATCTCGCCGTTGAGCATGTGACACTCGCGCACTTCGGGCAGGCCCTTCATGTGGTCCTCGAAGGCGCGCAGCGATTCCTCGGCCTGGCTCTTGAGGCTGACCAGCGCGAAGACGGTGATGGTGAAGCCCAGTTTCGAGGGATCGAGGTCGGCATGATAGCCCTGGATGATCCCGGCCTCCTCGAGGCTGCGTACACGGCGCAGGCACGGCGGTGCGGTGAGCCCCACGCGCTGGGCCAGTTCCACGTTGGTGATCCGGCCTTCAGCCTGCAGCTCCGCCAGGAGGCGCCGGTCGATTTCATCGAGATTGATCATTTACGCTTTTCCCACAATGCAGCTCCGCAGCCCGATCCGGGGCATTTCGGAGACAAAGCCCCCCTGCACGCATGCCGCCGAAACGATTACGCATGCAAAAGCACCTTAACCTGAAATTTTATTATCCCATAGCGTAATCGTCCCGCTTTGCAACGTCTTCGCTTGCATACTTTCCGGAAACACTTGTGCTGCTAGGAAAAACCGACCCGCAATTTGCCGTAAGGCGTGCTACGGGATTCGTTCAAGACGACGACAAGGCTGTCGCCGCGCCTGTGCGCGTGCGCAGCCCAGCTGGATAGAGAATGCATTTCGACGATCGCCTTGCCACGGTACTGGATCAGCCCGCCACGGGCGATGCGCTGGCGCGTATCCAGTTCCGGCAGCTCGTCGACATTCTGGGACGAATGCCCGATGGCACGCACTCACAGCTGATCGAACAGGGATTTGCACGCGTGCGTGCGCTGCAGTCGCGAATCGACAGCGACGATCGCGCGCGGCTTCTGCGCCAGCAGCTGCAGCCGCTTTCGAATCCGCGCCTGCTCACGATCTTCGCCGAGGACGATGCCGAAGTCGCCTGCGCTGCCATAGCTTCGGCCAGGCTCAACGACAGGGATTGGCTGGCGCTGGTCCCGCGCCTGCCCGTGCGTGCCCGCGGTATCCTGCGCCACCGCCGCGACCTGTCTGCGCGCGTTACCGCTCTTCTCGAGAAACTCGGCACCGCGGACAGGGCTCTCCCGCCGGCAGACGCGCCATGCGAAGAAGCTGCAACCCTCGGCGAATCAGCCGCTCCCGCGCAGGCGACGAGCCTCACAGAAGGCGCCATGACGCAAGGCGCGGAGAAATCCGCCGACGAGGCAGCTGCGCCAGTCATACCGACCGCACTCAGACAGGCGCTGAGCGCGAGCGCAGAGCGACTGCTCGCAGCCCGTCATGCCGAAGATACCGCGCCCGCCCCCCCTTCGCCGGTGGTTTCGAAGTCCGATGCGCGCGCGACGCCCCCCTTGCCCGATACTGCGGCTACCCGGCGCACGCCCGCCCCCGTACAAATGTCCGAGGCAGAGATCGAGGACATGGTCCTCACCCAGTTGCTCGGTCCCGAAGCTCCCGCCGATCTCGACCTTCCTGGCCGCCACTGCCAATGCGGCGATGACGCTGGCGCGCAAGAGCATGCGCTCCGGCGCGGCACCGGCGGAAATCAGCCGCCAGCCCCCCCTGCGCACGGACCCGGCGGCGATGCGGGATCGCGAGATGCGGACGAGCAGCGCACGCCCACTGCGGATACGCCTCCTGCCCGCCCTGGTGCGGCACCGACCTCGCTGCGCGAATGGGCGCGGATGAAGGCCGGGTCGGCCAGCGCGCGTCACGGCCTCTCGCCGTCCGGCTCCGCAATGCCGGGCAACTCCGGTCAGGGCCTGACCAAGGGCGGCCACGAGGGCATCGGTGCGATCGTGCGACGCATCGAGGAATTTCGTCGTGCCCGCGAAGTCCGCGAGGATACCGCTGGCAGCGGCGATTCGCCGCGTCTGCCGCTGGGTGACGCGCTGCCTTCGGGTTCGAGCGGACCGGCTACGATCGACTTTACCACCGACCCCGAAGGGCGCATCGACTGGGCCGACGGCCCCTTTGCACCGGCCGTCATCGGATCGAGTCTGATGGCTCACGAGATCGCCGCACGCGAACACCTCGACGTCGCCAACTCGATTCGCGCGCGCCTGCCCGTACGCGGCTCGATCCTAACGCTCGACGGGGCCGCAGCGATCAGTGGCGAATGGCAGGCCGATGCGGCAGCCTGCTTCGATTCGCATACCGGACAGTTCACCGGCTACTGCGGGCGCCTGCGCCGCCTTGCCGCCGCGCCCGCTGGCGAGGTCCCGCATGGCGCGCATCCTGAAAGCGACACCCTGCGCCAGGTCCTTCACGAGCTGCGCACGCCCGCCAATGCGATCCAGGTGTCCGCCGAGATCATCCAGCAGCAGCTCTACGGCCCCGCTCCGCACGAGTACCGCGCGCTCGCTGCACTCGTCGCCGGCGACTGCGCACATATTCTTGCCGGCTTCGAAGAACTCGACCGACTGGTCCGCCTCGAGACCGGCGCGCTCGTCCCCGAAGCAGGCGAAGCCGACCTGGCCGCGGTCACGCACCAGACGATGGAGCGCCTCAGCAACTGGACCGAGCCTCGCAATTCCGGCTTCGCGCCCGAAGCCGATCTTGCCAGCATCCACCTGCCGGTCTCGATCAACCAGGCCGATGTCGAACGCCTGGTCTGGCGCCTCGTCGCCGCGCTTGCCGGAGCAGCCGTAACCGGCGAACGGCTGGGGATGCGCTTTGCCGTGCTGGAAGGCATGGCCATACTCGAAATCGCCCTGCCCGCAGCGCTTGCCGAACGCGAGGGCGATGCGCTCTTCGCGATCGGCGAAGGCATGCGCTCGCAGGCGTTGACCGCAGGCATCTTCGGCGTCGGCTTCACCCTGCGCCTCGCTGCGGCAGAAGCGAGCGCGGGCGGCGGTGCACTGCGCCGCAACGGCGATTGCCTCGTCCTCTCCCTGCCGGCCGCCGCATCCGCGCCAGACAAGCCGGAAGCAGCCGCAGCACCGCTCTGAGCAGCGCGCTTCGATAACCCGCTCCGGCCCAAGAAGGAACATCAAGCTTGCCTGGCCCCAACCTCCGGATTGCTCCACCTGCTGGCGCGCAGGCCAGCTTCCGCGAAGACTTCGGCCAGCGCTTCATCGTGACCGTCGATACCGAGGAGGAATTCGACTGGGGCGCCCCGCTCCGGCGCGAAGGCCACACGGTGCTCACGGTTCCAGCCCTGCGCAAGTTCCAGGAATTCTGCGAGGGTTTCGATGTCGTCCCCAGCTACCTGCTCGACTATCCGGTCGCCGCTTCACCCCTCACCGTGGAGGCGATCGGCAAGGCCGTGCGTGCCGGCAAGGCCGAAGTGGGAGTTCAGTTGCACCCCTGGGTCAACCCGCCCTTCGACGAAGAGGTGAACGCGCACAACAGCTTTGCAGGCAACCTTCCTTACGAGCTCGAACGCAGCAAGCTCTCGCGCCTTCACGCTCGGATTTGCGAGGCTTTCGGCACCGCCCCGCTGACCTACCGGGCCGGGCGCTACGGCCTTGGCGCGCGCACCGCGAGCATCCTCGAGGAGCTGGGCATTGCCATCGACACCTCGGTGCGCGCCCGCTTCGACTACAGCGCCGAGGGCGGTCCCAATTACCGTGAACACCCGCTGCATCCCTACTGGGCCGACGCGCGCCGCCAGTTGCTCGAGGTGCCCTTGACCACGCTTTACTGGGGACCGCTGCGCCAGCTGGGCAACGTGATCTACCCGCAGCTATGGCGCACGCCCCGGCTGCGCGGCGTTCTGGCACGCGCCGGCCTGCTCGAACGCATCCCGCTTACACCCGAGGGCATCACCGCCGAGGAGGCGCTGCGCGGCGTCGACATTGCCATCGACGATGGCCTGCCCGTCCTCGTGTTCTCGTTCCACTCGCCCTCGCTGGTGCCCGGCCATACGCCCTATGTACGTAGCGAGGACGACCTCGACGCACTCTACGGCTGGTGGCGCACCTTGTTCACCCACCTCGCCAGGCGCGGCATCCGACCGGTCAGCGCAGCGCAGATCGTCTCTGGCGTGAGCCTCGACTGAAGGCCCCGGCTCCGGCCATCCTGCCGGCCATGGGCACTCACCCACAGCCGTATCATCGCCATTGCTTCTCGGCGCTTGCCTCGCGGCGCTCGCCAAGCTAACGCGCAGTCATCGGACGCCGTCGATGACGTCCGATGTCCCGGTTGGGGCCTGTAGCTCAGCGGTTAGAGCTGGCCGCTCATAACGGCTAGGTCGCGGGTTCGAATCCTGCCGGGCCCACCACCCTGCCCGCCTCGCGTGGACAGACACCCATCATCGACCCCCGGTCGGGGAGTGGCGCAGTCCGGTAGCGCGCCTGCTTTGGGAGCAGTTATCATTTCACCCTCCTAAGGTGCGTATTTCTGCGGTTTTCGGGCATCCCATTGTCACCCTGTTCGGGACTATTCCGGGACTGCTCTACATTCTCCATCGCCGCCAGCAGGTCGTCGTCGCTCGTGTGGGCATAGCGCGTGGTCGTTTCGATGCGCGTGTGCCCGAGCAGACGCTGGGCAACCTGGATGCCGTTGGTTCGAGCGATTCGCGTCGCGGCGGTATGGCGCAGGTCGTGGAATCGGAAATCGGTCACGCCAGCCTCTGCCAGCGCGCGGTACCACTTCCGGTACCAGCCCTCCTTGCTGAACGGATATCGCTCGCCCTTGAGCCGGCGCGGGCGGTCGCCACGAGCCGGTGATGGGCGCTCGCAGACGTAGGTGAAGACGAACGGGCCAGCCTTGGGGCGATTCGCGATGATCTCGCGCATGCGCTGCGTGAGCGGGAAGGTGTGCCATTCGTCGCCCTTGGTGTGCACCGATGCCGTGCCGCGCCGCTGGTCGACCTTGGACCACAGGAGCGTGGTGATCGCGGTCCGACGCGCCCCGGAGATCAGCGCGAACTCGACGAGATCGCACAGGTCCGGCTCCTTCTCGCGCAGGGCCGCGAAGATCGAAGCCTCCTCCTGGGGGCTGGCTTCGCGGACACGCTCCTTCGGCTCCTTCAGCTTGTGGCGCTTCCATTCGACCTCCCCGACCCGGTAGCGGGGGGCGAGGAAGTTCAGGATGCGCTTGAGCAGCTCGACCTCACGGTTGACCGTTGCTGCGGAGACAAGGCGAGGTGGCGGTGAGCCCTTCTTCTTCCGACGCTTCGGGAAGGCACGCTCGCCCCGGCGAATCGACACCATGCGCGCGACAGTGAGGTCGTCGATGTCCTGGACCAGCGTGGTGCCGCCGATAAGACGCAGGACGTTGCCGATCTGGTATTCTGTCGTGGAGGCGTTCTTCTCGAACTGCCCCCTGTCCTGCCAGTAGATCCCGGCGCCCTCGTCGATTGTGACCGAGGGCTTTTCCTTGCGGCCCGTCGCGACCTCGCGCCGGTGGTCACGCTCGAACTGCTCGGCATCTCGCTTCGAGACGCAGTTCGTCGAGCCGTGATAGCGGACGCTGCGGTACTGATAGTCGAAGTGGTAATAGGGGCTGTTCTTCGGGCGATAGATCGTCATTGCCTGCTCCGCTGGCTGAACGGCACGATCTTGGCACCACGGCTCTTCGAATTCGAGACCGGGCGTTTCCGGCCCTTCGCCACGGGATCCGGGGCCTCGTCATTGCGCGTCGTGCAGCCAGCGATGAAATCCTCGATGTGGTCTTCGCGATAGGCGATGTTCCGCGCCGACACGCGCACGTAGGAGATGCGCCCGACCGCGCGCAGGTGGCGCAGGGTCCGCTCCGGGATGCGCAGGAGCTCGGCCGCCTCGGCTTCGGTGAGAAGTTGGTTCATGCGGCCTCCTCCTGCTCGACCTTCGCCTGCGCGAACGCCAGGTCGTAGCGAGCCTTCGACGAGCGCGTCAGGCCCTCGGGCAGCGTCCAGCTGGACGGCTCGACGGTATCGTAACGCTCCTTCGCCTCCGCAATGCGCGCATCAATGTCGGGCAGCACAATCCTGTAGGCGCCCGGCTTTGACCACCCGATCAGGGCCGAAGTGACGACACCAATCGTCAAGGCCGAACAGCCTCTGACGCAATCGCCGCCAGCGTAGGTCAAGCTCGTCGGGATGCCGAATGTCGTAGCAAAGGCGTTTTGGCTCGGCAGCGCTGGAAGAGCTTCGATCTGCTTCGCAATCGCCTTGCCGTGCTCGCTGCCGCGAAGCCTCGGCGTGTAGACATCTTGGCCATCGCTGGTCCTGCGCCGCTCCTTCTTGAAGCCGCTCGGAATCGTCGCGCCAAAGTCGAAAACCAGCCCGGCGAGACGGGTGAAGCCCTCGGTCCAGCCTTTGGCGCCGTGCTTTTTCGCGAAGTCGGCGTAGGCGTTCTTGGCGGCCTGCAAGTCGGCAGCGTACCGCTGGCAGAACTTGAGAGCCTCCGAGCCGGGCTCGACTTCGTAGTAAACCCGATCGGTCACGCTGCAACCCTCCCCTCGACCACCCGCGCCAGGTCCCCGACCGTAGAGGCCATGAACAGCTCAGCATCGCTCAGGTGGATGCCCAGTTCGCCCTCAAGCTCCATCGCGAGCGTGATGCGCGTGGCTTGGTCGATGCCGATCTCGGTGAGGATGTCGCTGGGGTGAGGTTCGACGGCGGCGTGCCGGGCGATGATCTGGATGGGGGTCATGCTGCGGCCCTCCTGATAGTGCAGTGCTTGTCCCGGCACAGGCAGGCCTGGCCGTACTGCACCTGCTGGTCGCACTGGTCACACCACTGGCGTCCCGAAAATGGCGGAAGCGCAGCGCCGGTCCCAGCACGGGCGCCAGCAGAGGCGGGCTGCTCATTCCCCGAAGTTGCCCTGCGCCACGCGCCCCGGATCGCAGCTGCTGCGCTCTCGGCGTACCCGGCAGAGCTTTGTGCCTGCTCGAGCATGACGTCGCTGCGCCAGTCGTCCTGGCTGCGCAGGGCGAGCATGGTGACGAAGCGTTCAAATCGGCGCTCTTCGATCTTGCCGTCGCTCGCCTCCTCGCGACAGACTGCGACGATGCCTGGGTAGATCGTACCGGCGTACCGAAGCACCTGACCTTCGAAAGCTTCGGAAAGGGCGCGCATGGCGTGACGCGACGCAGCCTCGCCCTGCTTGCGCCATGCGCTCTGGATGCCACCGATGTTCGACACCATGCCCGGCGCCCACGAGGCGTAGTTGCCGTGCGGGGCCAGTGAGAGGCCGCTGTCGGAGAGTGCTGACGCAATGGCCAGCGCCTCGGTGTCCTCGCTGGCAAGCGCGGCCTTGAACAGGTCCAGCGCCTTGAGCGGGCGGCGGCGCTGGTTCAGGTGAACGAAGCTCGCGGCCTCGTCGGCAGCGCTCGTGTACGCAACGACCACGCACGGAAGCTGGGCGATATCCCCGCGCAGCCGTGACGCTTCAAGCCGATGCTGGCCATCAATCACGAACAGCCGCTCGCCCTCCTCGGTGAGGCGGCGAGAGACGACCAAGGGCTGGCAGAGGTCCCAGTTCCAGTGCTGCGCGATCGAGCGGATCAGCGCCTGGCTATCGGTGGCGTCGATCGAGCGCTGATAGCTCGGATCGACGGTCAACTCGGCCGGGGGAATGAACTGCAGCACCGGCATGCGCCCGAGTGGTGCATTGAGCTTGAGGCGGGAAGTGGATTGCTTCGCCATGGTGTGCCTTTCGAATAGGTGGCCCGCCGCGCGAGAGGCTTGGGGGGTGGGTACGCGGCGGGCCGTCCGGTCGCGCGGTTGGAGGCACGCGACCGAAGGGGGTTAGTTCTGCTTGAGGGCCTGTTCCTTGAGGTTGAGCGCATGGCTCAGCTCAAGGCGCTGCTCGTCGGTGAGGTCCGCGGCGCCGACAGCGTTCTCAGCAGCCTTCCAGCTTTCGCGGTCAGTCGCTTCGTCGATCTGCTTGCGGAGGGTGCCCGGGTCGGAGGTGTGGGCTTCGCCTCGGTCGGTGTCGCGAGGCCCCTCGCCCCAGGTCGCGAACGACGAGCGCGCATTCTCGATGGCCGTTTCACAGGCAGCATGCAGCTCGGGGCGCTGCTGCTTGAGGCGCTCGAGCGTTGCGCCCTGCCCCGAGACATACTGCTCGAGCTTGTCGGCGTCCGGCGCACGCGCAACGGTGGCGGTGAACTTGTCGGCCCACTTGGCGGCTTCGTCTTCGCGCGGCTCGGTCTTGAGAGGCTGGATCTTGATGCCCGCCTTCTTGCCCTTCGTCTTCATGACGACGACAACCGTCTCCTTGTCCATGTGGCTCATGTGGCTGATGCGAATGCCGCCAACGTTGAGCCCGCCGAACGTCACGCTGTCGTCGCGATAGAGCGTCATCGAGCGGCCCACGTAGTCGGCAGCGTTGCGCTTCCAGATCGCAAGGAGAACGCGGCGCATCGTCTTGCACGGCTTGAACGGCTTCCCGTTGTCGCCCTCGTAGTGGATCGACACCGGCTGATCGCCATCGCTGCCGGTCACGCGGGTGACGGTGATGGTGCGCGGCGAATCGATGAGGTCATCGGCGTTGAGCTGATCCGACTTCGCTTCGACGAAACGGGACATATCGATCATATCGTTCACAGGATTATCTCCTCAACAGCCCGCCGTTCCGTCTCGATCACCTTTGGCATCGTCGCGAGCGTGGCGCGGTACTCGCGCTCGATGTCCGCGATTGCTTCCTCGGCGCGCGTCACGGCGGCGATGATTGCTTCTTGCATTTCGGGGTCGGGCTCGACGCGCTTGACGAACATCGGCAAGCCGCCGCAGTAGGAGATGAAGTCGATCCACTTGCGGCCAGTGATGAGCAGGCCGGTCTGCAGCTGCAGCATGTACTCGGCCGGCACCTCGTTGTTGGCGATGGTTTGGACCTGGTACTTGCCGCCACGCGACTTGACTTCGATCAGGCCATCATCGCCGACAAGACCGTCGGGGCTGTAGCCGATGGTGAAGCCCCAATGATCATTCGTGATGAAGCCAGTCTCTTCGACGCTCGCGTAGTGCTGGCTGTACTCCTCGCGGGCATAGATTTCGTCTTCCTGCCCGCGCAGCATGGCGTCGGAGACGTACTGCGGCTCGACGAACCCGGTGAGGCGCTGAAACGCCAGCTCGTAGAAGTGCGCCCGCACCTTGTCGCTGTTTGCCGCCTTCATGGTCGGCGTGAGGAGCAACTTCATCTCGGACGCGGTGATCAGGCCACAGCGCGCCTGTAGCCACTCGTCGCTGCCCTGGATGAGATCGTTGTGGATCTTGATGCCACCCAACTTCTGCTCGGCCTCGGCAGCGGGCTCATACAGTTCTTCGGCATCGATCTGCGCGGGCTCGGAATAGTCGAGTGCAAACGGGTTATCCATGATCAGAACCTCAACGTGACGTTGGGGACAGACCCGCCGACAATGGCGAGCACGATGTTCTTGGCGGTCGCTTCATCGACCGATCCGGCTTCCATGATTGCCTCTTTGGCGGCGGCCATGATCTTGCCCCGGTGGGCGCGGTCGGCCTCGCGAGCGGCCTGCTCCTGAGCGATGCGTTCAGCCTCGGCCTTACGGTCGGCCTCTTCCTTGGCGATGCGGTCCCGCTCGGCCTGCGCCTCGCGTTCAGCCTGCTCGGCGCGACGACGTTCTGCAGCCAAAGCTTCATCGTGCTCGCGCTGGATGCGATCGCGTTCGGCCTGTGCGGCCACTTCGGCTTCACGCCGGGCGCGCTCTTCAGCTTCACGGGCGATACGAGATGCGCGCTCTTCCTCGGCCTTCTGCTCAGCGACGCGGCGCTCTTCCGCCTGCCTCGCCTCGGCCTCTGCACGCTCCTTGGCCTCGCGCTCTTCACGTGCCGCCTGCTCGCGAGCTTCACGTTCAGCTGCTTCGGCACGCAGCTTCTCCAGCTCGGCGCGCTCTTCCTCTTCACGAGTGAGGCGCGCCAAGGCGGCTTTGAGCGTCTCGACAGCGCTTTCCTTCGCTGACTGAGCCTCGCCGGCCATGTCGCCGAACTGGTCGCCGATCTCCTGACCCCACACCTTCATGCCGCGCGCGCGGACCGAAGCGGCGGTGTCCTCGATCGTCACGACAGCGGCCTGCTTCATCTCGTCGATGATGGCGCGGCAGCTTTCGACCCGCTCCTTTTCGGTGTTCTCCCACTCGGTGAGAGGGCGGCGGACCTCTTCCGCCAGCGTGCTCAGGCGCTCCTCGATCTCCTTGCGGGCCGCATTCACCTGGTTGGTCTGCTCACGCCACTGCCTGGTGAGTGCGAGCCCAGCCTTGTCGATCATGGTCTTGGAGCGCGTGACCTTCGCGGCCAGCGAGCGAACCTCGTCCCGCCCCTTCTTCGTTGAGAGGTCGACGACGATGCCCGCCGTCTCGCTACGCACGCGGTCGTAGAACTGGTCGAACTTGGCGCTGTCGAGCAGCACGATCTGCGGGGTCGTCTCGACTGCCAGCACAATGTCGGCAGAAGAGATTTCAGTCTGCCCATTCATCAGGTGTTCCCCCAAACAAAGAGCCCATCGAGGCCGATGGCAAGCAGCGTGCCGAGGATCAGCAGCGCGAGAAGAATGGTGGCGCCGACGAGTGGACTGGGTTCGCCGGTGACCTGCTGGGCCGCGCGCATCCTGCTGATGAAGCTTTCCGGGTCGGCCTCTGCAGCGGTCTGGCGCTGGCGCTGCGGGGCAGCGAGATAGGCTGGCGTACCGTCGTGGCGGGTGGCGCCGTTCATGCTGCCCACTCCCGGTTTAGCTGATCCCAGCGCGCCTCGCCCATTGCCTCGCGAGCCTCAGCGACCTGCTGATCCAGCGTGCCGATCCGCGTCACACCATGGCGGTACCGCACCTGAGCATCAGCAAGGCTGAACCCGGCCAGTTCGTTCGGATCGCCGAAGCGCTCGCGCAGCACGTCCTGAACGGTCGGCCAGCTGGCTTCGAAATCGAGATAGTCGTGGGGCTTGCCCTGCTCCAGCGCCTCGCGGAACGTCGAGCCGAAGCACAGGTCGATCAGGTCGGTGCGGACTTCGGCCAGATCGTCGTAGCGATCCGTGGTGACGCGCAGTTCGTCGGTGCCCATGACAACCATGGGGCGCGTGATGAAGAGGTCATCAGGGCCGAGGGCATCGAGAATGCGTGCCGCCTCGGGGTGACGCTGCCACGACGTGCCGATCTCGGCAGCCGTCGCGGGGGTGATCTCGGTGATGTGCATGGGTCATCTCCAACTTGCTGGGCTGTGAGCGCCGGCGTTGGGGATGGTGTACACAGGTAGCGTACACTAGGTCAAGCCATTAAATACACATTGTGCGTACACCCATTGAACAAGCGATACTCATGAAAAACCCCGGCTGTGAACCGGGGTCATTTTGGCTGAGTGTGATGGGCCAGCTAGGCCGCTCGTGTCCGCATTTCGTCCGCGATGAATTCCACCGTATCTCGCTCGCCCCCTCGGAAGATGGGCATTGGCAAGCGCCTGTTCTGGGCGCGTTGGAACTTCATCTTATTGATGTTCGTCATCCGGTTGTCTTCGATAACCGCCACCATCGCCACATCGGCGCGAATCTTATGAACCTCCTGCCAGGCGAGAAGCGCTTCGTTCAGCTTGTCACTGTTGTTGACGAGGTAAATCGCACCTGGGCGGCCACCATTGATTGAGCGCAAGACCACATCGGCAGGAAATTCTTCCAGATCCTTGGTTGGAGGAGCGCTTTCCTCGATTTCAAATTCTTCGCCATAGCGGGCCGTGACCTCTCGGATGAAGTCTTCGCGAAATGCAGACTTAACCCGATCTTTCGTGATAAGCGAAAGATCGCGAACCCGAATGAGCGCGGACAGGAATTGTATTGAACGCACCGCCAAGTCTGCCTCCGCTACACCGTCAGCGCGAATTTCATAGGTTTCGCGATCCCAATACGCTCCTGCTTCCGAAAGGATGGCGTTTAGGAGATCTCCCCTCGTCCCTCCGGCAATATGAATGTCGCGCGCGACCAGTTCTGGGAGATAATCGCCGCCATCGACGAGGTCGAATCCATCTCCGCCAGTTTCGATATAGAATGACAGACGATCGCCCGAGTTGTCTCTGAAAGCAGTGGACACCGCATATCCGACACCAACGGGATGCACCTCAAGGCCACCGCAAAACGCGGCACAAAGCTCCTTTTCAAATGCACCTGTCATGATCGGAACAGCGGTCCAATATCGTCTTGTATGCGAAAGAATCTGCGGGATTCCTCCCAAAATGTCGAGATGGATAATGGAGCTTGTCGATTTGCCCTACCCTTGCCGGGCGGCACTCGCTCCAGACCATCCATGCCACTCGAACCGATCTCCACGCCAGCACGTTCGCAATGCGCGTGGGCGTGCAGGCCTGGGTGGCTCGAGTGAAATTCGTACCGACAAACTACCGCATAGCCGTCGCCACACTTCACGATGAGGGTCGATTTCATGTCGCCACGCTTAGGGTGCACCTGTGCGACAAGCATATATTCGTCACCACCGCCTTCGGCGCGGGCCGATCGCCACTGCCAACCACCCCGGGCTGGGCGGGTTTTGGCGTAAATGGGGCAATATCGCGGCTGCATGTCGTCGTCGCGCCATTGCGTGTCAGTGATCTGGAGTTTTGGCACTCGAGCTACCCGCCGAACCTTCATCTCTACCTCTTACCGCCAGCAACAGCGGTCACGAAAGAAGATCATCCATCGTCAAGACGCGGTGCATCTTGAGCACTTCCTTCCCGTCCAGTCTAAAGGTGAAGCGTGGATTGTACTGCTCCAGCTCTACGAACGATCCGCTTTTCTTAACGAGCCGCTTCACAAGCACTGTGCGCGCGCTTTCACCATCATCCGCCTCGTGAGCATCACCGTTCTTCCGAAGATAGACGATGACGGAATCGCCAATGCGGGCCGGGCGCTTGGTTTCGGCGAATACGATCGAACCGTCCTCGTATCGCGGCTCCATGGACGTTCCTTGGACGTAAATCCCGTAAACGTCTGCTCGACCATCCAGGATAACAGGCCGCTTGGCGTAGCCGATGATTTCGTCGGTGAAGAGATGGGTTTGCTCGATAGCCAAGTCGTCCTCGATCCGGTCGGCACCCAACGCAGTCCCCAAGATTGGCACGTCTTGGCGCATGCGGTCCATGGACGCGCCCTCATAGTGAACTGGCGCAGCGTTCGTCGCAGGCATACCAACGAGCGCATAAACTTCTTCGGCGGCGATCGGGGGCTCCCCCTTCCCCTTCAACGCCTCCACCATCTTGACTGCGACGTCAGGCTTCAGGTTGGCATCGAATTCCGGGTCCATATAGCGCTGCACACCCGACGCGGTGGCGTACCCACAGGCCTTGGCAAATGCCCGCATGGACAAGCCAGCGCGGGCCACCAGTTCGGCAACAGTCTGACCAGTCGTGCGTACATTTTCCATGTCCACGTTATCGCGCGAGGTCGATACACTTTCCACGTTGACTAGCGTACGCTCGGTGCGTACACCGTGCGTATGGACCATCAGACGATCATAACCGACCTCGGCGGCATTCGCGCCTTGGCCCGGAAGCTCGGCCACAACAGTCATACCACGGTGCAGGCGTGGTTCGATCGGAACCGTATTCCGCTCGATCGCTGGGAAGAGGTGATTGGTGCTGCGAAAGCCGATGGCGCCGACCTGACAGTGACGCAGTTGCTGCCGCCTGAGCTTAGGCAGGACGCCGCAGCATGACCGCGCGCGACCGCAAGCTCATCGAAGACGCCATCGAAGCGCTCATCGCCTTGCTCGACCACGTCGACGGCGATGCAGATGCCGAGATCGAGGAGGATGAGCCGGAGAACGATTCCGAGCCGCCTCTCGCCGTGCCGCTGTTCTCTGACGTCGGCTATCTCAGCGAGGTGGCCTGAATGTCCCCCCTCCAAGGCTTCGGCTTCATCTGCCTCGGCATCGCGGTGCTCACGCTCGCAGCCCTGCTCCTGACGCGCCCCCTCCGCTGAATGTTTCACCCCGGAGCCTTCCGGGTCGCACGGCCCTCGACCGCCCAACGCGGCGAGGTCGCAACCCTGCCGGGGCTGGGTGCTCCCCTCCCCCCTCGAGCCCCCGGCCCCGGCAGCTTTCCCCTTTCTGTCCATGGAATTTGAGATGACGCAGCGCAGCAACAACGTCTTTCCGAACCGGACGCCCCTCACGGAAGAGCAGTTCCGCTCGAACTGGCTCGTCACCCTCGCGCGCCTGTGCCGCGAGCACGGAGACAGCCAGGTCGCGCTATGGCTTGGCGTCAGCGAGCGCCATTTGCGCAACCTCAAGACCGGCCTCAGCCTGCCCAGCGCGGACAAGGTCTGGAACCTGCTCGCCTTCGACCAGAGCGCGCACGACGAGATCGACGCGGCCTATGGCGTGAAGAACGTGCCGGTAGACAGCGTGTGCTCGTCCGATCCCCTCACCCTCGACATGATCGCGCTGGCCCACGAGGTCGCCGAGCACGAGGCGCCGGACAGTCACGGTGGCATCGCGGTCACCGACCACGAGCTGCGCCTCAAGGACGAGCGCCGGCTGCGCAAGGTTCACCAGACGCTCGGCACTTGGCTAGCGCGGCTCGATGCCATGCGCGGCGTGGTCACGATCGGCGGGAGGGCTGCGTGATGGGTGACGCCGTCACCATGACAGCAGCGGACCGCGAGTTCGCCGAGCTGGCCGACAAGGGCCTGTCGCGCGCCGAGATCCGCGAGCGCCTCGATCTGAGCAGCGGCCAGTACAACTGCCGCCAGCGTCGCCTCGCCCAGCTGCGGAGGGCTGCGCCATGCTGAAGGCCAGCGAACAGACGCCGGTCGAGCGCACAATCGAGATGCTGGAACGCCGCCTTGAGCCTGTGACTATCGCCCTGTGCCTCGGTGTCAGCCAGAACCAGTGCGACAAGCTGATCCGGCTCGCCAAGCGCGAGATCAAGGCGCGCAAGTCGCGCGCGGCCAGCGAATACAGCCAGCGCTACAACCTGCCCGGCCAGCTCGAAGCAGCGCGCGCGAAGGTTGCGATGCTCGAGCGCAAGGCCGTGCGGCTCGGTATGGCCGAATTGGTGGAGGCGCGGGCATGATCCAGCTTCGCCCATATCAAGCTCGCGTCATCGAGGAATCGCGCGAGGCCTACGCGCGCCGCCTGCGCGCCGTCCTCCTGTGCATGCCCACCGGCGCGGGCAAGACTGTAACGGCATCGACTGTCGTCCACGGCTCGTCCGGCAAGGGCAAGGTCGTGTGGTGGCTCGTCCATCGTCGTGAGCTGCTCAACCAGGCGAGCCAGACCTTCCATTCGCTCGGCATCCCTCACGGCGTGGTCCAGTCCGGCCACGTCTCCAATCCGCATGCGCTCGTGCAAGTCGCATCGGTGCAGACGATCATCCGGCGCCTCGATGATCTGCCCCCGCCCGACCTGATGGTCTTCGACGAGAGCCACCACATCGGCTCGGCCAGCTGGACCACGCTTTACGAGCGCTTTCCGCGCGCCCGCGTGCTTGGGCTCACCGCAACTCCCTGGCGCCTCGACGGACAGGGGCTCGGCAACTGGTTCCAGCACATGGTCCTCGGGCCCAGCGTCGCCGAGCTCATCGAAAATGGATCGCTCTCGCGGTACCGCCTCTTCGCCCCGGCCACGCCCGACCTGTCCGGCGTTGGCACGACCGCCGGCGACTTCAAGCGATCGGCCCTGTCCGCTGCCATGGACAAACCGCAGATCGTCGGCGACGCCATCGGACACTACAAGCGCCTGTGCGCAGGCAAGCGCGCGGTGGCCTTCGCTGCCGGCGTGCAGAACAGCCAGAACATCGCGGCGCAGTTCCGCGAGGCTGGCATCCCCGCAGAGCATGTCGATGGCTCGATGTCGGTCGAAGATCGCGATGCTGCAGTTCAGCGTTTCCGCGCCGGCCAGACGCTCGTCCTGAGCAATGCCGACCTATTCGGCGAAGGCTTTGACGTTCCCGCGATCGAGGCCGCAATCCTTTTACGCCCGACCAAGAGCCTCTCCCTGCACCTCCAGCAGGTCGGCCGCGCGCTGCGCCCCGCGCCTGGCAAGGACGAGGCAATCATCCTCGATCATGCTGGCAACAGCCTGATCCATGGCCTGCCTGATGACCCGCGCGAGTGGGACCTGGCCGACCGCGAGCGCAAGAAGCGGTCCGCACCCTCCGAAGTACCGGTACGTCAGTGCGACGAATGCTTCTTCGTCTACCGCCCTGCCCCCAAGTGCCCCCAGTGCGGTCATGCCGTCGAGGTGAAGGCGCGCGAGATCGAGCAGGTTGATGGGACGCTCGAGGAGGTCAACCGCGATGCGGCCCGGCGCGCTGCGCGCAAGGAAGAGAGCGAGTGCGAGACGCTGTCTGACTGGCAGGATCTGGCGCGGCGCCGCGGCTACAAGATGGGCTGGGCCATGCACCGGTACCAGGCACGGCAGCGGAGTGCAGCGGCGTGAGCGCAAGGCACACCGACCTCGTCAACGAGATCCGGCTTTTTATCTCCCAGATCGGCGGCTTTTCCGTTCCGGTCGACACTCCCGGCCTGCTCTACACGCGCGACGGGCGCCCCGCCAAGTTCGGGACAAAGGGCGCGCTCGACATCGCCGCGACCGTGAAGGGCCGCTCGGTCTGGATCGACGCGAAAACCGGCAAGGACCGGCTCAAGCCCGCTCAGGTAAACTTCGCCAATGCGCAAAGCCGCGCCGGAGGCATCGCCTTCGCCGCCTACTCGGTCGACGACGTTCGTGATCGCCTCAAGGTGGAGGGCCTGCTCGATGGATGAGGCCTTCGACATCAATGCGTGGTCCGCGGCCTGGCACTTCCTCGACAAGGATACCCCGGGCAAGGTCTGGTGGAACAGCGCCTCGAACCACCCGGCGATCTACCGCGCGCTCAAGATCGACAAGGGCCAGCACGGCGCGCTCTATGCCTGCTCGCCGTTCCGTCTGCATCGTGACGAGACTGGCGTGCGCATCATCGCCGCCTACCCGGCCCCGCATGACCTCGACGAGCCCGATCATACCTGGCTCGGCATCGAGACCGTCATTGCGTGGAACCCGATCGACGATACCGCCGTGGTCCTGGGCGACGACGCGCCCCAGATCGTGGGCAACCTGTCGGAGGAGACCAACGTCATCTTCGCCAGCCCGCGTGCCTTCTTCCAGCATTGGGCCCGCCGCCGTGCGCAGTTCCTCGCCGAGCGCGCGCTGGCCAAGGCGCAGCGCTGGAACCGCGCGCCGGCCGAGCGCGACCAGACACCTGGCGCCCTCATGATCGGCCGGCCCGACCAGATCCGCTGGCAACCAGCACTCATGCCCACCGACCTGCGCTGCCGCGGCGTCAATCCGCAAGAGATCAATCGAGAACTGCTCAAGGCCGCGCGTGTGCCCCGGGCTAGAGGGGATGCGGCATGATGGCCGAAGACGTGTTCGAATTGAACTCCTGGGTAGGCCGGGTGCAGTCCTCGAAGCAGGGCCCGAAGAAGAACATCACCAACCTGATGCTCCACCTTCGCAACATCCCGCATCTGGGGCCGAAGCTCGCATTCAACGACCTGACCGGGAATATCGAGTGGCATGGCCGCGAATTGAAGGACAGCGACTACGTCGACATCCGCATGTTGATGGAGGCGCCGCCGTTCAACTTCGAAGCCAACGCGCGCGACGTCCCCGCTGCTGTCATGCGCACCGCGGAGGACAACACCATCAATCCGGTCGTTGACTACCTCGAAGGCCTGAAGTGGGATGGTAAGCCGCGCATCTCCAACTGGCTCCAGAACATCTTCGATGCCGACGATACCGAGATCAATCGGGCCTTCGGGCGCATGTTCCTGATCGCGGCCGTAGCCAGAGCTCTGCAGCCGGGCTGTAAGGTCGATACGATGCTGATCGCCAAAGGCTTGCAGGGTATCGGTAAGACCAGCGCATTTCAGGCGCTGTTCGGAGAGGAGTTCGTCACCGGGTCGATTACCAGCCTCAAGGGCGCGGAAACGGCGCAAGCTCTGCAGGGCGTCTGGGCTGTCGACCTGGGCGAGCTCGAGGCATTGAACACCTCGGTCAACGCGGTGAAGAATTTTCTGACGCTCCAGCGTGATCGATACCGCCCACCCTGGGGTAAGCATTTCATCTGGCGCCCGCGCAGGATGGTCTTCACAGGCACGACCAACGAGGACGCGTTTCTCTCCGATGCGACGGGCGCTCGCCGCTTTTGGCCGTTCGAAGGCAGGCGCGTTGATCTTTCAACCTTGAAACGCGCACGCGACCAACTCTGGGCAGAGGCGGTGAGAGCGTTCAAGGATGGGGAAAAGTGGTGGATCGAGAACGGCAGCGAACTCGATTCCCTTGCTCAGGCCGCACAGCAGGATTCATACAAGGAAGACATCTGGGCTCCTCGCATCGACCAGTTTCTGAACTCCGTCGAGACAAGGAACCGGGGATGCGTCACGCTTAGCGAAGTCGCTGCCTACCTCTGCATCTCGTCGGAACGGCAAGATGCGAAGATCGAAGAACGCATCATCGCCCACATGAAGATGCGCGACTGGTGGAAGCGGCGTTGCATGCGCCACGGGCAGAACCTCAACTGGTGGTTTCCGCCAGAGACGCAGGAAGAATTCAAGCTGGGGAGGCCGCGCGGTGCGTGAACTTTCCAGCTTTCCAGCCCTTTCCACCCATGGAAAGATGTGGTGGAAACAAAATAAGGATATGAAAATTCGGCATATTTCGCCGAAACTTTCCACCTTTCCAGCGCTCATGCTGATTTCCGCACACGGGAGCAACGTGCACTCTTACGCGCGTATTTCTATTTTAGATGGAAAGATAGAAAATATACCGGAAACCCCCGGAGTTCTGCGCCGAAAAACTTTCCACCCCCGTTGGAAAGTGGGTGGAAACGTTGGAATATTTTCGGCCTTCCCTCAATACGGAGATATCCATGACAACGACTGTGATCCCAGCCCAGCCCGGGTGGTTCATTCTGCACCCCAGCATGTACAAGGGGACCGACGAGGACTTTGCGCCGACGGACCTGACCGCCATCCTTGCTTGGCGTATCGTTGTCACGGACATGCAGAGGCAGGACGGTACGCCGTTCAGCCATACGGAGGCTTATCCGATCACCTGCCAGGGCGAATTCGACGATTTCCTCGTTGTGGCTCCGGACGGTTCTGTTTCGAGCACCGACTGCCAATACGAAACATTCGAGCATGCCATCGACGCAATCAGGTCCGGCAAGCCGTTCTAATCCCTCAGCCGAAGAGAGAGGCTCTCCATGCAGCCTGACCTCTTCGGCATACCCTCCACACCCCGAGCCAAGCCCGGCACCGGCAATGGCCTTCTCATCGGCCATCTCACCAACGGCATGAGCAAGGCGGACCTCGACCGCAACTATCGCGCCGGTCGCTACCCCGATGCGCATCCGATCTATCTCAGGGAGGCTGGCCTTGACCGCCCCTGCACTGCTGACTTCGAAAGGGGGAATGACGAATGAACGCGATCACGACGATCGAGGCCGCTCCGCTCGCACCGCTCGACGACTGGGTCGCCAAGGGACGCAGCCTTGTTGCCCAGCGTCTCGACGTGGACTGGAAGATCGCCGACTGGATGGCTGAGGGCAAGGACGCCGGACACCTCAGCCAGGCCAAGTTCGACTTCCTGAGCGACAACCTCGGGCTGGCACCGCGTCGGCTCAAGGATGCGCTCAAGGCTGCGCTGCACTTCCCCCCTGCCCTGCGTGATGCCTCGCTCTCGGTCGAGCACCATGCTGCGGTAGCCAGCCTGCCCAAGGACGAGGCCCTGCCCTTGCTCAAGCGCGCCTCGAGCGAGCATCTGCAGGTTCAGGATCTGCGCGAGGCCGTGACACAGCGCCGATACGAGACGGGCGCCCTCTTCGACGATGAGGACACCGACACGACGCTGTGCACGCTGGTCGTGCGCGCATGGAACCGCGCCACGCCCGATGCCCGCGAAAGCTTCATGCAGCTCGCGAGGACGGTCAACTTCGGCATCATCGACGAGGACGAGGTGAACGATGTCGAAGAGTAAGCTTCTGCCCACTTCCGCGCCCAAGCCGATCCCGCCCGAGTTCATGGAGAAGTTCGTGAAGCATGGGTGGCGCCGGGTGGAGAACATCTGGGGCAAGTCCACCGTGCTGGCCTGGTCGAAGGCGATCGGGCGCAAGAGGATGACCGAGGCAAGGAAGCGGTATCTTCGGGAGGTGGGGCAGTGAACGACAAGCAACGCCGCTTCGTCGAGGAGTACCTCATCGATCTGAACGCCACTCAGGCGGCCATACGAGCAGGCTACAGCGCGAAGACGGCTTCGTCGCAGGGCGAGCGCCTGTTGAGGCATGTTGAGGTCTCAGCGGCCATCCTTGAGCAAAAACGGGATCGGTCGGATCGCACCAAGGTCGATGCTGACTGGCTGCTCTCTCGCCTTGCTCTCGAGGCAGAGGCTGACCTTGCCGACCTCTACGACGACAACGGCGACCTGCGCCCGGTGAAGGAGTGGCCGCTGATCTGGCGCCAAGGCTTGATTCAAGGCGTCGAAACCGTGCGCGAGGGCAAGGGTGAGGATTTCTCGATCGTCGACAAGGTGAAGATCAGCGACAGGACCAAGCGCCTCGAGCTCATCGGCAAGCACGTTGACGTGCAGGCGTTCAAGGATCGGGTCGAGCATTCGGGCGGGATTACCGTCGTCGTGGATGCGAAGGATGCGGCGCTGTGACCATCGACCTCGATGAGTACCGCATCGATCTGGTTGAGGATCGCCCCGCGAAGGGAATGTGGCATTGCGGTCCGAACGCGGCGTGGGTCACAGTCACCCATCTGCCCACCATGATCTCCGCGCGCATGTTCGATGAACAGCATCATCACGCACGACAGGCCGCCATCGCTTGTTGCCAGATGATGGTAGAGCAGTCGCGCTTGTTGAAGTGCCAGTTCCCGGAGCGATTGACGCAGTCGTGAACGCCATTACCCCAATCGGCCACAACGGCGGCCCGCCGATCGCCAAGCTCACGCCAAGGCAGGAGCTCGCCCGCGACCTCCTCGCCTCCACCGCCCGCAACATTATGCTGCGTGGCGGCTCGCGCTCGGGCAAAACCTTCCTACTCGTCCGCGCGATCATCCAGCGCGCAATCAACGCGCCCGGCAGCCGTCACGCGATCTTCCGTTTCCGGTTCAACCACGCGAAGACCTCGATCTGGGCCGATACGCTGCCCAAGGTGCTCAAGCTGTGCTTCCCGACCCTGCGCGTCCGCTTCGACAAGACCGACTTCTACGTCGAGTTTCCAAACGGCTCGCAGATTTGGATCGCGGGCCTCGACGACAAGGAGCGCGTCGAAAAGATCCTGGGCGCCGAGTACGTCACCCTCTACTTCAACGAGTCCTCGCAAATTCCGTGGGGCTCGGTCGAGATGGCGATGTCCCGCCTCGCGCAGAAGTGCGAGCTCGCGCCCGAGATCGCCCAGGCGACTGGCCGCACGCACCTCGCGCTCAAGGCCTACTTCGACTGCAATCCGCCGAGCAAGCTGCACTGGTCGTTCCAGCTCTTCCGCGCAAAGCTGAAGCCCGGCACGAAGGAGGCCTTGCCCAATCCCGACGACTACGTCGAGATGAAGGTCAACCCTTCGGATAACGCCGACAACCTGCCGGCCGAGTACTTCGAAGTGCTGGCCTCGATGTCCGCGGCGCAGCGGCTGCGCTTCGAGGCGGGCGAATGGGCGAGCGAGGTCAACGGCGCGCTCTGGGCGCTGGAGGACCGGCAAACCGAGGGCGGCGAGATACCCGGGCTGGACCGCCACCGCATCGCCGCTACCGCCCTGCCCGACATGCAGCGTATCGTCGTCTCAGTTGACCCCTCAGGCACCAAAGGCGACGGCGGGGGTGATGACATCGGCATCGTCGTCGCTGGCAAGGGCGTGGATGGCCGGGCCTATGTGCTGGAGGATGCCACCTGCCAGCTATCGCCGGAAGGCTGGGGGCGGCGTGTGGCCGACAAGGTCGAGAAGTGGGGGGCGGATTGCGTGGTGGCCGAACGGAACTTCGGCGGCGCGATGGTCGGCGCTGTCCTGCGGGCTGGCGGTGGCAGTAAGATGCCACGATTCAAGGAGGTCACCGCCACGCGCGGCAAGGTGATCCGCGCTGAGCCGATTGCCGCGCTCTACGAGCAGGGCAAGGTCAGCCATGTCGGGCAGTTCCCCGACCTGGAAGACCAGATGTGCAACTTCACCATTGCTGGGTTTGTCGGCGAGGGATCGCCAGACCGCGCCGATGCGCTGGTCTGGGCGATGACTGAGTTGATGATGGGGAAGGCAGGTTATTCGATGGAAAGCCTTCTTTGACTAAGACGCACCCTCTTCAGGAGCGGCCGTAGACGCTGCAGCCGCAAGCTTTTGCTCAGCCAAGTCATTCTTCTTAGAAGCAGCCATCGCAGCAATACCCGCGAGTCTCATCTGGCGCTTATGTCGTGCAATATACCACTCTTCGAAAAGCATCTCAACGAGTTCAATAAGAGCTTGAGCTTCATCTGGATCGACATCAACTATAAGATTGATATCTTTCTCCATATGCGCTCCAATGTTACCAATCCCCCGTACCGCATCTATAGCCTCAAGACTGTCATGAGTAACGCCATCAGGCGCCTTACCATCATCTAGGGAACTTCGAAGAGCGCCAATCTCGTCGATTAGACGAGACTTAGTTATTCCAGTAAAGTCTCTAATCATTCCTTGAAGGCAGCGGCGCACAAGGGTCGCTGCTGCCTTAGGGCTATCATTACGGATGAGGCAAGCTTCGATATAATCTTCTCGAATAGGGGCCGGTATGTAATCAGGCTGATATTTTACATTTGATCGGGGCTGAATAGAAATTTTCGATCCAATAAGACCGTGAGAAACCAGACCGTAGCTAGGGTAACCATAATTTTGGTTAAGCCACGCCTCAACTGTGATCCTATCGCATTCCGAATTTGAACAGCCGACTGCTTGCATAACGATCGACACATCACCTTCCGCGGAGTTACCCACTTTTATGGAATGCGCTTTGACGTCGAGTTTTGTTTCGACGACCGTTTGAAGCACTCCGCAATGTGGGCAAGACCACTTGAAAGCCATGAAAATTCCCCAGAAGAATCGCTTTGTGACGTTGTGCAATAACGGTAACCGCTCAGTTGCTTACTGCCTACCCTCCCCCGCATGGCCTGGATCACCGATAGTCTCCGAGGCGCGATCGAGACAGTCGGCCGCCTGAACCCTTTCAGCCGTAGCGGCCTGTCCGCATCTACCGCCCTTCCCGGCATCTTCACCCATCAGCTTGCTATCGCCGCCTACATGGCGTCCGGCATGATGAAGAAGGTCATTTCGATTCCCGCCGAGGACCGCGTGCGCGAATGGCGCGACTGGCAGGCCGATGCAAAGGTCATCGAGGCGATCGAGAAGGAAGAGAACCGCCTCGGGCTGATCGCCAAGGTGCAGGAAGCCGAAACCCTGCGCGGCATCGGTGGTGGCGCGCTCATCATCATCACAGCCGGCGACCACTCCAGCGAACTGAAGCCCGAGCAAATCGGCAAGGGCGGCATTGTCGCCATCAACGTCGTGTCGCGTTGGCAGATCACCGGCAAGGACTGGATCAAGGACCTCGCCTCGCCCCGATACGGCGAGCCCGAGATGTGGGAGATGCAGGGCGATCAAGGCTCCGCGGTACCGATCCACCCGAGCCGTGTCATCTGCTTCCGGGGCGCTCGGCTGCCTGCGGGCTCAGCCATTGCAGACGACGAAGCGTTCTGGGGAGACAGTCGCCTCCTGCGCGTCTTCACCGAGGTGCAGCGATCCGACGACACACAGGCTTGGTTCGCTGCGCTGGTGAAGAAGGCCAAGCTGCTACGCATCGGCATACCGGACCTCGACAGCCGCGAGCCTGAGCAGCTCAACAAGCGCATTGAGGTCATCGCTCTCGGTGAGAGCAGCCTCAATGCCACGGTCTATCGATCGTCAGGCGGTGCAGACGATGCGGGCGAGACGATCACCGACTATCAGGTCACCTGGGCCGGCATTCCCGCCATGATGGACGCGTTCGATCAGCGCGTTTCTGCTGTGTCGGATATTCCTTTCACGCGCCTCACCGGACGCTCGCCAGCTGGCATGAACGCCACCGGTCAGCACGACATGGACAACTGGAACAAGGCGGTCGTCGCAGGCCAGAAGCTTGAGACCCGCCCGTGCCTCGAGCAGCTTGATCCCTTCGTGATCCGCTCAGCCGGCGCAGACCCGGAAAAGGTGACGTGGAAGTTCGCGCCCCTGTCCGTGCCCTCCGAAAAGGAAGAAGCCGACACCTTCAACGTCACCATGGACGCGGTGACCAAGCTCCAGGCCACGGGCTCCATCCCCAACGAGGCCTTCGCCAAGGGCGTGCAGAACCTGCTTTCTGAGCGCGAATACATCCCCGGCCTAGACCAGGCGCTTGCCGAAATCCCCGAGGCCGAGCGCTTCGGGCTCAATCCAGACGACGACGGCACCGATCCGTCTGCAATCCAATCGGAAGGAGGTGATCCAGCATCTGCCGGTGGCGGGCTGAACGTGCCCGTCCGCCGTACCGCAAACGACGCAGCGACCGCGTTCTTCGCCGACGCACAGCCCCGCCCGCTCTACGTCCAGCGCAAGCTCTTGAACGCCGCGCCGCTCATCGCATGGGCGAAGGCCAACGGCTTCAAGTCCACGCTGCCCGCCGAGGACATGCATGTCACGGTGCTCTACTCGAAAACTGCCGTCGACCCGATGAAGATGGGGGAAGGCTGGACTGGCGACGAGAACGGCCATGTTCGCGTGAAGCCGGGCGGCCCGCGCGCGATCGAGCGCTTGGGCGAAAGCGCCGTTGTGCTGCTTTTCGCCTCCTACGAGATCGAGGGCCGCCATCACGGCATGGTCGAGGCCGGCGGATCGCACGACTTCGACAGCTACCAGCCCCACGTCACGTTGTCCTACGAAGTCCCCGAGGGCTTCGATCTGGAGGCGATCAAGCCGTACGCGGGCGCGCTCGAATTCGGGCCTGAGCTGTTCGAGCCACTGGACCTCGACTGGAAGCGGAAGGTCGTCGAGGACGGGGGTGCGCAGAACAGCGACCGCCCTTTTGACGATGCGAACCCCTATCGGTGGGGGCGCGGGCGACGCGGCGGCCAGTTCAAGGCAGGCCCTGGTGGCGGTGGCTCGGCTTCCGATTATGTCGCCCGCGCCATCGCCAACCCGCAGCCACAGAAGCAACGTCCGGTCGGGAAGGTGACGGCATCCACCGCGCGCCTCGTGAAGCAGCGCACCGGAATCGACATCGACGGCAAGGAACTGCGTCTCGATCATTCGGGCATCGGTCACGCTTGGAAGGAGCACGGACCGAGCGGCAAGGTTCGAGGTGCAAAGCCCATCACCCAAGGCGACCTGCTTCGCGGGATCCAGAACCTGAACCGTGCTACTTCGATCTCACAAGGTACGGCGCGAGGCCGTTCCGGCCCAAGGTTCGAGGCCACCTATGTGACCCGGCGCGGAACCATGAAAGTCATCTACGAGACGAACGCGAAAGCCGTCTACGCGATGAATATGTGGTGGGTGAGGTGACCACGGGGTCCAATGCGCGAGGCGCTGAACATACGTCCGAAACGGTCCGTGGATGATGTCCTTATACCACCCCGGCACCATCAGCGCAACGAGGTACGGACTTCGATGAGGCAAGCCCTGAAGAGACGTCCGAAACGACCCCGTACTTGGCCCTTATGTGCCGCATCTAGGGCCATGATGCAACGAGAGGCGACCCCAGAGATGCATGCCGAAGCCCGCACCTGCTCTACGTCCGAAACACTGGGGTACGGCGGTCGATATATCCCTGAGGCTGACGAAGCTCAATGACATACGATCTCGCCACCCTCACCCGCCGCGCCCGCCCTGGCATGCGCCGCAAGTCCATCGTCATCCGCGACATCGCGCCGCCGGCGACCATGGCCACCGACCTCTACCGCGCCTGCTACCTGCCCGTAGTGCAAACGTGGTCAGCCGCCCTGCCCGCGATCGAGAACGCTTATGCCCGCAGCCTGTCCGAACTGACGACAGACGCCCCCGCAGACGTAAAGGCCGAGATCGACGGCGCGGCCGAGCAGGTCAACCGGCTGCTGCTCCTGCTCACGCCCCAGGTGCGTGACTGGGCCCTGCGCACCGAGCGCTGGTATCGAGGCAAGTGGCGCGGCGCAGTCCTGAGCGCGACCGGCGTAGACCTCGACACCATGCTGGGCGCCAGCGACATGCGTGCGCCGCTCGAGACGCACATCGAGTGGAACACCGCGCTGATCAAGGACGTGTCGGCGCAGGCTCAGCAGCGGATCGGCAACGCCGTGTTCGATGGGCTGCGCAATCGGACGCCTGCACGAGAGGTCGCGAAGACGATCCGCGAGGCGGTGGACATGGGTCGCGACCGGTCAACACGCATTGCTTCGGACCAGCTCAACAAGCTGTCCAGCGCGCTTGCAGATGAGCGGCGGCGCGAGGCTGGCATCGAGACATGGCGCTGGCGACACAGTCGCAAGGCCCACCCGCGGGCGGATCACAAAGCGCGAGACGGAAACGAGTACACGGATGCCACTGCGCCGGAGGATCGCCCCGGGCAGCAGCCCTATTGTGGCTGCCGAGCGCAGGCGGTGATCACGTTCGACGACTGACGGCGGTAAACCCATGTAAGGCGCGCGAATACCGTGCGGGGCATGTACTTTGCTGACAGCCTCACGCTTGATGCCCCTCGCCGCACTGCTGACGGTTACCTCGCCGTGCGGGCCCGGTCAGCGCGAACTGGTGTCTACCAGTACACTGGCCGCGAGGTAGATCCCAACAACGAGCATGGTCTGCGTGATCAGGCTATCGTCAACGTCCTGCGCGACGAGAACACGGTCTTCGATACCGCCGCCGCACGCTCCTTCATCGGGAAGCCTGTTACCGACGATCATCCCCACGAGGCAGTCACCTCCGAGAATTGGCGCGACCATGCCCGAGGGACAATCATGGGCGCCATGCGCGACGGCGAGTATCTCGCTTTCGATCTGCTTCTGACTGACGCCGCGACGATCGCCAAAGTCGATGCAGGCAAGCGCGAACTGAGCAACGGCTACGGCGCCTCGCTCGAATTCGGTGACTTCAAGTGCGCCGATGGCACCGTCTGCCAGGCGCGCCAGTCCAAGATTACCGGTGGCAACCACGTTGCCCTCGTCAAGGCAGGCCGCGCCGGTTCCGAATGCGCCATCAAGGACGGGTTTGCCGTCTGCGACGCCCTCCCTTCCAACATCCTCGATTCCCTCACTCAGGAGAGCCCTGTGCCGAAGATCGTACTTATCGACGGGCTTTCCGTCGACGTGGCCAACGTGGACACCGCCGCCACGACCATCGCCACCCTCATCGCTGCCCGTGACGCAGCTTCAACCAAGGTCACCGGACTGGAGAGCCAGGTCGCCAACCTGACTGCCGAAGGCCAGACCAAGGACGCGAAGATCGCCACCCTCGAGCAGCAGGTGAAGGACGCCAAGCCCACCCCCGCACAGCTTCGCGATGCTGGCAAGGCGCTCATGGTCGTTGCCGACCAGGCGAAGGCGCTGGGCGTCACGGTATCCGACGACATGGACGAAGCGCAGATCAAGGCGGCCGCCGTCACCAAGCACATGGGCGATGCAGCCAAGGACTGGACCGCTGAGCAGATCGCCGCATCGTTCGCGGTCCTCGCGAAGGACACCAAGCCTGCCAAGGACGCCGTGCAGCCGCTCGGCTCGCCCAAGACCGTCACGGACGGCGCAACTGCCGCCTCCACCGCCCGGGCCCAGTGGCTCGCCGACAAGCAGACCGCATACCGCGGTCAGGCCGCATAAGGAGCGACCTCCATGTCCATTCTTCAGAGCAATTTCGGCGAGGATATTCCGCAGGGCTATCCCGGCATGGAAGCCGATGGCGAGCTGTCCAACATCGTCAGCCGCATCCTCGAGGGCGCCACCCCTTGCCCCTTCGGTCGCTTCGTCTTCAAGGGCGCGGGTGATCGCGGTGTCTCGCTGACCCCTTCCGCCAATGTCGTGGGCGTCGCCATCGCTCACAAGGGCAACGTGGTCACCGCCAATCGCGCGGCGGACGAGTACGCCCCCGGCGATATTTTCCCGGTCAAGGAGCGCGGCAAGATCTGGGTCGCATCGACCACCGCCGCCACCAAGGACGATCCGGTCTATGTGACCGCCGCTGGCGCCATCACCAACGTCGACACCGGCAACACCGCAATCGCGGGCTGGGTGTTCGACGACACCATCACTGCGGCGGGCAATGTCCGCGTCGTGCGCCGTTAACGGGGGGACCCCATGACCAAGATTTTCTTCGATAGCGTCGCCGCTGCGGTCGCTCACCTCGCAGCTCAGGATGTGTCGGTTGCCTCCTTCGTGGACGGCATCCAGGGCATCGATCTGAACGACGCCCAGCAGGTCAACGCCTTCCTCGCGCCGCAGCTCCTGCGCGTCGAGCAGGGCATCTACATGATCAAGTACCCGGCAGCCGACTATGCCGAGTTCATGCCGGTCGACACCCAGGGCACCCTTTGGTCGGCAGGTTCGCTGTACTACTCGGGCGACATCGCCGGTAAGCCGGAATGGTTCGACGTTGCCGCCGACGACATGCCGTATGCCGACGCAAGCCGCACCCAGTTCCTGCAGGAAAACTGGATGGCTGCGATCGGCTACAAGTGGAACCGCCTCGACCTCGAGCGCGGCCAGCAGCTGGGCATCAACGTCATCGCGGACAAGTCCGATGCTGCCAGCAAGTCGGCAGAGCGCTTCATCCACAAGGTTGCCCTGCGCGGTGACGGCGCGAAGTTCGCTACCGGCTTCGTCAACAACCCGCTCGCCACCACCGTGACGGCGGCGGGCCAGATCACGGCGAACTCCGACGCTGACGAGGATATCGCGATCATCGAAGACGCGATCAACTCGGTCGAGCAGAACACGAACGAGACGTACCAGGCCGACACCGTGGCTCTGCCGTCCACCACGTTCAACATCCTGCGCAAGAAGCGCCTCGCCGGGACCACCATGAGCGCCTTGCAGTATCTTCGCGAAAGCACGGATCGCGGCCCGCTCACCATCAAGAAGACTCGCCACCTCGAAACGGCGGGTGCAGGCGGCACGAAGCGTATCGCCGCCTACGCCAACACCCCCGAGGTCCATCGCTTCCACCTGCCTGGTGGCGGCCACCAGCTGTTCAACACGCAGCCGTATCAGAAGGGCCCCTTCTCGTGGGAGGTTCCGGGCCTCATGTCGATCGGCGGCTACGAGAACCGCATCCCGAAGGCCATCACCTTCGTAGATGGAGCCTGAGCCATGAAGAAGTACACGAACTATGCGCTCGGCGCGCGCGGCATCCGCACCAAGGGCGGCGTGGTCTTTGTTGATCCCGGCCAGACGGTCGAGATCGACCCGAAAACCATCATCGGAGAGCTTCCCGACCTCGGCAAAAAGGCTGATGCCGAGAGCGCCGACACCTCGGAGGTTGACGACCTCAAGGAGTGGGTTGCCGACCTCACCAAGCAGGTCGAGACGCTGACTGCCGAGCGGGATGGCCTCGCCAAGGACAAGGCCGACCTCACCAAGCAGGTCGAGACGCTGCAGAAGCCCGCGAAGTAAGCGCGCTGCGTCCGAATACCAAGGGCCGCCTCGTCACGCACGCGGCGGCCCTTTTTGCAAGGAGCCATCATGGCAAACCGACCGATCGATGCTTCCAGCCTCTACGACGTCAACGCTGCGGGCCAGTACCCCTTGGTGACGAAGGCCAACAACGACCTTCCGAACGGCATGTGCCGCGGCCTTCTCGTCGGCGTTGCGGGCACAGCAAACCTCATGGATCGCCTTGGCAACGTCGAGACCGATGTGCCGCTGCAGGCAGGCTACAATCCGCTGATGTGCCTGCAGGTTCGCACGGGTGGCACAGCCGATAACATCAGGGCCCTCTACTGATGGCCTACGCCCGCCTCCCCCTTGCCAACTTCCAAGCGCTCTACCCAGCGTTCACCACGCTGACCGAGCCACAGTACGACGCGTGGGCAGCGAAGGCCGAAGCGCGGGTGGGCGAGGCATACGGCGATGCCCAGCAGGACGCGACCGAGCTGCTCACGGCCCACCTGCTCGCGCTCAACGGAATCGGTATGGACAGCGGCGCTGGCATGCTCGCAACGACGGGCGCCACCTCGTTCAAGTCCGGCACCTTCAGCGCGACGATCTCCGACAGCGTGGTGAGCCAGCGCGCCAAGGGCGGCTACAGGGCTACGGTCTGGGGCCAGCAGTTCAGTGAAATCCAGCGACGCCACTTCGGCGGTCCGGTCCTCGTCGGCTTCACTGGCACGCCATGCTAGACGCGGCCTTTGCCCAGATCGGCCTTGCGTTCGGCGAGGCATTCGGCGGCATCTTCTGGGATGCACGCGTAATCACCAACACCCCGGCCGAGTACGACGACGGCGGAAGCATCATCGCGCCCGGCGGCGTGGAGCACCGGCCCTGCAAGGCCCAGGTCGACGCCGCAACGCAGACGATGCGTCAGGCCGAGGGCTTCACCGAGAAGGACCGGCGCATCATCGTGCTGGCCGGTACCCTAGAGGGCGAGATCAGCACTGAGGAGCGGATCGAGTTCCTGGAGGGACCGTTCGAGGGGGTGTGGATGATCGAAGCCGTAGCACGCGATACCGGCGCGGCAGGGTTCGAATTGCGGGGGAGGAAGGCCTGATGCCGACGATCGGTGCCAAGGCTCACGCAGCGCGGCTCAGGAAGTTGAGAGGCGAGCGCATGGTGCGCGAGGTCGGCAAGGCTCTCTTCGCTGCCGGCGAGATGATCCAGACCGAGGCTCAGATCAGCATCACTGCCGGCGCAGTTTCGGGGAAGAAGCACGTCGCATCCGCACCGGGCGAACCGCCGAACAACGACACCGGCGTACTCGCGAACAACATCGAGACGAACCAGGTCGCACCGCTGGTCGTCGAGGTAAGCAGCAACGCGCCCTACGCTGCCGCGCAAGAGTTCGGGAGCGAGCGTGAAGCTGGCAGAACAGCGCGCCCATTCGCGCCATCCAGAAAAGCTGGCCCGAGAACAGATAAGTTCGGGCCGGTTCTAGTTGAGTTCGGGGATTCGAAAACCGCAGCCCGCCCCTACATGGCCCCCGCCCGCGACGCCAAACGCGACGAGGCAACCCAGCTCGTCCGCCGAGCCGTCGACCACGTCGTGCGCAAATCCAAATCGAGTGACTGACCATGGCCTCCGATCTCGCGCGCGAAACCGAACGCGCCGCCATCATCGCGCTCAAAGCTGATGCACCGCTTGCCCAAATCGTTGCGAAGGCCTCGATCGATCCCGTCTCCGAAGATCCCGCGTGGCCGTTCATCCGCCTCGAGGGGACGCAGGCCCAGCTTCGAGGCCGAGGCTGCACCGCGCGCTCGGAGGTGACCTTCCAGCTGCATAGCTTCGCCAAGCCAGTCTACGACGAAGGTGGGGGCATGACGAGGACGGCGAAAGATCACTGCGCGGACCTGCAAAGCGCGCTCGTCGAGGCGGTCCACGCCCATGCTTTCACGGTAGCCGGGCGCCGCTACTCGTTCGCAGTCCGCTCGACGCGCCTCATGCAGGATGGCGCAGAACGGGACGCTTTCCATGGCATCGCCAGCGTCGTTGCGAGGGCCTACACTGGCTGATACTCTCGCGTCGATGGAACAACCTCTCGCTGAGCGCATGTTGCGCGCCTTCCTCATCCAGATGATGCGCTCCGAAGCGATTGACCCTGAGGACATCAACGCAGCGGCCGATCAGCTGGAAAGCGATGGTGATGACGAGGCGGCGCATCAGATGCGATGCCTCATCCTCGACGCTGCAGCACCCTCGATGTCAGAGTGGACCGCAGACCGCGCACGGGCGCGCTTCCACACCATCGACGGCGGTAAGTCGGACGACTGACGCGGCTAGGCTTCTGCAAATCATGCAGGAGTTTTGCCATGTCCGTTCCGAATAGCGCAGACTTCGCGCTGATCAGCATTCAGACTGCCGAGGGCCCGCCCGCCGAGTACACGCTGCTCTGCGGCGTCGAAGGCGTGACCATCAACCGCACCGCGCAGACCAGCGAGACCTACCGCCGTGACTGTGCCGTTCCCAACCGTCCCGGCACGCGCAAACTGCGCGTCACGGGCTCGTCGTGGTCGATCTCTGGCAACGGCTCGGACAACATCGACCTCGAGGCCGAAATGTCGGACGCATTCGGCGTGCGCAAGACCTACCAGGTCGAGCTCTTCCGTGACGACGGCACCGACGCCGGGGAATCGATGGGCACTTACGTCGGTGAGGCCATCATGACGGCCCGCAATCAGGGTTACTCGCAGGACAGCGCCGGCACCATCGACGTCACCCTCGAAGGCGAAGGCGAACTTGCCTGGACCGCTGCCGCCTGATGCCGGACACCGCCGTCGACCTTGATTTCGCCGGGGGCAAATACCGCTTCTGGTTGCCCATGCCGCAGATCGTTGCGATCGAGCGCGGCCCCGCTGCCCACCGGCATGAGGGATACCCGCGCTCGATCTTCACCATGTACGAGCAGATCGGCGCGGGCCTTGCTCCGACGCAGGACGGCGGCACGGTGTTTCTCGGCGGGGGCTCGGCCCTCATCGGTGACGTGCGCAACATCATCCTGCAGGGCCTGATCGGCGGCAACCATGGTATGATTGATGGTGAAGAGCAGCCGGTCGGCCCGACCACTGCCGCGCGCCTGATCGAAGAACATGTCTACCCCGTGCGCCCCATCTCGGAAGCCATGGCGCTGGCCTGGGCAATCCTTCACTCCGCCATCTTCGGCATCGACCTAAAAAAAAAGGACGAGACCGAGGCCGCGCCGAAAAGCCGCAGCCGTTCCGCAAAGGCCAAGTGATCGCCAACTGCGGCGGCATGGGGCTGTACTGGGGGCGGCTGTCTATGAGCGGCTACCTTGAAGCGCTTGAAGCTCATAACGAGGCGCATTCAGGCGCGGACAGCGCGCCCCGGTCAGCCGATCCCGAGAGGTTCGGGCGGTTTCTGTCGGCGCATGGGCTTAGTTAGATTCGAATGCGGACGCTGGCTGCTTGAAGGCGGGGTGTCGAATTGCGCGGCTATTCGACGACAACACCACCCCTTTGGCACTGCTCCCATTTTGAATCGAAAATTCTCGTGAATCTCGATTTGTCTGCGATCTTCGCACCGGCCAAATTCGCGTCTATGGCTTCTGCTTCACTGCGCAGTTGAGCGCTTACCGATGAAGCTGTGAACGGCTCAGCACCGGCGTAAGCACCAAAGGAGTTTTTCGCGTTCACTTCACCACAAAGCATCGAGAGGTGAAATTTCAACTTTGAAAACCTGGAGCTTTCAGGATCTTTCATTTTGTTGGCGACATCAGCCTTAAGAACGTCGGCAGCCCGCTGTTCCTTTGAGGTACATGAGGCAAGAGTAAGCAGCCCGAATACCATCAAAAACAAGCGCATGCACATTCCCCAATAACGGTAAGGTCACATAGCCCGGCCCGGTAGCCTGCCGCAATGTCCGAGATAGACCCTGTAATCCTTCAGCTTCGTTTCGAAGCCCAGAAGGCGCAAGCTGACATGCGCCAGTTCGAGCGCCGGATGACTGCAACCTTTGATCGGCAAGAGCGGTCCATCATTCACCTCGAAAATCAATTCAGGCGCTCAACCACCAATATTTCCTCGTCCTTCAAGTCGATTGCTACCGGGCTGGCGGCGGGTTTCTCGGCGCGCGAAGTCGCCACCATGGCGGACAGCTACACCCGCTTCACCAACGCACTGAAAGTGGCAGGTCTTGAGGGCGAAAACCTCGCAGGCACACAAGAGCAGCTGTTCACGGTCGCCCAGCGCAATGGTGTCGAACTTGAAGCCGTAGGCCAGCTATACAGCCGGGCGGCGCAAAACCAGGCCGAACTCGGCGCCAGCACGTCCGACCTGATCGACCTCACTCGGGCGGTCACGGCATCGCTTCGGATCAGTGGCACGAGCGCGAACGAGGCGTCCGGCTCGCTCCTCCAGCTTGGGCAGGCACTCGGCAGCCCGCGAATTCAAGCCGAGGAATTCAACTCCCTGCTCGACACGATGCAGCCGCTTTTGCGCGAGGCGTCGAAATACATCGACGGGACCGGCAACAGCCTCTCAGGTCTGACGCGGAAGATCAAGGACACGAAGGGCGAGGGAGTGTCCAACGTCGAGTTCTTCAACGCGATCACGCGTGCGATGGCGGATCTGGAGAAGCAGGCCAGTGGAGCGAGCCTGACGATCGACGCCGCCTTCACCAATCTCACCAATGCGCTCACGAAATATATCGGCGAGGCGGACAAGGCGAATGGCGCGTCTGCCGCGATTGTGTCAGCACTCGATGCACTGGCGAACAACCTCGACATCGTGACCGAAGCTATCGCCGTCCTCGCGGCGGTGATGGTCGGCAGGCTGGCAGCCGGAATGGCCGCTGGCGCCACATCCACCGGATTGGCGACTGTAGCCCTGACTGCACTGGAAGCCCGCGCCGCAGGAACTGTCACCACAATGGGTGCGGTTGGTATGGCCGGGCGAGCCGCTGGCGCCTCTTTGCTCGCTGCCTTCGGTGGCCCCGTTGGGCTTGCCGTCACTGCCCTGACCGTTGGCATCGGGTATCTTGCAGTCGAAGCCATCTCTGCGGATCGGCAGATTAAAGCGCTTGGCGAAACGACCAAGAGCGCATCGGAGAAGGCCGAGCTTTTCGAACAGAGGCTTACGGACGCTGGGATTGCGATCGATATCGCTGGCAAGGCATCGGATACCGCGAAAGGCAAAGTGAAGTCCCTTGGCGATCAGTTGCGGAACACCGCATCTCAAGCAGGACATGCCGCACAACAACTGCTTGCCCTTGAGGCCATAGAGATCCGCAAGCAGCGCGGTGACCTGAATCGCCAGCAGGAAGCCATCGAGGACCGCCGCCGCACTCGCTCATATACCTCAGCTGCCTATACACCCGGTGGCGGTGGAGTGGCCTACCGCCCCTCGACTAGCGGCGACTACAACGCGCAAGATCGGGAAGCCTTATCGCTCATCGCTGAGCAGCGCGCACCCCTTGATCGCCAAGAGGCTGCCCTGAAGGCCGCGAGCGCCAAGGGCGTAGACATCGTGTCAGAGCGCCCCGCCTCCCCTTCTTCCGTTGCAACCGAAACGGAAAAGGAGAAGCCGGCGAAGGCCAGCAAGTCAGGCCCCGACCCGGCACAAATCGCCCTGCGCTTCGCCGACGATCTCGCTCAAGGCGAACTGGCGATCAAGCAGGCCCAAGCCGACGCGTTGGGCACTGCCGAGGCTCGCCGCGCACTTGAGCACGATCAGATCGAGTACGAGCGTGCCCGATATGCCCGACAGGTCGCGGCTGACGAAGACCTGATGAAGGCGCAGAAGGAGCAGCTACTCGCGCAGAACGATGCGCTCGCTCAAGCGAAGATCGCTGCGGTCAATGCTGATGCCCTGCGAGAGGCTCAGGAGCGCCAGCAGCGCGCGAACGAGAACCAAGGCCGCTACGCCGAAGACGCCCTGCGTGCCGAGGCATCGCTCGCCACCACCCGGCAGGCGAGCCTCGAAGCCAATCTGCGCATTCTCGCCAGCCTAGAGGAGCAGGAAAAGGCCCAGCTCGAGGCTCAAATCGCTGCCGGCGAGATCGCCGACGCAGCACGCGCCCGCGCAGACCTTGAGAAAACCCAAGCCGCGCGTCGCACGAACGTCGAGATCGACCACGAAAGCCCCCTCGCTCGCCGTCGGCGTCAGGTTCGCGAGACCGCCAAGAACATGAACGACGCCATCGAGAACATCGAGCTCGACGCCGTAGACCGTCTGACCGATGGCCTGGCCGATGCCTCGACCGAGTTCATCAAGCTGGGCGGTGTGGCGGGCGATGTGCTGAACTCGATCATCAGCGACTTCGTGCGGTTGCAGCTGCAGGCAGCAATCTTTGGCAAGGGTGGCGTGGGCACGAATGTCCTCGGCAGCATCGGGAACTTCCTCGGTATCGCTGGCGCGCGCGCAGGTGGCGGGCCGGTGACCGCTGGCAAGACCTATCTGGTGGGCGAAAAGGGCCAGGAGCTTTTCACGCCCTCGCAGAACGGCACCATCATCCCGAACCACCAGCTTTCGAGCGCGGTAGCCATGACAGGCGCGAGCGCGACCATGCCCGGTGGCGCGATTGCGGTCACCCAGGTTCTGCGCTTCGACCTGTCCAACGCGGTGATGACCGAAGACCTCATCATGCAGATGAACCAGATGGCCCAGAAAGCCGCCATCCAGGGCGCGCAAGGTGGCCGCGCTCTCGCCGCGCAGGACCTCAAGGCAGCCACCCGCGCGAAGATGTGACGGCGGTAAGGGCGCACTCCCCCCGCGCCTACCCTGCCCCACATGGCCGAAATCCCCTTGCCCACTGGCGACCTTGAAAACGTAAAGATCGAACTGGACCAGAATTTTCAGGTCAACCGCTCGATCTGGACCGGGCGCCGCCGCGTCTCGGGTATGCCGGGCGCGCAGCGGTGGTTCGGCAGCTTCAATGTCGCCCGGATGACCGAGGACGAGGAGCGCCCTTGGCGCGCGTTCCTCCTGTCCCTGCGCGGCCCGGTCCATCGTTTCCGCCTTCCTGTCGCATGCAACCAACGGACGGGCACTAATCCGACGGTGCGCACCGGGGCCGGTAGCGGCACGACGCTGCCCCTCGAGAACCTGCCCGCCAATGCCACTCCGCTGCTCGCTGGCCACTACCTCACCGTGCCCCTTCCCTCGGGCCATCACCGCCTTGTGATGCTGACCGAGGATTTGCAGACCAACGGGACGGGCCAAGGCACCGCAACCTTAACGCCCGAGCTGATGCAGATCCCCGCCGAGGGCACCGTCGTCGAGACCATCGCCCCCTACATGCACGCCGCGCTGATCGATCCGCGCCAAGGCTGGCAGGTGACCAACGGCGTTTCGGCTTTCACGATCAATGCTGAAGAGGCCCTCTGATGAGCCGCCCCGACGCCGCCGCATCCGCCGCGCTGGACGGCGACATCATCCGCCCCGGCTTTTTCGCCTTCCTCGACATCGCGGGCAATCCGGTTCGCATCAATACGCTCGGCCGAGACGTGGTCGTGACCGGCAGTGGCTTCAACGACATGGACGATCACGCCTTCATCGGAACCGATGGCAAGTTCGTTGAAATTGGCTCGGTGACGGCCAAATCGGGCGGCTCGGACCAGCTGACCTGTAGCCTGTCCGGCCTGCGCGACATCGACGACGAGACGCTCAACATCATTGGGGACCAGAGCAACTGGATCGGGCGCAGCGCGTCGCTTTGGCGGATGATCCGCAATGCAGATGGAGCTCAGCAAGGTGCGATCCAACACTACTACACCGGCTACATGGTCTCGCTCTCGATCGAAGGCGATGAGAGTGAGCAAACCATCAAGCTAGGAATTGAGGGCTATCTCTCCGCGTTCAGCCAGGCGAGCAACCGGACGTACCTCGATCAGGAACTGTTCGACCCCGGCGACCTCTCCGCATCGGCAGCAATCGCCATCGCCAACGGTACCGCGACGGCCGGCACGACGCCGATCGCCCAAAGCATGCTCCGGGGCAACGCCTGGGGCGCGAGAAACCTGCCATGAACCGCCTTCCTGACTGGGAGCAGCGCCTTTCGGCCTATCTTGCGCCGCTCCTGAATGGCGTGACCTACCGCTACGGCACCATGGACTGCGCCTTGTTCAGCGCCGGTGCCGTGCTTGCCATGACCGGCGTCGATCTCGCGGCGGACTTCCGTGGTCGTTACACCACTGCGACTGGCTCGACGCGCGCGCTGAAGCGATACGGCGCAGGCGACCTCCGGGCCACGATCGACACCATGCTTCCGGAGAGGCCAGTCGCATACGCACGACGCGGTGACCTCGTAATGGATGAGTGCGCCGTGGGCGTGTGCATCGGTGGCGCTGCGCTCTTCGTCGGTGAGCACAACGGTTCCGACGGCATCTATCGCGTCGACCGATCGGAATGGACGTGCGCCTGGAGTGTAGGCGCATGAGCAAGAAGTTCTTCGGCACTGTCGGCAAAATCGCTGGCATTGTGGCAGGCGTCGCCATGATCGGCACCGGCATCGGCGCGGCCCTCGGTGGCACGATGGTATTCAGCGCGCTCGGTGCCTCCATTGCTGCCTCGACGATTGCAACTGTGGCGGGCGCCGTTTCGCTCGGCGCCTCGATGTTGTCGCGTCCCAAGGCGCCGGCGACCTCCAGCGCTGCTGCAGACCGGCTCAGTGTCAGCATTGACCCGCGCACGCCACGCAAGTTCGTGCTGGGCCGCACTGCGATGGCCACTGACATCCGAGACCAGGAGTTCTCGAGCAACCAGGAGCTCCTGCACCGCTTCCTCGTTGCGGCGAGCCATGAGGTCGCGGGCTTCGAGGAGATCTGGTTCGATGACAAGCTCGCCTGGTCTGCCTCTACCGGGATCACCTCAGATTACAGTGGCTATCTCGTCGTCGAGCGCCACACAGTCGGCAGCCCTGCTGCGGCGAAGAACATCAGCACTCGCATGGGCACGACCCGTCGCTACACCGGACTTGCTTGGGTCTATCTCCGCTTCAAGCTGACCGGCAACAGCAAGAAGGCACAGAGCCCCTTTGCTCAGTCGATCCCGACCCGCTTCACGTTGGTGGGTAAAGGCGCTCTCACCTACGATCCCCGCCTCGACAGTTCGGTATCCGGTGGATCGGGTTCCATGCGAACCGACGACCAGACAACCTGGGCGTGGGACGACAATGCGAGCCGCAATCCGGCAATCCAGCTGCTCTGGTATCTCTTGGGCTGGCGTATTCAGAACCCATCGACCGGCGAGTGGCGGCTCGCCGTCGGCAAGGGTATCCCTGCCGCCCGCATCGACCTCGCCAGCTTCATCACAGCGGCGAACCTGTGTGACGAACCAGTCGCGCTTGCTGATGGCGGAACGCAGCCGCGGTATCGCTCCGATGGTGTCTTCTCCGAGGGAGATGCCACGAGCACCGTGCTCGACCAGCTGAAGGCTTCGATGAATGCAGAGCTGGACGATGTCGACGGCAAAATCCGGATCACGGTATTGCATGATGATCTCGCGTCACCGATCGCAGATTTCACCGACGATGACGTGCTCGACGGCTTCACGTGGGAACAGACCGCTCCGCTTGACGAAACCTACAACGTCGTGCGTGGCACCTTCATCGATCCGTCCGAGACCTCGCTCTATCAGGCCCTCGATTATCCGGAGGTGCGCGTAGATAGCCCGGATGGCATCGACCGTGTGGAGACGGTCGACTTCCAGGCCGTGCAGGATCCAGCGCAGGCCCAGCGCCTCGTGAAGCAGCGCATCGCGCGAATGCTCTACTCGGGCCGCTTCACCGCGACGTTCAGCTACCGCGCCTGGAAGGTGCAGAAGAACGACGTGGTGCGCCTGACGTTTGGCGCGCTGGGCTGGACGAACAAGCTTTTCCGCGTCGTACAGACCTCCGTTCAGGTCGATGGCCGCGTTCCGATGGTGCTGCAGGCAGAACACGCCGATATCTACCAGTGGGATCGCGATGAACGTCCCGCAATCCAGCCTGTCGAGCCGACCAGGTACGATCCGTTTCTCAACCCTGTCTATCAGGACCTGATCGAGCCGAAGTACGACGACGGCACACCGATCGACCAGTTGAAGCCTGCCGAACCGGGCGCAACCGTCGGAGCGACGGACGAAGAGCGCGCGCGGCTCGACAAACTCGAGACTGCCCCCACAGCTTACCTGACCAATGACACGATCATCATCGCGGCATACAGCAATGGATCGGTTGTCGACTACAGCGCGGCTACCGGATCACTCGTCGCGAGGCTAGCCGACGGCACGGACGTCAGCGACCGCTTCGTTCTAACCGTGCAAGCAAACCTTCAAGACCTCTCGATAGCCATCGAGGGTCGCACCTACTCGATCACCGGCGGAATGGACGTCGGCGAGGACATGGCCTCGCTCACCCTGCGCGCCACCGGCAGCGGCGCCTACGCAGGGTTGGCCTACGATTTGCCGGTCACCCTGACAAAGAGCGCGGGCGGCTACGAAATCGTTGGCGCCCTCCCGACCGACAACCTCTTCGCCGGCCGCATCGTCTTCCTGACCTCGGACAGCAAGCTCTACCGCTACGACGGCAACGGCTGGACGGCCAAGTTCGATGCCGACGATCTGCTCGGCGAGGTGCCGCGCGAGAACATCGACCCGAGCCTGCTCAGCGACATCAGCGATCTGCAGGAGGTCTACGGCGACACCGAGAGCGCGGCGGCCAGTGCGGCTGCTGCGCAGGCAGCTCAGTCGGGCGCCGAGACAGCCCGCTCGCTGGCGCAGGACGCCCAGAGCGATGCCGAGGCGGCGCAGTCTGCCTCCGAGCAGGCGAAGCAAGACGCGCTCGACGCCGCCGCTGCTGCGGGCGGCTCGGCCAGCGCCGCCAACACGAGCGCGCAGACAGCGAGTACGAAGGCAGGTGAAGCTGGCGAGAAGGCAACCGCAGCCGCGGCTTCGGCGACTGCAGCGCAGACTGCCGCTGGAAATGCATCGAGCTCCGCTACGAATGCGGCTTCCAGCGCGACTAACGCAGGCACCAGCGCTAACTCGGCAGCGTCCAGCGCCACGGTCGCGGCGAAGTCGGTCGGATATGCTGAGAGCGGTGCCCTCGGCAACCTCGTCCACAAGGGCCGCTTCTCTGACAACGACATCGGGGAGTGGACTGGCAGCGGCCTGTCAGTGGTTAACGCGCCGGGCCTCGCAAGCCATAACATCTCGAAGGCGCTACAGCTCAACGGACGAGACGCCTACGAAGGCGCGGCCATGCGCGAGGGCAACCTCAACAAGCGCACCCTGCGCTTCCGTGGCTGGGTTTCGACGACGGGCAGCGCTGTTGCTGCGCGCATTGGCCTGCAGCTCGTTCTGAGCGACGGCAGCACTGTTTGGCGTACCGCGCACCTGCGCGATGCAGGCCTTGATTGGGCATCGTTCGACGTCAATCTGAACCTCAACTACACATCGTTGGAGGTCACCTCCTGGCGTCCGTGGATCAACAATTACGGAACCGCCGGGGTCGACACGATGACCTCACGTTGGGCGGGCTTGTTCCTCGAGGACGTGACCGAAAGCAACGCCGCAAAGGGTAGCGCCGACGCAGCTGCGACCAGCGCCTCGACGGCAGCGACCAGAGCGAACGAAGCCAGTCAGAGCGCGAGCGCTGCCAGCACGAGCGAAACGAATGCCGCGACCTCGGCAGGCAACGCCTCCACCTTTGCAAGCCAGGCCTCGACAAGCGCAAGCGACGCGCTCGGCTCGAAGAACGCCGCCGCCAACAGTGCCGGCGCTGCCGCGACGAGCGCGACCAATGCGGGCAACAGCGCAAGCGCCGCCTCGACGAGCGCCCAGACCGCAACCACGAAGGCGGGCGAGGCCAGCCAGAGCGCGAGCGCAGCAGCAACTAGCGCGACCAACGCCAACACCGCGGCGGGCAACGCCTCGACCTACGCAGGCCAAGCATCGAACAGCGCCGACGATGCCGATGGCTCAGCCAGCGCCGCAGCCCAAAGCGCTGGCGCAGCGGCAACCAGTGCGGGCAACGCGGGGAACAGCGCAAGCGCTGCAGCGTCCAGCGCCAGTTCGGCTTCGACGTCTGCCAGCAATGCGGGAGCATCCGCCTCGAGCGCGGCGAGCAGCGCTAGCGTCGCGGCCAGCACTGCCGCGGGCCTGATGAACCCCAACCCGATGTTCGCAGACTGGCTCGACGGGGCGACCTACCCGACGCGCTGGGCGGACTGGAGCGGCGGTGCGGCCACGATCTCGCGAATAGCGGGCGAAGTGTCGCCGTACGCTGTGCGCCTCGGATCGGTTGCCAACGACAACCGCGGCATCTCCCAGACCGGCGCCAACGCGCCTGCGGCGCTCAGCGCAGGCGATTGGGTCGTGATCGAGGCCGACATCAAGCTCAACAGCGGCTCGCTCATCGGCGCTGGCGTGCTCCTGCGCGGCACCAACACGGGCGAGTGCCGCCTGGTCTTCGCGACCGATCCCGACACCAAAGGCAACACGATCGGCGCGGGCAGTTCGGGCAGTGTCTACCGCTTCCGCAAGCTGATCCAGATGCCCTCAGGCACCAACACCGCAGCGCTCTTTCTGATGAACCACTGGTCGAACTTCGGCAGCACGGCCAGTGCGAACGACATCACCTGGTATCGCTGTGGCTGGCGCGTTGCCTCTGCCGCCGAGATCAAGACCGGCCAGATCGACACGCTCTCGGCCAGCGTCACGCAGCAGGCCAGCGCGCTTGCCAGCGTGGAGGGCAAGACGGTCGCCTACTGGAGCGTGCTGGCCAACGCCGGGACGAGCAATGCGATCATCGCCGCGCGTGCGGACGGCGCGGGCACCTCCAACGTCACCATGGCCGCGCAGAAGGTCGTGCTCGCCAACCTGGCGGGCACCACGCTCTACGACGCACTGGTGATCGAGAACGGCAACGCGACGCTGGCGGGCAAGTTGCGCGCCGGGGCCGTCGTAACCGACAACCTCGCCGCCGGCGCCGTCACCGCCGCCAAGATCAACGTGACCGACCTGTCCGCGATCACCGGCAACATCGGCACTCTCACCACCGGCACGATCCGCAATGCCGCCGACACCTACCGCATTGACGCGACCAATGGCCGCTCGATCATGCGCGCGGGCGGCTACATGAAGGTGTCGGGCGCGCCTTTCGGTTCGAACAGCCAGTTCCTCGAGTGGTACGGGCCCGAGCAGGCGAACCTTGCCAACTGCACCGAGGCCAACGCCATCCAGTACCTCAAGACGGATGGCTCTGCCTACTTCGGTGGATCGCTGAGCGCGGGCACCCTCAAGAACGCAGGGCAATCGTCGTCGATCGCCAGCAATGCCAGCATCTCGATCGGTCCCTCTGGCTCCAACGGCAATCCGATCTCGGTTGCCCTCAGTTACGCGTGCCGGAGCACGACGACGATCAACTACGGAAACTCTTCCTCCGATGTGAACGCCTGGAACAGCGCAGTGTCGGCTTGGGGCGCCGCCACAGGCGAGAGTGTGAACGCATCGAAGTCGATTGCGTGCAACGTCGTGGTGAGGCTTGAGAGGGGCTTGGGCGGAGGCGCTGTCGCTACTTGGACCAACCTCACGATCACGTCGTGTGCCGAGACCATCACCGGCGTCAGGCCAGTGGCCAACGATAACACCGGCTACCTGACCTACACTCGCACCGTCTCCGGATCACTGACCGCAACCGACAGCGCGGGGACCACCCAGACACGCCAGTTCGTCGCAACCATCACTGATCGCAGCAACGGCACCAACGGCTCGGTCACGAGCCAGACCATCTCCATCGTCGCCACGGAGCAATAAGCATGAGCTACAGCCACGCCTTCCCCGAGGGCTGGGATATCGACTGGATCATCCAGAAGGCCCAGCTCTTCATCCAGTTCAGCATCGCTGCGAGTGACCCGGCCAATCCCGGCTTTGGCAAGCTGATCTACAACGGCACGCCCGAGCAGTTCGAGACTGTGACGGACCTCCTCGAGCAGTATCCGAGCCTCTACGCCGAGGAGGTGCTCAAGCCGCGCCTGTGGGAGCAGGTCAAGGAACTGCGCACGCAGCACGTCTTCGCTGGTGCTGACACACCCTCAGGCGCCGTCGACACGAGCGAGGAAGCGCAGCGCAACATCGTGGGCGCCACGCTCGCCGCGCAGATCGCTCTGGCGGCAGCGCAGCCCTTCTCGATCGACTGGACGATGGCCGACAACTCCGAGGCCAACCTCGACGCAGAGGCCATGATCGCGGTCGGCCTCGCGGTCGTCGCACACATCGACGCCTGCCACGCCCGCGCCCGCGCCCTGCGCGCCGAGATCAACGCGGCCGCCAACGTCGATGCCGTTTCCGCGATCGACATCACCACCGGCTGGCCAGAATGATCGTCCGCCTGAAAGCGTGGGCCTGGCTCCTCGCGATCTGCCTCACGCAAGCCGTCTTCAACACTGGCGGCGCTGGACTGTGGTGGGTCGTCACCGGGCGCGGCGTTGCTCCCGATCCCGACGAACCGCTTTCCGCACGCATCGGCCGCAACGCCATCGCCGGGAAGCGCTGGGCCCTGTGGGCTGAGGCAGCGCTCGATGCAGTTCTCGGCGCCGGACACTGCCGCAACAGCCACAGGTAGCCGCCCAAGGAGGGTATGACGGCGGTAACGGCGCTGGGGCAGAACCTTAGGCTTCCCGAGCGGTCAAATGCCTTGGCCGCGAGCGGAAACTGCCCTGAATGATCTCGCCTGCCTCCACAAGCGCGCTGACATGCACGCGATGAGCCTCGCCACCGCAGACCACTGGATGGACGTGATGCGCTGGTGGGCGGTGCTTGGGGCGCTCCTTGGCGGCGTCCCGCTCGCTCGCAGGCTATGGACCATCATCAAGGTACGGGCGCTGGGCGGCCGGGCCGATGTGCCTGTGCCTCAGCTCCCGCTCATTATCGCTGGCGCCTCGCTCCTCTGCTTCCTCAGCTTCAGCTTCGTTACGGGTGCCTTTCTCCCGTTCACGACTCGCCTCCCCGGTTTCGGGCTAAGCGCTCTGGCCGTCCGCTACCTGCTCTCCGTGATGTGGACGGTAGCAGGGGTTGGCTCGTGGTTGGCCGCAATCGCATTTCTTCAGGGGCGCTGGTACATCGCCGGGTCCTCGCTTTCATGGTTCGTGGCCGTCTGGTTCGCCACGATCGCAACGGCGGGTGGGTAATGCGTGGCGAAGCTGCAGCGAAGTACGTCCCCGCTCTCGTCACCGCGCCGCTGGGTGCCGTCGATCCGACTTATGCAGGTATCGCGTTTGGCATGGTGACCGGGTGGCTCGCGATTGTTGGCGTCATGTACGAGCAGCGCCGAGCCCTCCACGAGATCCGGCGCGCGTTCATCGTTTCCGTTCTGATCGGCGGCGGCGGTGCGCTCTTCGCGATGGGTGCGGTGCGCTGGTTGGACCTCAGCCCGCTGGGCGCTGCTATCGCTTCCTTCGTGATCGCGTTCGGCGGCGTGAAGACGATGAAGTCGCTTACCAACATGATCTGGAAGCTCTTCGACGCATGGGTCGATGACGCGGCGAAGATGGGCCGCAAGCGCGCCGAGGCTGCGCGGATGCTCGCCGAGAACACCACCAAGGACATGAGCCGCCTGCGCGGCGAGGGAGATGAGAAGTGACGATTGACGAGATGATCGAGCGCACGATCGGCGTCGAAGGCGGATACAGCAATCATTCTTCAGACCGGGGTGGCGCGACCCGCTGGGGGATCACCGAGCGGGTGGCGCGCCGCAACGGATACACGGGCGACATGCGCTACCTGCCGCGCGAAACGGCAGTAGCGATCTACCGCGCGGAATACCTCGTCAAACCGGGCTTCGCGGCGGTGGCAGAGATCATGCCGCTCGTGGCGGAGGAACTCTTCGACACCGGCGTCAACATGGGCCCCGACATTCCGGCTCGATGGCTTCAGGAATGGCTCAACGTCTTCAACCAGCGCGGCACCCTGTACGCCGATATCAAGGAGGATGCCGACATCGGCCCGGCGACGCTGGGAGCACTGCACGCGTTTGGGACGAAGCGAGGGCCTGAGGCTGAGACGGTGATGTTGCGCGCGCTCAACTGCTCGCAGGGCGAGCGGTACAAGGTCCTGAGCCAGAAGCGCCCGGCCAATGAGGACTTCACCTGGGGCTGGATGAGGACCCGGGTCGCATGAAGGCCATGTCCTCCGAGCAACGCTTCTGGGTCGCCGTGCTGGTGATCGGCGGCTACCTCGCTTTCGGCGCGGCAGCGATCTTCATCCCGCACGCCGAGAACGCGACCATCTTCATCAACACCGTCCTCGCCACCATGGGCCCGCTTGTGGGCTGGGTCGTGAAGGGCCTGTTCGATCAGCCGAGGGCCGAGCCGTGATCTGGGCCACGCTCCTCTCGCTTGGCGCGCGCCTCAAGGCTCTCCCGGAATGGGTCTGGTACGCCGCTGGCGTCATCGCGCTCATCGTCGGCGTACTCGTCTGGGATCGCTTCGACGACCGCGCCGCCGTCGAGGCTGATCGCGCCGAGACGCAGGCCCGCTCCATGGATGCGCGCGACCGGTCCGCCGAGGAGCGCGCGCAGGACGCGGTTAACGACCTTCTCGCCGAGCAAGAGCGGCAGAGCGCCATCAGCCGCGCCGCTGCTTCGGAGGCCACCAAACCATCTGAGGCGCGCGCGACCGTCTCGCCTCAGGACCGGGCGCTCGCCTGCATCGACCTTCGCAACGCGGGCATGACCAACGGCCCCAAGTACCGGGAGCACTGCCAGTGAAGCGCCTCTTCGCCCTGCCCGCCATCCTGCTGTGCCTTCCGGCCGCGATGTGCGCGCCCAAGCCGATCGCGATGCCCTCGGACGCGGATATCGAAGCCATCGCCAAGCCGCGCCCGGCGCCGGACAGCGAGGACATCCTCGACGATGCGACGGCCAATGCCATTCACGAGGCCGCCAAGGACAGCTGGGCAGACAAGGTCCACTCGGCGGGCCTGCGCGTGTGCCGGTATTTCGAGCGCATGGGCGCTGCTGTGGAGTGCGACCAATGAGCCTCGGCCTGAGCCTTTCCCTCGGACTGTCCAGCATCGCGCTTGCATCGGGCGGCGGGGGCGGCGCGGGCGGCGGCGGGAGCACACCTGCTCCGGTTGAAGCCTACGACTTGCCCTACCCCACCGATGTTCGCCTCGAAGCCTCGCTGCTCGCCCCCGAGGTCGATGGCAACGATCAGGTCACCACCTGGCCGGACATGATGGGCCTTGCCGACGCGGTGGCGATCACGGGCGGTACGCTTCCCCCGGGCGGCGCGCCCAAGGTCGTCACCGACCATGCCGGGCGCACCGGCCTGCTCTTCGAAGGCCAGCACGCGCTCGAGGTGCAGGACACGCTGGCGAATTACACCGGCAACAACTGCACGGTCTACGCGGTGATCCGCTACCTCGACGCGGCCAGCTCCACCGCGCAGTCGGTCTTCGGCATCGGCCGCAATGCCAGCGGCACCGCGCCCAATACCCTGCGCGCCTTCATGAACCACCTCGGGTCATTTCAGGCCAATGGCGTCGCGGCCAACTCGCAGCCGCCCTTCCTCGCCCACGGCAGCAAATACTTAGTCAGCGGAAACACCGTGCTCGGCAATGAGAGGGTGGCGGGCCAGTCGCGGCGCAAGATGATTTTGCACGCAGGCATTCAAGTCGTGGCGATAACCGGCGGGGCCTCCAGCACCGCCGAAATCCACATGAACGACGAATACTGCACCGGCATCACGACGATGAACACGGGCACGACGGCAACGAGCGGCGGCGAGATCGGGCGACATGCCTATGACCCGCGCTCAAGCAACTACGGCACCTTCATCCTCTACGGCCTGTTCATCCAGCGCAGCAAGCAGACCACCGCCCAGATACAGGCCAACATCGGCGCGATGATGGATGCCTACGGTGTCGTGCCGATCGAGCACCAGCTCATCCTCGACGGTGACAGCCGCTTTGCTGACAGCGGCCCGAGCATCATGGGCGAGAGCAAGCAAGGCTACCTCGGTCCGCAGATCAACTACGAGCTGGAACGACAAGGCATCCGCAACTGGCGCGTGATCAACCACGCGATCGGCGGCAGCACCATCGACAAGGACGATGGCGGGACCGGTCAGGCCATCGACAAGGGCCTGCGCCAGAAGCGCGACTACCTCAACAACTCGATGTTCTCGGGCAACTGGACGCTACCCGGCCGCAACGTCGTCGCAGTCGAAATCTGGCACAACGACAGCTCGCAGACCCTCAATGCGAAGTACACCGCGCCGGTCTACGGGGCAGCGCGCGCGGATCAGATCTACGCGAACCTCATCGACCTCGTGCGCAACGATACCCGCAGCTATCTGGCGCTCGGCTACGAGTACATGGCCGGCATCACCCTGCCCGGCAGCACGACCATGGCTGCGGGCCTTGCGCAGATGCGCGGCCACCTGCGCGCTGCCAGCTTCTTCGAGGACTTCGGCGGACAGCCGGGCGGTCCCTACGAGGGCAAGGTGCGCCGCGCCGAGAACCCGCTCTCGATGCAGGTCACGGGCGCTTGGGGCGACTACGTGCTCGACCCCGCGCTCTCCAGCACCGACCCGCGCCTGAATAGCCAGGGCGGGATCTACTACGCCGACCAAGCCCACCAACGCGCCGTCTGCCAGCCCTTCATGGCGAAGTGCATGGTTGACCGACTTCTAGGAGCAGACCCTTATGTCTAAGATCCATGACCTCGCCGGTGCCACGCTCGAAGGCGTGGACCTCGAAGCTGACACCCACTACATCAACGGCACCCTGCGCTTCTGCACGGTGCGCCGCGCCGACAACGTGACCGTGGGCAAAGGCATTGTCATTGTCACCGGGCCTGACACCGGCCTCGAGGTCTCCAGCAGCGCGAATTTTCTTGCCGATGGCGTGACAGTCACCTGCGACGAAGGCGTTGTGCCGGTCGATGCGCACTACGGCATCAGCATGCGGGGCTGCACTAACGCCAAGGTGATCAACAGCATCATCCAGCGCGCGCGCATGGGCATCTGCTTCATGGAGTGCGACGGGATCGAGGCTACCCGCAACGATATCTACGGTTGCGGTGAGGACGGCATTCGCGCCTTCGGCTGCCAGAACGGCCTGATTGCCGAGAACGAGATCCACGACTTCTGCGACGACGACGAGGCGCTTGGCTCGAAGGAAGGTGCGCACCGCGACGGCATCCAGATCGCGCCGTTCTATACCGGCGAGGGCAACGAGAACCTCGTGGTCCGCGACAACCTCTTCTATGTGGGCGAAGGCGTCGAGTTCACGCCGATCTTCCATCGCACCTACGGCAAGCCCGAGGGCGCGGAGAACCCCAAGCAGCCCGATGGCGTGAACGTCGACATCATCGAGAACCTCTGCTTCACGCAGGGCGGCGCGGCGATCACCCAGCACGGCAACGGCAAGCTCATCGGCAACCTAGCGGTCGGCTACAATGGCCCCGCCTGGGCGAACCCGCACAGTCGCACCAAGCACGCGATCGGCAAGGTGAACCTCACCCGCTTCACCGGCACGGCCGAGAACAACCAGGCCGAGCACTTCTACTACCGCGATGCTGCTGGTGACACGTACCGGAAAGGCTGGATGCCCGAGGGCGCTGGCAACGAGCTCGTCGAGCCGTACACGCTGGAGCAGATCGAGGCGGCGATTGCCGACTGGCGCGCCAGGTTCCGAGCGCCGCCGTTGCCCGAAGGACTGTCCCCCGCGGTGCTCGATTTCCTCGATGCGCGATACGGGCGGGCGGTTGCCTGAATTTAACCGGCCATCCGCCTCGGGTTGGCCTACGACGTGAGCGCGCCCTCCCGGTGAATTCCCCCAAGAAAACTGCCGGGAGGGCGCATCGCAAATCACGACTACTCAGCATGCAAAAAGCGCGACGGAGCTTAGCTCCATCGCGCTCTGCGACCCGAGGTTAATCACCTTCATTTCGTTGCTCGAATGAAATGGCAGTATTTTCCTGAACACAGGATTAAAAAAGAAGCAATAAACCACGACATTATAAAAAATCGGCGACCCCTCATACGAGAAGCCGCCGTAAGTTTTCAAGGTCTGGGAACGCCCCATCCCTTTCGGGTCGCAGTAGGGGCTTTACCACGTGAAACCAGCAACGCGAAATAAATAATAAAAATGTTTCAATTGTATTTTACAATATTAATATTGTGCAATTGAACATTAGCACAATACTCTGATTTTGTTCAGATAAACCGGTCAACAGCGCGCCGCATACACCTTACCCCCTCTGCTATATCCGCGTCATGGGTAGCAAGCGCCTCGATTCGATCTCCGACTTCAACCGCTACGGGTATGACCTGCGCGTCACCTGCCGCTGCGGGCACGTCGGGCGCATCGACAGCAAGGCTCTCACCGCGCAATGCGTAGCCCGCGGGCTCAGTCGTCAGATGCATGCGATCGAGCGGCGCCTGCGCTGCGCCAAGTGCGGCGCACGTGACGTGAAGTGCGGGCCGGCTGAGCGATGAAGTTCGGCATCAAGCGCCCCGATGGTGATCTCGTCTCATTCCACAGCGGCAAGCCTATCCTGTTCGACACGCACGGGGAGGCCGCAGCCTGGCTGATGCGCGGCGAGGTCGTTGAGGAAGTGGAGGCGGACGCGAGCAGCGCGATTGTGGAGGGCGCCGGCGCGCCTAGCGCGCGGTCTGAGCCTGACGATCTTCTTGCGGCTCTGCGGTGGTACCGGCCAGACTGATCGGTCGCGGTTTGATGGCCCGTCACTCGGTCAGCTCCTCCCGCCACAGGGCTTGCCAACCTACTACCCGGTTTCGTCTGCCGTCATAGGGAAGGTTCCAGTGGCGCTGGCCCTATGCTCCGCCTGCGAGAATCTACCATTGGCCTCGGTCGCAGGACTGTACCTCTGGCGGCCCGTCATACATGGGTGGAGCCGATACCTGTTACTGGCGCCCTCGCCCGGGTCACTCCCAGGCCTTATCGCCCGTTATCCTCGCGGAAGGGTGTGGTGTTCGCCGCGCTCGATCTCAAGCGCAAGCATGGTGATATTCCAGCCATCAGCCGATCCAGTCTCCTGCCGACGCTTGTCGAAGTACGCCACAACCTCCGCCTCGACCGCCTGCCGATCCGTCACGCCGTCCCAATCCTCCAGCGCAGCCTCGGGCCAGACCTGCACGCTGCCTTCCTCAAGCGCGCTTTCGACAGCGTAGCCGATGGGTGTCGCTTCGGTCTGGTAGAAGCCAACGACCTTGCCACGCCATTTGCTGTTGCGCTTCTTTTGGACAAGATCGCCCATACCCCAGCGTGCGCCCTCGGGCTGTCCTGCCGCCTTCTGCACGATGGGGATGATGGCGCGGGCGGTTCGTCCATAGTGCTCGACAGCATCCATGCAGCGCTCCGTATGACATTGACCGACACACAGCCCGTAGCCCCCAGCACGGCACAGCGCCTGCGCCACCGCCTCGACAAGTGCTTCGTTCGGTTGGGTGGTCATGGCTTCGTGATCCTGAGAATAGCCCGGCACGCGGCGAAAAGGGCGGTGTACAGTAGGATTAGGATGGGGCCGCCGCAGAGCAGCCAGAACGCAACGTCAGAGGGGGCCATCACTCACCCTCCATTGCTCGGGCGCCGAGGGCCCGCTGCACGATCAGCACCACGTCCTCGACCTTTTCGTTCTGGCGATAGAGATTGCGCTCAACGAGCTTTGCGCACTGCTGCAGCGCCACTCGAAACCGCTCATTCTCAACGAGCAGGCGGACGCTTTGCCCGACCAAGCAAGCGGCCTCGTTTGCCGCGGCCGCCAGAGCCACCGATTTGAAATCGCGGTTCATTGCGATCAGGCGCCCCGCCAGATCGGTCGGCTCAGGCTCCTCCGGCGCTGGCAAATAGCTCATGCCGTCGCGAGGTCCGTCTGGACCATTGGGATGCGTGATCGAGCGCGCTTCCTCGAGAGTGTAGCGGCCCGCGTCGTCGGTACGCGCGGTGTAGCCTTGGCTGTTGGGGCGGTAGAAATAGGCGCCTTTGCGGATCAGGTACTTGGCTTCATGGTTAGTCATGGACGATCCCTTAAGGAAGGCAGCGCGGCGATCCACCGCATAGGTTTTCAGGCGCGTCGAACTCGAAGTCTTCTGGCTCACCCGGCCATTCCGCCCACTGGCCACAAGAGCGGCATTGAAACTCGATCGCACCGCTCTCGTCGCGCCGCAGGCCCTCGGGGAGCTCGTCGACCATTTCGGTGGCATCACCAGCTTGGTCGACGAGCTGCGCGTTGACCGCGCCGCAGCTCGCGCATTCGGTATGGGTGAGATTGGAGAGCGGGCCGCGCCATGTGACGTGGCCACCGCAGCAAGCGCAGATCATGCGTAATCCCCCTCGCGCTCAAGCCCCCTCCGACACGGCGCGATCCACCGCAGCCGCGTATTCTCCTCCCCATCCAGCCACACCAGCCAGGCGTAGCTCGTCGCGGTCGAAGCCTTGCGCGGCTCGCCCGTCTTCGGGTCGATGTTGGCCGGGTCAGGCTCCCCTGCCCGCACCATGCGCCCGCGCAGCATCACGACGCGCTCGGAGAACACGAGCACGAAGGCTGGAGGCCGTTCGGTGAAGATGCGCCCGCACCGCCCCTCGCCCTCGAGGAACGACGTGCGCACCAGCGCCGCGCAGCCCAGCGTGCTCGTCGCCACGGCACGCTCAATGAACTGCTCGGCGAGGCGGAACGGCGGGTTGAAGATAGTGAAGTCGACCGGCTCGGGCAGAAGGCCGAACAGGTAGTCGTTCACCGGAAAGCCCGCGCCGTAGTCGTGGACATCGCTCGCCTCGACCTGAGCGAAGTGCTCGCGCAGCGGGCGCACCATGTAGCCGCGGTTCGCGGTCGGCTCGCGCGCGTTGCAGTTTTCGAGTTGGAAGCCCTGCCCGCGCAGGAACTCGCACAGCGCGCGGGTCGCGCAGGCTGGTGTTGGAAAGTCGTCGAGGCTGTCGTGCGCTTCGACCCGCTGCGCCATGACGGCGCTCGAGGTGTTCTGGCCGGTCATGCGCTCAACTCCTCACGCCTGCGCTTTCCTTCAAGCCGGTCAGCGTAGGCGCGCCTCCCGGCCCATGGATCTCCGAAATCGAGCGATGTGTCATAGCGCCACCCATTCTGCGCGAGCGACGTGCTGTCCGCCGAAGCGAACGGATAATCGAAGGCGACTGCCGTGCCGCGAAGCATGTGTAGGACCGGCCAGCGATTGCCGAGGGCAGTCCCCACTTCGTCCATGCGTGCCCGATAGTCGTGCGCGCCGACCTTTGGACCGGTCCAGCCAAGGCACACGCGGTCCCAGCGCTCGCAGAGCCTCAGAAGGCGCTCTATCGGGCCGTCCATGTGCCAGACCGGAGCCCCCTTCTGCCCGAACGGCCAGTCGTTGAGATATCCATCGTTGAGCTGGGACGGCGCGCCGGGAGCATCGGGGATGATCGCCCACCTCCCGGGGTGCCAGAGCCTCGCGTCGAGCCAACGGTAATACGGCACCCAATCGCTGCCGTCGTAGAACCACTCTTGTCCCCGGCGCAGCGCGGCTTGCCAGAACGAAAACGCGCCGTTGTCGAAACATGATGTCAGGGCATCGGGCCTCTACCGCCTCCACGTCGTCAGGACGGTAGAAGGACACGCAGGCGGCGCGACCCAAAAGGACTTCGGCAAGCGCAGCGCGCGGCGTCATGGGCGTGCCATGATAGACAGTGGGTCGACCGCTCATCCCGCCACCTCGTCGATGTTGCCCCGGTGGACGTTGAACGACACCGCGACGATCCACGGGTTGTCCTCCCAGCGCTCGCCCTTGGTGGTGTGGAGGCTGTTCCAAAGTTCTGCGAACCGGCGTTGTGGCCAGCCCCAGTCTCCTTTTTCGGGATACTCGACCCGCTCAATGCCCTCGGCCAATGCGTCCGCCTCGGAGATGTCGGCGATCCGCTGCACGCGGACCTCGGCCACTTCGAGCCACAGGCGCGAGGCCCAGCGCGGCATGTGGATCGAAGGGCGCCAACGAACATCTACTCGCGGGCCGCGAGCCAAAGCTTCTTCATGGCCGAGCCGATACCAGCTTCGTGCCCCGTCGATTGCATGAGCTTCGCGTACGTAAAGCCGGTCGCCGGGGGCGTATGGCAAAAGGTCCGCGTTCCCGGGCAATTGCAGGAATGCAGGCTTGAAGACGGCCAGAGCGTCCAGTGCGGCTGGCTTCTTGACCAACCGACGGGTCTGCGTCTTGCGCCCATCGAGGAGCGCGCGGACCATCGCGGCGCTGAAAATGATGCCTTTGTCAGCCATGGTGCGAGCCCTCCCCGAGATCATCGCCAACGGCTGCGCGCCAGGCAGCGTCGATCACGCGCGCATCCGGCAGCGGCGTGAACCAAAGCCGCGGCTCGTCTTCCTCGAAGTAGGGCCACCCGGTATCGATCGGCGTTCCGCAGTGTGGCGGCTCCTCGATCGGTATGAGGTGCCAAAGCACATCGCCCATGTCCTCGTGCCAGACGGCGAACGGGCGCGGCGTGTGGAGGTTTTCGAGGAACACCTCAAGAACATCGTTCGGGACTATTTCGGGACTCGCTCGCCGTGTTGCCCCAATGTTCTGCCGTGAACTGCCATCAGCGAAAGAACGTGCTTGCGTCGAGGCCCGAGGAAACCTAAGGGCTTCGGCGCGTCGGGGAGTGGCGCAGTCCGGTAGCGCGCCTGCTTTGGGAGCAGGATGTCGCAGGTTCGAATCCTGTCTCCCCGACCATTTTTCACTACATTACATACGCCCATGCTGGCTATGCAGAGGTGACGGTCAGTCGATCGACTGCCCGCTTTTGGCCTGCTGTGCCTTCCATTGCTGGTACGCGACGATCGCGTCGGACTGGACGAGGATCTTCGAATAGGGATCGGGCAGAACGTGGGTATCGCGGTCAGCTGTCACTTCGCCTGAGCCGTCGGTCATGGGCAAGGTCACGATCCTGTCGCCCACCCGCACGTCGAGCGGCATCGGGAACGGCAGGTCCCCTGGCACGTCCCAGCGCAGAACGGCCTTGTCCTGCGTACGTGTGACGAGGATGCGGGGCACAGCGGCCTGGTACAGATAGACGTCGAAGAACCAGCCATAGTCCTTGCCGGTTACTGTATTGACGATCTTCACGAAGCCTTGCGTAGTCCCGAACTGGGGTGTGAAGTTGCCGGGTCTGGGATCGGGGCGGCCATAGACGAGGCGGCGAATCGATTCGAAGAATGCATCGTCGCCGATCAGCTGACGCAGGCTGTGGGCCACCCAGCTACCCTTCTGATAGATGTCGCCGCGCGGACCGGTAGGGTCGGAATAGACCGCCTTTTCATCGCGATTGCGCCCCGAAACCAGGGGCTGGTCGTTACGGATGGCGGCGCGCTGGCCCTTGAGCTGGGCCATGTAGTCAATACGCCCACCATAGAATTCGGCCAGGAGCGGCTGCGCATAGGAGCCCAGCCCCTCGTGCAGCCACAAGTCATCGTAATTGGCGACGGAGAGCTGGTTGGCGAACCACTCGTGGCTGAACTCATGGTTCACCAGCCAGTCCCAGCCGAACGGCGTCTTGGGATATTCGTCGCTGTAACCATTGAGCGTCTGGTTCTCGAGGCCCGAGAACGGCACGCGGATCACGCCCATCTTCTGGTCGCTCCAGGGATAGGGACCGATCACCGATTCCCAGAAATCGAGAGTCCGGGGAAACTCAGCGAACAGCGCGTCGGCCTGGCTTTCCTCGCCGGGCAGGTAATAGAAGCGCATCGGGATCGTGTTGCCGAACCGGCTTTGATAGTCGCCCTTCTTGACCTTGTAGGGGCCCACGTTGAGCACCGAACCATAGGTATGAACGCTGCGCGCGGACCAGTTCCAGGTGGTCCATCCATCGCGCGTCTCAGCACTCACGAGATGGCCGTTGCCCGGCGCCATAAGACCCTCGGGCACGATGTAGTGCAGTTCGGAGCGCGCCGGCTTGAGCGTGGGATGGTCGAGACAGGGATAGAGCATGTCGCAACCGCCGCCCCACAAGGAGGTGTCGATCCACGGGTACTTGCCGTCTGGCGTGGTCGTCCAGGTCGTGCCCCCCTCCCAGGGAGGGCGCTTGGCCAGCGGCGGTGTACCGCGATAGGCAATGCGCACGGTGATGCGCGTATCGCGCGCCAGCGGCCGGGGCAGATCGATCCGCAACTGCCCCTCCGGGTTGGCGTAATGATCGGCCGGGATCGGCTCGCCATCGAGGGTAATCTGGTCGATCGCGAACTTTGGGAAGAAATCCAGCACCAAGGTGTCGAGCGCGCGGCGCGACGACAGGTCGAGCGCGGCGATGCCCTCGATGCGCTTCTCGGATGGAAATACCTTCAAGGTCAGGTCGAGCTTCTCGAACGTGAGAGCCATCTGCTCGGCGGGCATGGGCCCGCCCATCTTGCGGGTCTGGGCCGTGAGAAAACGCGGATCGGCGGGATCGGTCACTGGAGGAGCAGGCTGACGCTGGCCCCAGGCGGATGGCGCAAGACCATGCAGCAGGGCAAGGGCCGAGAGACCGGCAATCAAACGCTGTGACCGCAAATTCACACTCCTCTTGTTCTGTCCTGGCAACCCGCAGCCTTGCCGGCTGCTGCTTGTTCCGGCCGCATCCGGCTATGATGCTGCCTCTTGTCGTGCGTGTCTGCAGCGCCGAGCGCGGGTTGCGCTAAACGGCACGGTGCCGAGCTGTGCGAAACGATACGAAAAGGAGGGCGGCGGGCCAGTCGATGAAAGACTTCGGCCAGCCGCCCCAGTCGGTCGGGACAGCTCGTGTAATTCGTATCAGCCGGCGGGACGCGTGCGGGCGCATTCCTCGACCATGGCAATAACCTGCGCTCGCCGCTCGCCCGTCAGTGGCATGCGCGGCATGCGCACCCGTTCGGAGCCGCGTCCCATGATCTGTTCGGCCAGCTTGATCGACTGGACCAGATCGTGTTCGGCATCGAGGTGCAGCAGCGGCATGAACCAGCGGTAGATGCGCCGCGCCTCGATCCAGTCACCGGCCTCGACCGCAGCCATCAGCGCGACCGATTCCTGCGGGAAGGCGCTGGTCAGCCCCGAAACCCAGCCCGAGGCGCCCAGCATCATGCCCTCGAGCGCAACGTCATCGAGCCCGGCCATGACCTGATAGCGATCACCGAAGCGGTTGATCAGGTCGGTGAAGCGGCGCGGGTCGGGCGCGCTTTCCTTGACCGCGACGATATTGTCCACCGCGGCCAGTTCCTCGAGCACCGCGAAGGAGATCGACACACGATAGGCGGGCGGGTTGTTGTAGAGCATGATCGGCAACGAAGTGGCCGATGCGATCGCCTTGAAGTGCGCGGCCAGTTCCTCTTCGGTGGGCACGTAGACCATCGCGGGCAGCGCCATCAGCGCGTCGATCCCGATCTTCTCGGCATCGCGGGCATATTCGATCGCGCGCGCGGTGGTGAATTCGGAAACGCCCGTCACCAGTGGCACGCGCCCGCCCACGGCTTCGACACCGGCGGCCAGGATCGCTCGCTTTTCATCGGGTTCGAGCGAGTTGTTCTCGCCGCAGGTGCCCAGCAGGATCAATCCCGTGACACCATCGTCGACGAGCCTGCTCATGACTTTCTGCGTCTCGTCGATGTCGACCGATCCGTCGACTGCGAACTGGGTCGTGGCAGCCGGGTAAACACCTGTCCACAAGGCCTTCTTGGAACTCACCCTATTCTCCTTCGATGAACATGCCGCTTCTCTTGCGACAACCACGGCCCGGCCGGGACGGGGCCATCCGCGCAGTTTTCGCCGCACAGATGGAACCCGAACCCGGCGCGAGACCGGCAATCATAGCGCGTGGCCCTGCCCAGCCCCAGCCCCGAAGCCGCGAGGCCGGAGATTGCCGGGCCTGTCGAGCCAACCCAGCCTCAGAACTTCGCTTCGGCACGGGCATAGAAGAAACGCCCGCGCGAGTTGAAGGTATTGGCGTCGAAGCCGTTGTAGTAGTTGCCCTCGAGCCAGGGCGGCATCCGGTCGAACAGGTTCTCGACGCCGAACGTGAGGCGGGCCGAAGGCTCGCCGCCGATGTCGTAGGACACCTGAAGGTCGTGCTGGATATAGCTCTTGGCCTCGAGGAACTCCCCGTCGACCAGCAGCGAGGCCTCGTTGGTGACGCCATCGACATAGCGGGCGCCCCAGCTGACCATGAGATCGTCGCTCTGGTAGGTCAGGCGAGCCGTCCCGCGCCACTTTGCCAGCGTGCTGAGCGAGGTGGTGTAGGTACCGACACGTTCGACGGGCTCGGCACCCGCGGCGGGCGAGGACTTGTAGCTGTCCATGTAGGTCACATCGAGGCGACCGTTGAGCCGGCCCCACGATGCGCGCGGGGTGGTGTACTCGACCGCGGCGTCAATGCCCTGCACGCGCAGCGCCAGAAGGTTCTCGCGGATCGAGTATACCTCCTCGAGCGAGTTGTCGGGGAAGCGGCTGACCGCACCGCCGAAGCTCGTCCCGGCGGCATTCTCGGCGATGATGTAGTTGGGATCGGCGGTGCCAATGATGTCGCTCTTCTCGATGCGCCAGGCATCGACGGTCCACGAGAACCCGGGCAGGTAGTCAGGCGTATAGACGAAGCCGAGGGTATAGTTCTCGGCCGTTTCCGGACGCAGGTCAGGATTGCCGCCCGAGATTACCCAGGCGCCCGTCACCACCGGTGCCTGCACGCCATTACAGCCGGGCAGCGAGGCGAAGTTGTCGCCCTGGCACGGATCGACCAGCGGACGGTATCCACGCGACTGCTGCGGATTGGCTTCGGTAAAGTTCGGCGCACGGAAAGCCGTGCCCCACGAACCGCGGATCATCAGATCGTTGACCGGCCGCCAGCGCAGGCCGATCTGTGGATTGGTGGTGCTGCCGAACTGATTGTAGTGCGAATAGCGAACTGCGGCATCGATATCGAGCAGCTGGACCAGCGGCACGTCACGCAGCAGCGGCAGGCGCAGCTCGCCATAAATCTCCGAGACCTTGCGCGCCTGCGGTGCGAAGAGCGGAGTCGGCGTTTCCTTGTCAGGCGCATTGTCACGTTCCTCACGATAGGTCTCGCGGCGGAACTCGCCCCCGATCGAGATATCGAGCGGGCCGGCCCACAGGTCGACGAGCGTGCCCGACACGTTGCCGGTGACCGAGGTCAGCGATGCGTCGGTCTGCGACCAGCGCTGCGCGGTGATCGCGTGCAGCATCTCGTCGGTGACCGTGCCGGTCGCGCCGAACAGGTCGAGAGGAACACATCCCGCGATGGTGCGGCACACGTCGCTGTCGCCGAGCGCGGCTTCGAGACGGGCACGCTCGAGCGTACGGCCGCCGTCGTTGCGCAAGTCGAGGTCCTGGTAGTTGACCGCGAGCTCCCAGTCGAAGTTGCCGAAGACCTTGCCTTCGAGCCCGGCGACGTAGCGCATCACGTTCGACGTGATGTTCTGCGCCCGCGTGGGACCGGTGCGCAGTGTCTCCAGCAGCGTGCGCGATACGTCGAGGTCGACACCGAAGGTGTTGTAGTCGTTGTTCGCGTCGATGGTGTAGTCGTTCCAGGTGTCGAAGTAGTCCGGCGCAAGATAGCCAAGCGATTCGCGCCGGTTGTACGAAACCTCGACGAAGGCATTGACGCCCGAGGTGATCTCCTTCTCACCGGCAAACCACAGGTTGTACTGCTCGATCTCCGAGGCGCTGCTCTCGTATTGCCAGTAGTTGATGCCGTCGTTGCCGGTGCTCAGCGGATCGCCGGTCCCCGGGAAGACGTAAGTACGAAAATCGGCAAGTGACTGGCCTCGCGCAACACCGTCGCGCAGCACGTACCAAATGTCCGGATTGGCCGGATCGATGCCACGCAGTGCGGTCGAGGTCGGTGCGGAATCGCGCCAGTTACGCCCCCCGCGCGAACGCCAGTCCGGATCGCGGCTGACCGGGCGGTCGCCGATCGCATTGCCGCCCGAGGAGCGGTAGCTCGCGTTGAACACGAACCCGCCGTCGTCGAACCGGTCGCCGAAGGTCAGGCTGATATCGCGCGTGGGCAGGTCACCGCGATCCGAGACCCCCGCCCCGGCCTTGATCTGCAGCCCGTCGAACGAACGGCGCATGATGATGTTGACCACACCGGCGACGGCATCGGTGCCGTAGACGGCCGAGGCCCCGTTCTGGAGGACCTCGACGCGCTCGACCGCCTCGAACGGGATCGAGTTGAGGTCGACGGTGCCGCTGGCATTGTTCGAGATCATGCGGCGACCGTTGACCAGCACCAGGGTGTTGACCGCGCTGAGGCCGCGCAGGGCGACGTTGGCTGCGCCCGAGTTGCCGCGCCCAGCCGATTCACTGGCCGAAGGGCTGGCAACCGGAAGCTCGCGCAGCAATTCGCCCACGCTCTGCGCGCCAGTCGTGTCGATCTCGGCACGATCCATGACCGTGACTGGCGAAGCCGAGACAAGGTCGGTCTGGCGAAGGCGCGAACCGGTCACGACGATGTCGTTGGCGGGCGCCTCTCCGGCCAGCCCTTCATCGGCTGGCGCCTGCGCGTGAGCAACACCGATCGCGAGCGGCGATGCCGCCACCATCATCGTCAAGAGCACATGTTTCATCGAAATCCCCCTCATGGTTCCGCTGCAGTGAATATCATACACGGTATACGATTCGCTCATGCTGTCCAGAGGGGCAATTCGCAATCAATGAAATAAAATCACGTAATTCATCACATACATCTCGCGTACATTGGATTTTCTCTGAATTCACAGGTCATGGAGAAAACATCGCCCAGCATCAAACCCAACGAAAGCATTCCCGAATCACCAAGACTCTATTTAACCTCGACCATTCACGGGTCGAATTCGAGCATGCCTCTCGAACCGACAACTTCCGATTCGATCACAGTCACAGGAACCTGACCCGCTTGGTCTATTTTCTCGAGAAGTTGCGCCAGCGGCAGCGCCTGGCCCGTTGACTGCGCTCGATGCATCTCGGCGGCGAGCAGGCGGTCTACGAGCAGCTTGCCCGAGATATAGCTCGTGCCGTACCCCGGTTGGCGCAGGTAAAGCAGCTGTTCGAAGGCCGTGAGCCCGTCCTTCGCCCCGGCCCAGTTCCGCGGGGTCCAGCTCGCCTGAAAGCGCCCGGCCTCCTCAAGACCTATCTCGTTGGCGTGGACGTAGAGCGATGCGAGCCCGCGCGCGGCACGGCTGGCGAGCATGATCCAGACCAGTTCGCGCGCGCGTGGATTGTCGTCGTAGAGCCCGGCGTGCATGACGAGTTCCTCGAACCCGGTGGCGAACCCTTCGGCGCGAGTGTCCCACATGTTCCACAAGAGCGGTGCACGCCGGATCGGACTTTCGTGCGGCGTGTCGCGCATGCGCGCGAGATCGAACCAGTGGTAGTCGTGCGCGTAGAGCAGCATCGGCTCGCGGTGCGTCACTTGCGCGAAGAATTCGCGATCCTGGGGGGCAACATAGTGGCCCATCCGCGGGCGCAGAGCGGCTTCCAGATAGGGCTTGTCCTCGATTACCCCGCCGTCGACGAGAAAGGCGATGAACGTGTCGAGCCGATCGCGCGCCAGCGCGGCGTAGTCCTGTGCGCTCGCGACGGGGTCGAGCGGGGGCAGCGCGCGATTGCGATGCTCCTCGAGGCGAAGGCTGGCATAGGCACGCTCGAGCTCGCGCCGCAACAAGGTCGCCTCCTCCTCCCACCCGTAGGGCGAGAGGTGCACATTATGCAGATACCAGCTGTAATTATCCTTCCCGACGCCCGAGGGACCGGTCTTGCCCGGCGCCTCGTGCCTCAGCCACGCGAGGTAATCCTGCGTCGCCTCGCGCGCGCTCGCGACCGCGCGGCGCAGCCGGGGCGACGCACCCGAAAGATCCGCACTCGCCGGACCTTCGAGCGAACTGAGCGCGAGTGTTCCCCGCTCCAGCTGGCGCAGCGCCCTGGCCTGCCCTTCGACCGCGGTAATTCCATAGACCCAAAGGTCGCGCGCATTGCTGTCCGCAAGGTTAATGCGTGCCTGCCGCAAGAGCGGTGCAACTGCCTCGAAACGGCGCGCCAGCAAGCTGTCGTCCTGCGGCGACAGGGGAAACGTGAATGCATAGAGCTCGATCCGGGGCAGAGCCGCTCGTGCCTCGCGCGAAGGCACGTCGGTCTGGTGCGGCCAGAGCGTAACGTAGAATGCCGGGTCGCGCGCGAATGGGCGCAGCACGCGCAAGTCGAAATCGAGCCCGGCCATTTCGGCCCCGACCAGCCGCGCGTCGTTGCGCTGGACCAGAGACCAGCCCTGCATATCGAGAGCAGCAAGTTCGCGCTGGAAATCAGGCAGCGCACGAGCCTTTTGCGCCATCGCCGAAGCGCTGTAGTCCGGTGCCGAATCGCTTGCCTCGGGTGCCGCGAACGCCCGCCAGCGTTCGAACAGCTCAAGCAGCGCCTCGTAGTCCCTCTGGACAGCGCTGGCAGGTCCCGAAATGGAGAGCACACCTAGCAGCGCGCACAGGCCCAGGACCATTCGAAAACTTTTGCGGCACGCGAGCAAACGGCATCTCCCTTGCGATGACGACCTGTCCTTTGCCTTGCACCCCGGGCGCGGGTTCATCGGGAAGCCCCGCCTCCGCGATCACAAATGTCACACCCACCCGGATGACGGCAAAAGTCGGAAAGCGATCCCCCTGCTTTCCGTTGCATCCATGCATCGTATACTATATTATTTATTCGCGCAACAGGAGGTAGGCTTGTCGAGTATTCATCGATTGTGGGCATGTCTCGCAGTGGTGGCCGTCACGGCCTGCGGGCCGACTGCGCGCCCGCTCGAATCGACCGACGTATTGATCGAGACCGGGGCAGGTACGATCAAGGCGCGCATTGCGCTGGCCGCGGCGCCGATCTCGAGTTGCAATTTCCTGCGCTACACGCTCGTCGGGGACTATGACGGCGGTCACTTCTTCCGGACCGTTCACGGTGTCGACGACGTGCCCATCGACGTGATCCAGCTCGAGGCCCGGCAAGGGGAGGAGTTTTCTCGCTTCGCACCGATCCCACTCGAACGCACCAGCCAGACCGGACTGCGCCACGCTGCAGGAGCACTGTCGATGGCGCGATGGGGGCCTGATACGGCCACGTCGAGCTTCTCGATCGTCGCAAGGCCCTCGCCCACGATGGACTTCGGCGGCGCCCGCAATCCCGATCGTCAGGGTTTCGCCGTGTTCGGCAAGGTCGTCTCGGGAATGGACGTCGTGCACGCCATTCACGAGGCTCCTGCCCGCAACGAACAACTTGTCGAACCGGTCGCGATCACCCGCATCGCACTCGCCGACAAGAGGGCTCGAACCGCGCAGGCCGTAGTGCACGCCTGCTCCCGCTACTGGAACGAGTGACGCCGCCAATGAGCACGTGAGAGCGCGGCATCGCGGTGCCTGAAAATTCCACACATCGCCCTGTTGACATCGTATACCATATTCGATCTAACTTGTTGCGGAATTTTTACAACGCGATGCGGACGGGTGCGCAGTGCCGCCACGGGGTGGTGGCAAGGCACTGCCCGATCCTCGTGATTTCCGCCGCACCGCCACTGGAGGGATCGATCTTGTCACAGCCCGTAGACGGCAAAGTCCATGAGCAATGGAGTTCGCGTACCACCTTTCTGCTTTCCGCAATCGGCTTCGCGGTGGGGCTCGGCAATATCTGGCGCTTTCCCTATGTTGCCGGCGAGAACGGCGGCGGCGCGTTCGTCATCATCTACCTGCTGGTCGTACTGTGCATCGGCGCGCCGCTGGTCGCGGCCGAATTGTTGATCGGGCGCCGCGCAGGATTGAGCCCCGTGGCCGGAATGCGCAAGAACGCCATCGAGGCCGGGGGCAAGCCGGCTTGGGCCGGCGTCGGGGTCGTGGCACTTGTTGCCACCTTCCTCATCCTCACCTTCTACGCGGTCATCGCCGGCTGGGCCGCCGACTACCTGTGGCGTGCGGTATCGACCGGCTTCGCCGGGCTCGATGCGGATTCCTCGAAGGTCGTGTTCGACGGGCTGATGGCCTCGCCGCTGCGTCTGGCCGGCTGGTCCCTGCTCATGCTGGGCATTGCGGTGTTCATTACCCGGCGCGGGGTCAGCCACGGCATCGAGATGGCTTCGCTGATCCTGATGCCGCTGCTCTTCGCGATCCTGATCCTGCTCGCTGTCTACGGCGCCACGCTCGATGGCTTCGCCGCAGCGACGCAGTTCCTGTTCGCACCCGACTTTAGCAAGGTGACCGCGCAGACCTTCCTTCTGGCGATCGGACAGGCGTTCTTCTCGGTCGGCGTCGCGATGGGCGGCATGATGACGTATGGCGCCTACATGCCCAAGTATATCAAGGTGCCCAGCTCCACCCTGATCATCGTCGCCGCAGACAGCATCGTCGCACTGGTGGCGGGCCTCGCCATCTTCCCGATCGTCTTCACCAGCGGCATGGCCCCGAGCGAGGGTACCGGCCTCGTGTTCCAGAGCCTGCCCATTGCCTTTGGCTCGATGGCTTTTGGCGGCGCAATCGGCATCGCTTTCTTCGTGCTGCTGGTCGCGGCTGCGCTGACCTCGATGGTCGCCAACCTCGAACCGCTGGTATCGTGGGCCGAGGAACATCGCGGCATGCCCCGCAAGATCGCTGCCCCGCTGATCGGCGCGGTAATCTTCGTGCTCAGCATCGGCTCGGTGCTCTCGTTCAACCTGCTCGCGGACTTCCACCCGCTGGCCTTCCTGCCTCTGTTCGAGAAGCTGACGATCTACGGCGCCACCGATTTCATCGCCTCGAACATCCTGCTGCCCGTAGGTGCGCTGCTCACTGCGGTCTTCGCAGGCTGGGTGATGAAGCGCGAGGCAACCCGCGGCGAACTGGAACTGACCGAAGGCCTGACCTTCCGAACCTGGCTGTTCCTCACCCGCTTCGTTGCCCCGGTTGCAATCGCCACGCTGATCGTCTTCGCCTTCGTGGCCTGATGTCGAGGCCCAGCACTCCCAACCAGCCCAACGGCCAAGATCGGCCGGGCTGATCCGAACGGGGACGAGCGCACCGTGTCGTGCGCCCGTCCCCGGCACCGGGTGCCGCAAGCGGCGCTCGTCGCGCACATGGTGAGCGGCATCTCGCCTTGGCCCGCACAATGCTCTATCAAGGCAGGCACTTAGCAACACTAGGGCTCGCCAGCCTGTCGCAGCGCGGCAGTCCGGGCCCTACACGCGGAGCCGCCTTTCCTTGCCCAGGACCCAAGACCTTGCCGGTGCCACGCTAGACGCCGTCGATCTCAAAGCCGGTACGACTTACGTCAACGGCAAGATTCGTTACTGCCGGGTCGCCAATGCCGACAACGTAACGCTCGGCCGCGGTATTACCGTGATTACCGGCGCCCACCACGGCGTGCAGGTCGTGGGATCGGACGGATTTCATGCCGAGGGCGTCAAGGTGACCTGCGAGCCGGGTGTCGTCCCGGTGGATTCGACCGTCGGCATTTATGTTCGCGGTGGCTCTGGCCATGCGGTGGTCGATACCCGCATCGAACGCGCCCGCATTGGCATTACCATGCTCGAGGTCGACGGGTTCAAGATCGTCTCGTGCGACATCTCCGGCATCGGCGAGGATGCCATCCGCGTGGTGGGTTCCAAGAACGGCACCATCGCCAAGAACCAGGTTCACGATTTCGCCGACGACGACGCCCCGGATGTCGCACCCGCAAAGGCAACGCATCGCGACGGCCTGCAGATGTTCCCGTTCAACAACGCGCGCAAGGGTGTCTTCGGGATCGAGAACATCGAGATCCTCAACAACCTGTTCTTCATCGGCAAGGGCGCCGAATTCACGCCGATCTTCAACCGCACCTACACCAACACCAAGACCGGCAAGGCCGACCCCGACCGACCCGACGCAATCAACACCAGCCTGATCGGCAACATCGCCTTCACCAAGGGCGGTCATGCCATCGTGATGTCCGGCACCGGGATCATCGCCGACAATCTCGCGGCAGGTTACAACGACCCCGCCGACAAGCGCCACACGATTGGCAAGTTCAGCCTGACGCAATGGCGCGGCAAGACGATGAACAATGCCGCCGAGCACTGGTACAGGCGCGCCCGCGACGGTTCGACCTGGGTCAAGGGATGGTTGCCCGACGGCGACGGAAACCGGCTGATAAAGCCCTACTCGCCGCGTGAGGTCACCGAGACGATCGCCACATGGCGCGCCAGATATCGTCCGGCGAAAGGGGCCGCGCTTTCTACCGGACTCGTCGCGGAGGCACTGGCCTTCCTGCAGGAGCAACAGGCCCGCTACGAGGCTTGACCTCAGGATCGAGACCCTAGTCGTCCGGCCCGAGGATCGAGATGCAGGTATTGCCCTTCCACAGTTCGACGACGCTCTCACTCGCCGCATTGCGAACCTGGAGGAAGGCATCGCTCAGGTCGGTTGCACGGAATGTTCGACGCTCGCGCCGGCCCGAACGGGCATTCGCATAGACCATCGAAAAGGTCTGCATCCTTACCATGACGGCTCTCCCTGACGCCCGCCGATTGCCTGACCGCCCGTTTGAGCGAACCTCGCGCAATGGCTGAACTTGCGCTCAACTGCTTGTGTTCAAATAGGCGCTTAAGTGTAAAAATCACACAAGCTACGCACGCGATACGCATGAGACGGCAGTCGGTTGCCTGTCACGCCGACCGTATCGACGAGCCGGACGGCAAACGGGATGGATGACGTCTGGATCGCAGCGCCCTGCCAAGAGCCATGTACTCGGCTTCGCGGAGCCACCCACGCTGCACTGCAGCATCGCTCGTGCCAATTTCGACCGGCAGGCCACCATGCTGGTGCGCTGTGCCCTCTTGCAACGCAGCGCCGATCACATAACGTGCCTGGTTGGTGACATTTCGTTGCTGCACGGCATCGCTTGTTGCTTTGCCATGCTGCGCAACTAGGTCACGCTTGCTCGACCGGCGAACAACGGAATCCTACCGTGCCCGGTTTGCGAGATATTGCAGGTTGCCCTTGCGAGTTGGAGGAATGACGACTTGGCGAACGAACGATTGGGGTTCAGGCAGGCCGCGGCCTGGCTTTCGGAAATCGTCGGTCCCGATTCTTCCTATGTAAACGTCGGGATCGTCTACACCGTGGCGATCAGCCTGCTGTCGCTGGCGACGCCGATTTCGGTCCAACTGCTGATCAACAGTGTTGCGCGTACCGCACTGGCGGCGCCACTGTGGATTCTGGCAGGTGTGCTGCTTTTGCTGCTGCTGATCGTGGCCGGGCTCTCGGCCTTGCGCATATACCTGCTGGCGATCTTCGAGCGTCGCATCTTCGCGCGCGTCGTCGCCGAAGTCACCGTGCGCGCGGTCCATGCCCAGAACCCGTTCTTCTCGGACGAGAGCCGGGGTCACCTTTTCAATCGCTACTTCGACATGGCGATCGTGCAGAAGTCGGTGCCCAGCCTCGTGATCGGGGCCTTCACCATCGTGCTGCAAGGTGCGGTCGGGCTGGCGGTGACAAGTTTCTACCACCCCTTCTTCCTCGCCTTCAACCTGATCCTGCTGCTCACCTGCATCGGCATCTGGCTGGCTTGGCGGCGCGGGGCGATCACCGGTGCGGTCGGCCTCTCCCACGCCAAGCACAACGCCGCGCACTGGCTCGAGAGCGTGGGCGCTTCGAACGGCTTCTACAAGTCGGCGCGCCACCTGCGCTTTGCGATGGATCGTTCCGAAGCGGTTACCGCCGACTACATCTCCGCGCACAAACGCTATTTTCGCTACAGCTTTGCACAGACGCTCGGCTTCTTCCTCGTCTACGCCTTCGCCGGCTCGGCACTGCTGGCGCTGGGGGGCAACCTGATCCTTGCCGGACAGCTCTCGATCGGTCAGCTGGTCGCGGCCGAGCTGATTCTCTCGGGCGTGTTCTACGGCATCTACCAGCTGGGCTGGTACCTCGACACCTTCTACGACCTCGTCGCCAGCTCGGAGGAACTCTCCTTGCTGTTCTCGATCCCGCAGGAACGCATCGACCGTTCGGGTGCAATGCCCGAGGACGGCGCTGTGCGGCTAGATCAGGTGGAAAGCGACGGCATCCACCTCGATCTCCAGCTGGCCAGCGGAGAACAGGTCATCGCCGTGACCGAACCCGGGGTCGAGAACCGCGTGGCACTGCTGCTCAAGCGCCACCTGACACCGGAAAAGGGCATCGTATCGGTGGGCGGCAGCGAGCTTGGCGCCTTCGACATGTTCCTGCTGCGCTCGGCGATCACGGTGCTCAATCGCCCGACGATCGTCGAGGTGACAATGCGCGAGTACCTCTCGCTCGGCGCGCCGCAGGGCACGCAAGGCGCTCCCGTGATGCAGGCGCTCGAGACAGTCGGCCTCGACCGGCGCGTCGCCAGTCTGCCCAATGGCCTCGACACGCTGCTCGCCAGCTCGGGCTCGCCGCTCTCGATCGGCGAGGTCATGGCGCTCAAGCTTGCCAATGCCCTGCTCAACAAGCCCAAGGTACTGATCCTCTCGCAGCTTTACGACATGATGCCGATCGAGCGGCTGCGCGCCGCGCTCGCCGTGCTGCGCGAAGCCGGGACCACGGTGTTGCTGTGCACCGGTCGACCCGAAGCGCTCGAACTCGATGGCTGGATGTGGCTGGGCGAGCGCGAGCAGGAACGCTTTTCGAATCATGACGCCCTGCGCGATTTCATCGCCGCGCGCGAGGACCGCCGATGACCCTCGATCAAGACCACCTGCTGCACTTTCCAAGCCTCACCAGCCTGCGCCCGCCGCGCGTGACAGTCGTCGTCGGCTGGCTGATCGTGCTTGGCATCGCTCTCTCGATCGCGATCCTCTTCGTGCCCTGGCTGCAGACCGCACAGGGCCCCGGACAAGTCACCTCGCTCGATCCCGACGACCGTCCGCGCCAGGTATCCTCGCTGGTCAGCGGGCGGGTCGACCGCTTCTTCGTCCATGACGGCGAATATGTAGAGGCAGGCGATCCGATCGTGCGCGTCGTCGACGTCGACCCCGATTTCCTCACCCGCCTGGCTGCCGAGAAGGCACAAGTCGAGGCGCAGATCGCGGCGGTCGAACAATCACGCGCGGTCGCCAGCATCGACGTTGGACGGACCCGCCAGCTGCTGGCCGAAGGGCTCGCCGCGCGGCGCGACTACGAGCAGACGCAAATCAAGGTCGCCGACGCGGAAGCAAAGCTCGCCGAGGCGCGCGCCAAGCTCAAGCAGATCGAAGTCCAGCTCAATCGCCAGTCCGCACAGATCGTGCCCGCACCGCGCAGCGGTCGCGTGCAGCAACTCAACGCCGCAGCGGGCGGCGCGCTGATCTCCGCGGGCACCGTGCTCGCCACGATCGCGCCCGAGGAAATCGTGCGCGCTGTCGAGATCTACGTCGATGGCCGCGACATCCCGCTCGTCGAGCCGGGCCGCGCGGTCCGCCTCGAATTCGAGGGTTTTCCCGCGATCCAGTTCAGCGGCTGGCCTTCCTTCGCGCTGGGCATCTATGACGGACGCGTACGCACGGTCGACCCCACGCCGCGCGCCGACGGGCTGTTCCGTGTGCTGGTCGAGCCCCAGCCCGGTGCCCATCCCTGGCCTGACCAGCGCTTCATCCGCCAGGGCAGCAAGGTACTGGGCTGGATTCAGGGCGACCAGGTCACGGTCGGCTACGAATTGTGGCGCCAGCTCAACGACTTTCCGCTTAACTTCGGGCAGCAGGAAGCAGCGGCGGCCTATTACCCCAAGCCCGCCGAAGGCGGCTCCTCGTCTTCCGACAAGAAGTGACCATGCGCCGTTCCGTCCTGCTGACCGCCCTGCTCGGCGCTGGCCTTCCGGCCATGCTGCTCGCCGCCGCCCCGCTTGCTGCACAGGAAAGCACGAGCGCCGCGGCCACGCCTGCCATGCCCGCCGCTGCGGCCGGCCCGGTCGACTACGGCCCGAGCGAGGGCGTCCTCACGCTCGACGAGGTGCTCGATGCCTCGGCGGCGACCGCCCCGCAGATCATCGCCGCCCTCACCCGCACCCGGCAGGCCGAAGCCCGCGCGCTCTCGGCGCAGGGGGCATTCGACACGGTGTTCTCGGCCGAGGGCACAAGCCGTGTCGAGGGCTATTACGATGGCAGCGAAGTCCATGGCGAAGCCAAGCAGCCGCTCTCCACCAATGGCGGCTACGTCTATGGCAAGTACCGTGCATCGCGCGGCAGCTTCCCGGTCTACGAGGACGAGAAATACACCAACAAGCTGGGCGAACTTAAGGTCGGCGCGCTCTATTCGCTGCTGCGCGACCGCCTGATCGACGCGCGCCGCTCCAAGACCATGCTCGCGGCCAACGACATCGACATCGCCCGTTTCGAGGCGCAGGCCACTGCGATCGGGGTCCAGGCCCGCGCCGCTGCCGCCTACCAGAAATGGGTCAGCGCCGGGCTCAAGCTGCGCGCCTACGAGGAGCTTCTCGCCCTGGCCGAAACCCGTAACCGGGCGATAACGCGGCAGGTGCAACTGGGTGCACGGCCCGAGATCCTGCTGGTCGAGAACGAGCAGAACCTCGTCAAGCGTACTGCGCTGGTGGTGCAGGCCGAACAGGATTTCCGCGCTGCTGCCAACGGCCTCTCGCTTTACTATCGCGATGCCAACGGCACCCCTCGCATCGTCGGCCCCGAGCGTCTGCCCGAGAGCATCGGCGCCTTTTCAGCGATGGCGCTCGATGCCGACTTCACCATCGAGGACCGGCCCGACATGCAGATCCTGCTCGAACAGATCGACCAGGCCACGACCGGGCTGGCGCTTGCCGAGAACGACCTGCGCCCGCGCCTCGATGCCTTCGGCGAAGCTGGCAAGGACATCGGCGCCGAAGGTCTTGGCGGGTCCAGCCGTACCCCCTTCGAGGTCAAGCTGGGCTTTCGCTTCACCGTCCCGCTTCAGAATCGCGCCGCACGCGGCAAGCTTGCCGAGGCCGAGGCCAAGATCGACGAGCTCTCGATCAAGCAGGACTACCTGCGCGACCAGATCCGCGCCGAGGTCGCCGGTCTCGGCATCGCGGTCGAGGGTGCGCGTAGACTGGTCGATACCTCCACGCGCGAGCGCGACCTCGCCCGCCGTCTCGCCGTGGCGGAGCGCCGCCGCTTCGAACTGGGCTCAAGCGATTTCTTTCTCGTCAACCAGCGCGAGGAGACCGCCACCGATGCACAGGTCAAGCTGATCGAGGCTATGGCCCGCATCGCCGGTGCGCGCACCGACCTGGCTGCCGCGCGTGCCGATCGTGGCGCGCTCGGCCTGACGAAATAACGCAAGACTGCCATTCTCCAGGCCGCGCACCCCCCCTTGCGCCCGGAAAACGAACACGGGAAAATTTTTCCGGAACCAATGGCAACTTACGACGTTCGTAGCTCCATTTAAGGGGGCGTGCGCAATGACAATCCGGCACCGCCCTGTTGCACAGGGCTTGCCCCGAGAGAGTTATTGATGGCGACCGCGCGCGCATTGGAATCGAAGCCCCTTCTCTACATCCTGCTCTTTGTCCTGCTTGGCCTGACGTTTCTGGCCGACTCGACCTTCCCACTCGGGACCGCGACCTGGGTCGCCTACCTGATCCCGACGGTCATCGCCTATCTCGCGCCGAACCGGCTCGTGCCGCTGGCAACAGCGGCGGCGGCAACCGTGCTGATCGTGCTCGGCTACGTGCTCGCCCCCGATGGCATTGCCGATGCGGTCGCCCTGCTCAACCGCACCCTCGCCTGCGTCACCAACCTGCTGCTCTCGGGCATCGGCATGGCCTTCATCTCGTTCCGCAAGGCCAATCGCGAACACCAACTGATGCGCGAGGCCGAGACCGAGCTGTCGCGCGAGATCGCGGGCAATCTCGAACTGGGCGAACTGGGTAACCGCGCGCTGGGCTTCATCGCGCGGCGCTACGGCGCAGCCGCTGCCGTCATCTACGTCAACGAAGAAGGCACGTTCCGCCGCGCCGCCAGTTACGGCGTCCCGCCCGAAGCAGGTCTGCCCGACACCATTGCCCGCGGCGATGGTCTTCTCGGCGAAGTGCTCGGCGACGGCGAGAGCCGCATCCTCACCGATGTACCCCCGGGCTATTTCACTTTCGGCTCGGCGCTTGGGCGGGCAACGCCCGACACCCTCGTCTTCTCCGCTGCTCGGGTGGATGGCGCAGTCAATGCCGTGATCGAGATGGGCTTCCTCTCGGACCCGCGCGCGCGTCCCGAGGACGCCCGCGAATTCCTCGAGGAGATCGGCGCGAACCTTGGCGTGACGCTGCGCGCGGCCAAGTATCGCGCCCGCCTCGAACGCCTGCTGTCCGAGACCCAGCAGCAGGCCGAGGAGCTGCAGAACCAGGGTGAGGAACTGCGCGCCACCAACGACGAGCTGGAGGCTCAGACCCGCCTATTGCAGAAGTCGCAGGCCCAGCTCGAGGACCAGCAGGCCGAACTGGAGCGCTCAAACGCGCAGCTCGAGGAACAGGCTACCTCGCTCGAGGCCCAGCGCGACGAGATGGCGCGCGTTCAGGCGCGCCTGCGCAAGCAGGCCGAAGAGCTCGAAGAGGCGAGCCGCTACAAGTCGGAATTCCTCGCCAACATGAGCCACGAGCTGCGCACCCCGCTCAACTCGCTGCTGATCATGGCCCGGCTGCTCGCCGACAATCGCGAGCGCAACCTCACCGAGGACCAGGTCCGCTTCGCCCAGACCATCGAGACCTCGGGCAACGACCTGCTCGTGCTGATCAACGATGTGCTCGACATTTCCAAAATCGAGGCCGGGCACCTCGAGCTCGACGCCCACGACATGCCGGTCGGCGACCTGCTCGCGAAGCTGCGCGACACGTTCGCGCCGACCGCGGCGGAAAAGGGCATCGACCTGCTCATCCAGCGCGACGAGACCACCCCGCAGGTCATCCGCACCGATCCGCTCAGGCTCGAACAGGTTCTCAAGAACTTCCTGTCGAACGCCCTCAAGTTCACCGCTTCGGGTCATGTCGCGATCGAGACCGCACCGGCGAGCGAAGACCAGATAGCCTTTACCGTACGCGATACCGGCACCGGTATTCCCGAAGACCAGCGCGAGGCGATCTTCGAGGCCTTCCGCCAGGCCGATGGCGGCATCGCGCGCAAGTATGGTGGCACCGGCCTTGGCCTGTCGATTTCGCGCGAGCTTGCCCAGCTGCTCGGAGGCGAGATCACTCTGGAGAGCGAGCCGGGCAAGGGAAGCGCTTTCACCCTCACCGTTCCCGTCCGCCTCGCCGAGCCTGCCGATACCGGGGAGCAGCGCAGCAGCGGCGCCCTCTCCCGCTCGCGCGCCGCGCCGCGCCGGGTGCGAGAGAGCGATGCAACGCGCACGAGCGACAATGGTGGCGAGAGCACCGCGCCGCGCCGGACCGCGATCAGCGACGACCGTGAAGTACTCACCGGAGACTCGCGCGTCATCCTGATCGTCGAGGATGACCCCGCCTTCGCGCGCATTCTCGCCGACATCGCGCACGAGACCGGCTTCCAGTGCCTCGTCGCCGACACGGCCGACGAAGGCGCGCTGCTCGCGCGCCAGTACCTGCCGCAGGCCGTGATTCTCGACATGCACCTGCCCGACCACACCGGGCTCTCGGTGCTCGACCGGATCAAGCGCGACACGCGCACGCGCCACATCCCGGTGCACATTGTCTCGGCCGACCACGACAACCACGCAGCCCTTGCAAGCGGTGCAGTGGGTTACCTGTTCAAGCCGGTCAGCCGCGACACGCTGGTCGACATGCTCGAAGGGCTCGAAGCACGCATGGCCCAGCGCCTTCGCCGCGTGCTGGTGGTCGAGGACGACGCCATCCAGGCCGAGGCGATCCACCAGCTGCTCGCCTCGCGCGATGTCGAGACGGTCGAGGTGCACTCTGCCGCGGAATGCCTCGAGAGCCTCGGTTCGGGCACCTTCGATTGCATGGTGCTCGACCTCAACCTGCCCGACATGAGCGGGCTCGACCTGCTCGAGCGTCTCTCGGGCGACGACACGGTCAGCTTCCCGCCGGTCATCGTCTATACCGGCTCGGACCTCTCCTCCGAGCAGGAAATGCGCCTGCGCCGCTATTCCAAGTCGATCATCGTCAAGGGCGCCAAGAGCCCCGAACGCCTGCTCGACGAGGTCACTCTGTTCCTGCACCAGGTCGTCTCCGAGCTGCCCGACGACAAGCAGCAGCTGATCGTGCGCTCGCTCGGCCGCGACGCCGCGCTGGAGGGGCGACAGGTGCTGGTGGTCGAGGACGACATCCGCAACGTCTACGCGCTCACTTCGGTGCTCGAACCGCACGGGGTCAACGTGCGTATCGCACGCAACGGTCTCGAGGCGCTCGATGAGCTGGCCCGTGCCGCCGACAGCGACGGACGCGCGATCGATCTCGTCCTGATGGACGTGATGATGCCCGAGATGGACGGGCTCACCTGCATGCGCGAGATCCGCAAGCAGGACGGTCTGGCCAACCTGCCGATCATCGCGCTGACCGCAAAGGCGATGGAACGCGATCACCGTGACTGCCTCGAGGCGGGCGCGAACGATTATCTGCCCAAGCCGCTCGACATCGACAAGCTGCTCAGCCTCGTCAGGGTCTGGATGCCGCGATGATGCTGCATCGCTCCGACGAGACACTCGAAGAGATCGAGCTGGACCTGCTGATCGAGGCGATCTGGCGGCGCTACCAGTACGATTTCCGCGATTACTCGCGCGCCTCGCTCCTACGCCGCCTCGAGCGCGCCAAGGCGCATTTCGGATCGTCCAGCCTTTCGGGGCTGCTCGAGCACATCTTGCATGACACCTCGTGCCTGCCCGAGCTGATCGGCTTTCTCACGATCCAGGTTAGCGAGATGTTCCGCGACCCGGAGTACTTCCGCTCGATCCGCGAGAACGTGATCCCGCACTTGCGCACCTGGCCCTCGATCAAGGTATGGGTGGCGGGCTGCGCCAACGGCGAGGAGTTCTACTCGCTCGCGATCCTGTTCCGCGAGGAAGGGCTCGAGGAGCGCACGATGTTCTACTGCACGGACATCAACCGCGCCGCACTCGCCCGCGCCGAGGCGGGGATATTCGAGATCGAGCGGATCGCAGGCTTCTCGCGCAACTACCGCGAGGCAGGCGGCAAGGCATCGCTCTCGGATTACTACACTGCCAGCTACGGCGTCGCGCGCTTCGATCCGAGCCTGCGCCGCCGCGTGGTCTTTGCCGATCACAACCTGGCCAGCGACGCGGTCTTCTCCGAGGTTCAGCTTGTCTCGAGCCGCAACGTGCTGATCTACTTCGACCGCGCCCTGCAGGACCGGGCCTTCGGCCTGTTCGCCCGCTCGCTGCCGCCCGGCGGCTTCCTCGGCCTGGGGTCGCGCGAAACCGTCCACTTCTCGAGCCAGGCCGACCAGTTCTCCGAGTTCTCCCCCGATGCAAAAATCTGGCGCCGCAATTCCCTCAATGTCCAGGAGGCCACCCTTGCCGAATGAGCCGCTCAGAATCCTCGCCGTCGACGACGTGATGGAAAACCTGGTCGCGCTCGAGGCAGCGCTGGACCAGCCCGGCGTCGAATTGGTCACGGCCCAGTCCGGCTTTGAAGCGCTCGAACTGATGCTGCGCGACGATTTCGCTCTCGCCCTGCTCGATGTGCAGATGCCCGAGATGGACGGCTTCGAACTGGCCGAGCTGATGCGCGGAACGGAGCGCACCCGCGGCGTGCCGATCATCTTCCTCACCGCCATCGCCAAGGACGAGCAGCGCCGCTTCCGCGGCTTCGAGACGGGCGCGGTCGACTACCTGCACAAGCCGCTCGACATCACCATCCTCAATTCGAAGATCGCGGTCTTCATCGAACTCGCCCGCCAGCGTCGCGAGATCGCGAACCAGCGCGACGCCCTCGGCATGGCGCTGGGCCGACTGCGCGCCTATGGCGACAATTCGCCGCTCGCCACGATCGAGGTCGATGCCGACTTGCGCATCGTAAGCTGGTACAAGGGCGCCGAGCGTACGATCGGCTTCTCGATGGACGACATGATCGGACGCAAGCTCACCGACGTGCCGTTCCTCGCCAGTGAGGATCGCGATCCCTTCATCGCCACGATCCACGAACTGCTGGGCAGCGAGGAAGGGCGTCTCGTCACGGACCACCGCTTCCGCCGCGCCGACGGAATGCTGCGCGAGGGCGAATGGTACTGCACCGCGCTGCCCGGCTACGGTCGGGAGAGTGCGGGGACCATGCTCTCGATGATCGACGTCACCGAGCGGCGCCGCGCCGAGCAGACCCAGCGCCTCCTGATCGGCGAACTCAATCACCGGGTGAAGAACACGCTGGCCACGGTCCAGGCGATCGCCTCGCAGGGACTGCGCCATGCACGCTCGCCCAAGGATTTCCAGGAAGCCTTTACCGGTCGCCTCCAAGCGCTCTCTCGCGCGCATTCGTTGCTCAGCGCGACGACATGGGAAAGCGCCAGCCTGCGCCGTCTCGTTGCCGAACAGGTCGCGATAGGTGCAATCAGCGAAGACCGGCTGGTGCTCGACGGCAGCGATGTCAACCTGCCACCCGAACTGGCCTTGCGCTTCTCGCTGATCCTTCACGAACTGGCCACCAACGCGCACAAGTACGGCGCCCTGTCGAACGAGATCGGGACCGTGCGACTGAGCTGGCACCGGCGCGCGGACTGGCTCGTGCTGACCTGGACCGAACGCGGCGGCCCGCCCGTCCATGCCCCAGAACAGCGCGGCTTCGGCTCGACCCTGATCCGCGAAAGCATGGCTGCCGACGGCGCCCACATCACCGCCGACTTCGCTCTGGAAGGGGTGAGCTGGCAGCTCGAAGTGCCGCTGGTTTGCACCGGCGCCGAGAACGACGAAACGGGCGCCGCGCCACTGGGGTCCCCGGCGGCGGGCGACGCTGGCGGGATGCCGGACATGTCCGGCCTTGCCAGGGTCTCTCCTCCCGGGGAGCCGATGCAAGCCCCCGGTTTCTCTGGCGAGCCTCTCGCCGCTGCGCTGGTCGAAGCCGATAACGACCGCTTGGCCCACAGCCAGAACGCGCCCGCACTGGCCGTGGGCGCTGCAATCCCGGTCGCCCCTGCACTACAAACCTCCAGGCAAACCTCTGGCAGCGCAGGAGAGCCGCCGCACGACGCCCCGGATAGCGCGCACCCTCTCCCGGTCGTGCCTGTCGCCAGCGATGCTCCCGCGACCGGCCCCGCGACGGCGCAGGGAGACGACACGGCTCGCGAAAGCACTCGCGACACCGCGCCTGCCCGGCCCGACGCCGCGACCACCGGCTTCAAGGTGCTCATCGTCGAGGACGAACCGCTGGTGGCCATGGAACTGGCTATGGAGATCGAGGATGCCGGTGGGCTTCCCCTTGGCCCTGCGACTTCATGCGAACAGGCCCTGTCGATGATTGCCCGCGAAAACCCCGATGTGGCGCTGCTCGACGGTAACCTCAACGGCGAGCGGATCACGCCCGTGGCCGACGAACTGGCCGCCCGCGCGACGCCCTTTGCCTTCGTCAGTGGCTATGACCGCGAGCATCTGCCCGAGAACCATGCCCAGCGCCCGATGATCGCCAAGCCCTTCATGGGCAGCGAAGTCTCGGCGATGATCACGCGCCTTTCGCAGGAAGCGCACAGCGGTGCAACGCGCGTACAACCCGTTTCGGGCGAGAACTGAGAGACCGGCTGACAGACTGTCGCGTACCAGCAGGCCCTGTTCGAACGCCAACCGCACGCAGCCTGTCCTCTTCCGTCGTTTCCGCAGTGTAGCCGGTAACAAAAGCGTTACGCGGCCTGCGCCAGAAAGGACGTAACGGCGCGGCATTCGTCTCGAAGGATCGAGCACAAAGGACTCGCCGGACCAGGCCCGAGGGTACGCTGCGCCGGAAGGCAAGCACTCGCGAAATATCGTGGATGACCTGCAAGGGCGAACCGGTCCGGCGCAGGCAAGCCCCCCATCTCGTCAAGGCGGAAAGACAGGCCATGTTGCACCAGAACCCAGACTTGCAGCGCTCCTCGCACCCGCTCGGGAAGACGCTTTCCCCCGCTCCCGACGGCGCCAGCCGCGCGCCACTCGATCCCAACAAGCGTCTGCGCATCCACGGGCCGATCCAACCGCTCGACGAACCCTCGCTGGTCAGCCGTTTCATGGATTTCCTGCGCGCTGGATGACGCAAGAGCCGCGCGTGCAGATCGGGTGGGCCTGCAACGGCGCGGGTGACGTCGGCGCGAGCGGACGCTAACAGGGAGCATGTCCGAGCCGAAGCCCTCTCTCCAGTCACGGTTGCCCGATGCGCCAATGCGCTCCGTCCTGTTCGTCTGCCTTGGAAACATCTGTCGCTCGCCCCTTGCCGAGGCGGCGCTTCGTCACGCAGCCGAAGCGGCGGGCGTCCATCTCACCGTCGACTCGGCCGGCACCGGTTCGTGGCATATCGGCGAGGCGCCCGATCCGCGCGCGCGCGCCGAGGCGCAGCGCCACGGCATAGACATCTCCCAGTATCGCGCCCGGCAGGTCTCGGCGGCGGACTTTACCCGCTTCGATCATGTCCTTGCACTCGATACGCAGAACCTGGAGGACCTCGAAGCGATCCGCCCCGTGCAGGCCAACGCGAGCCTTGATCTGCTGCTGGACCACGTGCCGGGAATGCAAGGTCGGTCGGTCGCCGATCCCTACTTCGGTGGAGCGGAAGGCTTCGCACAGACCTGGCACGAGGTCTCGCTTGCCGCCAGTCACCTCGTCGAGGAATTCACCGCTTCCTGAGCCTTTGCGCCCCGAGACCCGCCAGTTTTTGCGGCCTTTGCCGGGACAGTTTGATTTTGGCCCCGCATCCACTATATGCTCGCCTCGAATGCCCCGGCCCGCGCAGTCGTGCAAGCGACGGCAAGGCGTCGGGGTTTGCTATTTCGAACACGCTTACCAGTGCAAGGATCACACACGATGTCCCGTCGCCGCCAGATCTACGAAGGCAAGGCCAAGATCCTCTACGAGGGTCCGGAGCCGGGCACCCTGATCCAGTACTTCAAGGATGACGCCACCGCGTTCAATGCCCAGAAGAAGGGCACGATCCAGGGCAAGGGCGTGATCAACAACCGCATCAGCGAGTACGTGTTCACGCGCCTCAACCACATCGGCGTCCCCAACCACTTCATCCGCCGCCTCAACATGCGCGAACAGCTCGTTCGCCAGGTCGAGATCATCCCGATCGAGGTCGTGGTGCGCAACGTGGCCGCCGGCTCCATCTCCAAGCGCCTCGGCATCCCCGAGGGCGAGATGCTGCCGCACACCCTGATCGAGTACTGCTACAAGGACGACGCACTGGGCGATCCGCTCGTCGCCGAAGAGCACATCGCGTGCTTCGGCTGGGCCTCGAACGAGGAGATGCAGGACATCGCCGCCATGGCGATCCGCGTGAACGACTTCATGGCGGGCATGTTCGCCGCGATCAACATCCGCCTCGTCGACTTCAAGCTCGAGTTCGGCCGCATCTGGGACGGCGACTACAGCCGCGTGATCCTCGCCGACGAGATCAGCCCCGACGGCTGCCGCCTGTGGGACATGGTCTCGGGCGAGAAGCTCGACAAGGACCGCTTCCGCCGTGACCTCGGCGGCGAGGAAGAGGCCTACCAGGAAGTCGCCCGCCGCCTCGGCCTGCTGCAGGACGACAACGGCCCGAGCGAGGTCTTCGACCTCTCGCAGCACCGCAAGCTGCGCGGCAAGTAAGCCCCGGCACGCAAGGCTGACGAAACGAAGGGCGTCCTCCCGGCGGGAGGGCGCCCTTCGTGCATCCGGATACGCGCCTTGCTGCCTGCAAGTCCCGGAACGACCGGAGAACTTTCGTACCACGCACCCGACGCCCTCTTGGCAAGCCTGCCCTGCTCGGGCACTCATCTGGTGATGAGAGGATTGCTGCTCGCCCTGTTTGCCGCGCTGGCCCCGATTTCGCTGGCCGCGCACGAAACACCCCCTGCCCCTGCCCCTGCCCCTGCCCCTGCCCCTGCCCCTGCCGCCCCCGCTGCTGTCGCTCTCGCGCCCGCCAACGAAGACAAGTCCACCGGCGCTGCATCAGCGCGTGCCAGCGGCTGGGCCTTCGAGACGAGCGACATCCCGGTCGATCCCGACTACCGGTTCTCGACGCTGGCGAACGGCGTGCGCGTCATCGTGCGCCACAATGCCCTGCCCGCCGGCACCGCCATCGTGCGCATGGTCGTCGCGACCGGCTCGCTCGATGAGACCGAAGCCGAACAGGGCTACGCGCACTTCATCGAGCACATGGCCTTCAACGGCTCGCGCCGTGTGCCGGAGGGGCAGATGGTCCCGCTGCTGGAGCGCGCCGGGCTGGCCTTCGGGGCTGACACCAATGCCTCGACCGGGTTCGAGCGCACGGTCTACAAGCTCGACCTGCCGACCAACGATCCCAAGTTGCTCGACACCGCCCTGATGCTGATGCGCGAGACCGCGAGCGAGCTGACCATCGCCCCCGAGGCGGTGACGCGGGAACGCGGGGTGATCCTTTCAGAGATGCGCGACCGCAACAGCTTCGACTACCGCAATACTGTAGCCTCCACGCAGTTCCTCTATCCCGAGGCCCGTTTCGCGCACCGCTTTCCGATCGGGTTGACCGAGACGCTGGACAAGGCGGACGCCGCCTCTTTGCGCGCCTTCTATGCGCGCGAATACGTGCCCGCGCACGTGACGCTGATCGTCGTGGGCGACTACGACGCTGCCGCAATCGAGGCGGCGATAACCCGCCATTTCAACGACTGGCAGGCATCGCCACAACAGCCCGAACCGCAGCCCGGTGCGGGGCCGATCGCGCGCAAGGACAAGGGACGTACCGCAATCTACCTCGACCCGGCGCTGTCCGAGCGGATCACCGCGGTGCGTAGCGGCAAGTATCTGGACGAACCCGACAGCGTTGCCACCCGACAGGAGAAGCTGCTGCGCACGATCGGCTACGCCATCGTCAACCGTCGCCTGCAGAGCCTCTCGCGCAGCGCCAGTCCGCCGTTTCGCGGCGCAGGCTTCGGCACGGGCGACGTCTTCGAGGCCGGGCGCGCGACCCGGCTGATCGTCGATTCGATCGATCGCAAGTGGCGCGAGGGTCTGGCCGCAGCATTGGGCGAATACCGCAAGGCTCTGAAACGCGGCTTTACCGAGGCCGAAGTCGCCGAACAGGTCGCGGCAATTCGCGCGCAGCTGGTCGATGCAGCCGGCGCTGCCGACACGCGCAGCAATGCGGGTCTCGTCGCAGGGGCACTCGCGCTCGTCACCGAGCGACAGGTCCCCTCGACCCCGGACACGGTCCTCGCCCGGTTCAAGGCCTTCGCGCCCTACATCACGCCCGAAGCAGTCCTCAAGGCGATGAGCGAGGAAGCGGTGCCGCTCAAGGACCCATTGCTGCGTTTCGAGGGGCGCTATGCCCCTCAAGGCGGCAAGGACGCACTGCGCAAGGCCTGGCGCGATGCCATGCGCGCGCCGCTCCCCGAAGCCGATACGCGCACTACCGAGGCCTTCGCCTATACCGATTTCGGGCGGGCAGGCAGCGTGGTCTCCGACCACGTCGAACGACAGCTCGGCATCCGGGAGGTTCGCTTCGCCAACAACGTCATGCTCAACCTGCGCCGCACTTCTCTGGAAAAGGACAAGGTCCGCGTACAGGTCTCGATCGACGGCGGCGACATGCTCGACACCGCCGAAAATCCGGCGGCGACCGAGATGGCCAGCTACTTGCCGCTCGGTGGGCTCGGCAAGCACAGCCGCGATGCACTCGACACGATCCTTGCCGGACGCACGCTCGGCTTCGCCTTCGAGAGCGATCCGGCGAGCTTCAAGAGCAGCGCGCAGACCACCCCGCGCGACCTCGAACTCCAGCTCGAACTGCTTGCAGCGCTCGCCACCGATCCCGGCTACCGGCTCGAGGGCGAAGTGCAGTATAGGCAGGCGGTGAACAACTCCTTCGCCAAGCTCCACGCGACGCCGGGCGCAGCGCTTCAGGCCGATCTCGGGCGCATCCTCTCGGACGGCGATCCGCGCTTCAGCCTCCAGCCGGTCCAGACCTACCGCGAACTGACCTTCGCGAAGCTGCGCGAGGACATCGCCGATCGCCTTGCTCACGGCGCAATCGAAATCGCGGTCGTCGGCGACATCGACGAGGATCAGGTGATCGCCGAGGTCGCGCGCACCTTCGGCGCGCTGCCCGAACGCGAGGCCGCCTTCCGCGACCATTCCGGACAACCTGCCCGCACCTTTACGCAGGACCGTTCGCCGCGCGTTCTGCGCCACGACGGCCCCGCCGACCAGGCCCTCCTGCGCATGACCTGGCCGACCCGCGACGACAGCGATCCCACCGAAGCACTCGCGCTCGAACTGCTCGAACGGGTCATGCGCGTCGAACTCACCGACGAACTGCGCGAGGCGCTGGGCAAGGCCTATTCGCCCTCGGCCGCCAGTTCGCTCTCGCGCCACTGGAAGGACTACGGGCTGTTCTCGGTAACCGCCTCGCTTGACGTCGCCGACGTGCCAGCGGCGCGCCGTGCGATCCGTTCGGTGGTGGAGAGCCTGCGCGCGGCACCTGTCGATGCCGACACCCTCGCCCGCGCGCGCCAGCCAATCCTCGAGGCCTTGCAGAACGGGCTCAAGACCAACAGCGGCTGGATGTCACTGGTCGATCGCGCGCAGAGCGAACCAGGTCGCATTGCGCGCTACCTCGCGGCGGCGGGCAGGCTGGAAAAGCTCACCGCGCTCGACGTGCGCGCCGAGGCGCTGCGCTATCTCGATCCCGATGCAGCGCTCGAGGTCACCGTGCTGCCACGCGAGGCACAGGTGCCCTGAGACAAGGGCCGCAGATGGCGGAAATCAGGCCCCGATCCGCTCCAGCGTGGGCACGAGTTCGTCGAAATGCTCGATCACCGCGGTCCCGCCCAGCTCGTGCGGCGCACCGTCGTTGAAGCCGAAGCCGACCACCACGCAGGGCAGCCCCGCCGCCTGCGCCGCGCGGGTGTCGTACGTGGTGTCGCCGATATAGGCAGCGCTTGCCTGCTCGCCCTGCGCCACCCCGGCGCGCTCGAGCATGAGCTGGATGAGATCGGGGGCAGGCTTGGCGCGCCCCGGCCCGAGCGTATCTCCCCCGATCACGGTGAAGAAGCGCTGCGAAAGGCCGAGCGCGTCGAGGATCGTCACTGCGAAACGCTCAAGCTTGTTGGTCACCACCGCGAGACGCACACCGCGTGCGGCGAGATCGTCGAGCATCGCCTCTCCCCCGGGGAACAAGCAGGTCTCGACCGCGATGTTATCCTCATAATATCCAAGGAGAGATTGATGCAGTTCCTCGAAGCGCACCGGATCGACCGGACCGCCGGTGACCTCCAGCGCGCGCCCCAGCATCTTCTTCGCACCGCCCCCGACAAGCTCGCGCACACCATTAGCGGGGATCGCAGTGCGACCTTCGAGCGCCAAGGCGTGATTGACCGCCGCGCCAAGGTCACCCTCGGTGTTGAGAAGCGTTCCGTCGAGGTCGAAACCGACGATATCAAAAGGAAATCCACGCATTCCCCAGCCTGTGCAGGCTCGGTGTGGAAACTGCAACAATTTGCTGGCAAGTGACACTTATGAACTCTGACAATTCGTCGCTCGCCGCGCCCGCCATCGTCGTCCTCGCCGCCGGCAAGGGAACGCGCATGAAGAGCGACCTGCACAAGGTCCTCCACCCCGTCGCCGGACGCCCAATGCTCGAGCACCTGCTCGCCAATGCCGCGCAGCTTGCGCCCGAACGCACGGTACTGGTCGCAGGCCACGGACGCGAACAGCTCGAGGCCGCGCTGGGCGAGCGCGCCACGATCGCGGTGCAGGAACCGCAGCTGGGCACCGGCCATGCCGTGCAGCAGGCGCAAGAGGCGCTCGCCGGGTTCGAGGGCGACGTGCTCATCCTCTACGGCGACGTACCCTTCGTGCGCGCAGAGACGATGCAGGCGATGATCGCGCGTCTGCACGAAGACGATGCCCCCGCCGTCGTGGTGCTCGGCTTCGAACCGGAGGACCCGCTGCGCTATGGCCGCGTGCTCGCGCATGAGGACGGGCGCATCGCGATGATGGTCGAATACAAGGATGCGACCGAAGAGCAGCGCGCCTGTCGCCTGTGCAATTCGGGCCTCATGGCCGTGCGTGCGGCCGACCTGTTCGACCTGCTGTCGAAGATCGGCAACGACAATGCCCAGGGCGAATACTACCTCGTCGACATCGTCAATGTCGCCAATCTCGAAGGGCGTACTTGCGCGGTTATCGTCACCGACGATCCCGACGAGGTCGGGGGTATCAACAGCCGCGCCGAGCTCGCCGCCGCGGAAGGTCGCTGGCAGCAGCGCCGCCGCGAACAGGCAATGGCCGACGGCGCGACGCTGATCGCGCCCGAGACCGTGTTCTTCGCCTGGGACACGCAGATCGGTCGCGACGTCACGATCGAGCCCAACGTGGTCTTCGGGCCCGGCGTCAGCGTCGCCGATCACGTCACCATCCACGCATTCTCGCACCTCGAGGGCGCGACGCTAGAGAGCGGCGTTGCCATTGGCCCTTATGCGCGCCTGCGTCCCGGCGCGGTGCTTCGCCGCAATTCCAAGGTCGGCAACTTCGTTGAAATCAAGAAAGCCGTGCTCGGCGAAGGAGCCAAGGCCAACCATCTCAGCTACCTCGGCGACGCGACCATTGGTGCGGGCGCCAACATCGGTGCGGGCACGATCACCTGCAATTACGACGGCTACTTCAAGTACAAGACCGAGATCGGCGAGCGCGCCTTCATCGGTTCGAACTCGGCGCTGATCGCACCGGTCAAGATCGGTGCCGACGCCATCGTCGCTGCAGGCAGCGCGGTCACCCGCAACGTTGCCGATGGCGAACTGCGCCTCGTGCGCGGCGAGCAGCTGGTCAAGCCCGGCTGGGCCGACCGCTTCCACGACGCGATGAAGAAGAAAAAATCAGAAGGCTGACAAGGCGATGCGCGCCGGAGGTTTCAAGCGCCCCCGGTAGCCCCGCCATTCCTTGCCGGACCACAAGGTATTCCAGCACCTTGCGGTCCTCCCTGTCCGCTCAGAAACAGGGAAGGACGGAAAAAGGCACTCCAGCGCGCCTTCATCCGTCCTTGCACCCGCCCCACCCTTACGGCGTGGATCAGGACCCGATGGCTCTTAGTTTGGCGATCTGGGCCATTTGAACTTTGGCGGCCTTGCTGTCGGGTTCGAAGGCAAGCGAGCGTTCGAGCAGTTCCTCGCCCGCCGCGTAGTCGCCCATATGGGCCTTGGCATAGCCCATCCCGCGCAGCGCACGTGCGGCAAGGTCGGCATCGGGACTGCCCGGCGTATGGTCCGCGACGGTCCAGGCCTTCTCGAACAGGGCGTAGGCGCTCTTCCAATCGCGACGGGACTTGAAGAGCTCGGCGTATTCGTTGGCGAAATGCGCATTTTGCGGTGCCATTTCGGTTGCTGCACGCAGGTCAACCTCGGCGAGATCGCCCCGACCCAGGTCGATGAGCGCATAACCGCGCCCGAAATGCGCCTCGCACAGGGCACCATCGACACCGGCAAGGCCCGGTTCGCCGGAAAGCACCTCGTCATCTGCGAGGCAGCGGCGCGGGCGGCTGTCACCGGCGAGCGAAGCGTCTGCAGCGCGGATCACCTTGTTGAAGGACTTGAGCGCGGCTTCCTGCCGCCCCCGGCGCAGTTGGTCGAAGCCCTTGGAGAGGTCCGCCTGCATCTGCTCACGCATCGCCGCGCGCGAGGCCGTCACGGTCACTATAGCGGTGCTTGGCACGAAGCTTCCAGCAGCGACCTGCGTCGCCCGGCCCTGATCGACCAGCGCCTCACCATGCGCCATCGCCCCGCTCGTGGGTACGATGAGCGCGGCACCGGCAAGCATTGCCGCGAGTGCCATGCCGCGTGAACGGATTACACCTGTCGATAGAAAAGCAGTTGCCATTCCCGATCCTCTCCATCCGATGCGCCCCGTCCCGGTCGTTGCCGGAGTCCTGCTTTGCGCGGACTTGTGAACTTAAGGCAGCTATCGTCTAAGTGCCTAGAATATCCGACAGACGCGGTTTGACAAGCCACGTGGCAACAACCAGAATCCCATGACGTGACACTTGCAAGACAGCCCTTTGACTTCACAGGGTTTTAAATTGTCGCAAGCCGCAATTGTTGCATCGCAAAATACTGCCCCAATCGGGAGAATCCGTAGTGCCGAACAGCCCCTGGAGCCACAGCCGCAGCGCCGCGATTGCCGACGACGTCGATTTCGAGATCAAGGGCCAGGAACTGCAGTTCGTCGAGATCGAGCTCGATCCTGGCGAAAGTGCGGTGGCCGAGGCAGGCGCCATGGTCTGGAAGGATGCGCCCATCGCGATGTCGACCGTGTTCGGCGACGGCTCGGGTGGCCAGGGCGGCGGGTTCATGGACAAGCGGCTGGGCGCGGGCAAGCGACTCGTTACCGGCGAGAGCCTGTTCACCACCGTGTTCACGCACGAGGGTCGCGGCAAGGCGCGGGTCGCCTTCGCCGCGCCGGTGCCGGGCGCGATCCTGCCGATCAAGCTCGATGACGTGGGCGGCCGCCTGATCTGCCAGAAGGACGCCTTCCTGTGCGCCGCTCGCGGTGTCTCCATCGGGGTCCACTTCCAGCAGAAGATCATGACCGGCCTGTTCGGCGGCGAAGGCTTCATCATGCAGCGCCTCGACGGCGACGGCTGGGTCTTCGTGCAGATGGGTGGCACCGTGGTCGAGCGCGAATTGGCGCCGGGCGAGGAACTGCACGTCGACACCGGCTGCGTCGCCGCCTTCACCGAAAGCGTCGACTTCGATCTCGTGCGCGCGGGATCGGTCAAGTCGATGTTCTTCGGCGGCGAAGGCATCTTCTTCGCGCGGCTGCGCGGGCCGGGCAAGGTCTGGATACAGTCGCTGCCCTTCTCGCGCCTCGCCGGACGCATGCTCGCCGCGGCGGGTTCGCGGGGCGGACAAAACCGGGGCGAAGGCTCGATCCTGGGCAGCCTGGGCGACCTCATCGACGGCGACTGAACCGGGCCCGTAAAGCCGGTGTCCATTACAATCCGTTCAGCCCTTCGAAGCTTCAACGAATGCTTAACTTCTCGCGCGCATCCCCCCGGTCATGTCGTGGAATCAGGGATTTGGTCGCATTGTGCGAATTGGGGCATGGGTCGGCTTCGCCGCATGCTTCGTCTTCGGCACCGCACTGTCCTGGCTCTATGGCCAGCCCTGCCCGGGTCAGCTCCCGGCAGAGGGCGTCGACACCAGACTGATGGTTTGCGCCACCAACGACGTCGCCCTGATCGGCAACATCAATACGCTCTCGGGCCTCTTGCTCCTTGCGATCGCGCTCTTCGCTACCGGAGCCTCGCGTGCCGAGCGGCGGCGCGAAGCTGCCCGTCGCCTGCGCCAGCTGCAGGCGCAAGAGCGCCATCCGGGCCCGGTCAGGGTCTCGCTCGCACGCCGCACGATCGAGGAAGAGCCCGTCGCACCGCAGGCCTGAAATCTTTTGCTGGAAGCCGGGCCCGCTGATCTTTATCGCGGGTCGACAGAGGGTTCGCTCCCTCTGGTTCAACGCCGGCATGAAGGTTGAGGCGCGCAATGTGTGGAATTATCGGCATCGTCGGCAAGGAAGAAGTCGCGGACCGTCTGGTCGATGGCCTGCGGCGGATGGAATATCGCGGCTACGACAGCGCGGGCATCTGCACCGTTGACGATGACCAGCTGATCCGCCGCCGCGCCGAGGGCAAGCTGATGAACCTCGTGCGCACCCTGGCCTCAGAACCCGCGGCAGGCACGACCGGCATCGCACACACCCGCTGGGCAACCCACGGCGCGCCGACGACGGCCAATGCCCATCCCCACGCCACCGGCTCGCTCGCCCTCGTCCACAACGGCATCATCGAGAACTTCCGTCCCTTGCGCGAAGGGCTCGAGGCGCGCGGTCGCAGCTTCGAGAGCCAGACAGACACCGAGGTCGTCGCGCACCTCGTCTCCGAGCAGGTCGAGGCTGGCCTCTCCCCCGAGGACGCGGTGCGTGCGGTGCTGCCGCAGCTGCGCGGCGCCTTCGCCTTGGCAATTGCCTTTCGCAGCCACCCCGAACTGCTGATCGGTGCCCGGCTCGGCTCGCCGCTGGTCGTCGGCTACGGAGATGGCGAGACCTATCTCGGCTCGGACGCCCTCGCCCTCGCCCCGCTGACCCAGCGCATCGCCTATCTCGAGGAAGGCGACTGGGTCGTCATCACCCGCGAGGGCGCGCAGATCTATGATGCCGACAACACGCCGGTCGAGCGCGAGATCGTCCACTCGGGCGCCTCTGCCGTCGCCATCGAGAAGGGTAACTACCGCCACTTCATGCAGAAGGAGATCTTCGAGCAGCCGACTGTGGTGGCGCAGACGCTCTCCAGCTACATTCGCCAGGTAACCCAGTCGGTCACCCTGCCGCAGATGGACTTCGACCTTGGCCAGGTGAACCGCATCACCGTAGTCGCCTGCGGTACCAGCTATTACGCGGGCATGGTTGCCAAGTACTGGATCGAGACCTTCGCGCGCATCCCGGTCGACATCGATGTCGCCTCCGAGTTTCGCTATCGCGATCCCGTCCTGGAGCCGGGCGGGCTGGCGCTGTTCATCTCGCAATCGGGCGAGACCGCCGACACGCTCGCGGCCCTCAAGCACTGCAAGGCGAACGGCCAGACCATCGCGGTCGTCGTCAACGTGCCGACCTCGACCATGGCGCGCGAGGCCGACCTTCTTCTCCCGACTCACGCCGGTCCCGAAATCGGTGTCGCCTCGACCAAGGCCTTCACCTGCCAGCTTGCCGTGCTCGCCGCCCTCGCCGCGCGCCTCGCGGTGCTGCGCGGGCGTATGGACCGCGCCGAGGAGACCGAGGTGGTGCGCCATCTCGTCGAGACCCCGGCCTGCCTCAACGCCGCGCTGGCTCACGACGACGAGATCGCGCAGATGGCGCACCTCATCGCCCCGGCGCGCGACGTGCTTTACCTTGGCCGCGGACCGGACTTCCCACTTGCCCTCGAAGGCGCGCTCAAGCTGAAGGAAATCAGCTATATCCATGCTGAAGGCTATGCCTCGGGCGAGATGAAGCACGGCCCCATCGCGCTGATCGACGATGCCGTGCCGGTGATCGTGCTCGCCCCTTCGGGCCCGCTCTTCGAAAAGACCGTCAGCAATATGCAGGAAGTACGCGCACGCGGCGGCAAGGTGGTGCTGATCTCGGATGCCGAGGGCATTGCCGAGGCCGGCGAAGGCTGCATGGCGACGATCGAGATGCCCAAGGTCCATCCCCTGATCGCACCGCTGGTCTATGCCGTGCCGGTGCAGTTGCTCGCCTATCACGTCGCCTGCGTGAAGGGCACCGACGTCGACCAGCCGCGCAATCTCGCCAAGAGCGTAACCGTCGAATAACCGCTGCTCGTCGCCAGGGCAAAACGGCTTGTCGGCATCGCCGACATGGTTTCGGTTCCTTTACTCCTCGCTAACGGGTCTTTGCTAGGCCTGCTTGCGTGACAACCAAAGCGCAAGACAGCTCGAAGACCCTGCCCAGCAACCTGCCGGTAATGGCGCTGCTCGGCCTGGTCGACCCCAAGGACGGCGACTGGGTTCGCCTGAGGGGGATGCAGTACTCAAGCCTGGCGCAGGCGACCAAGTCGCGCCTCGCCTGCCAGGTGGCGGCCGGGATCGGCGTCGTCGCGCTGGCCTGGGGTGGTATCCCGCCCCTCGCGCTCGCGGCCTGGGTTCTGCTGCTGGGCCTGACCTTGTGGCGCAGCCACAATCACGACATGGCGCTGAGCGATGCCGACATGCGCACTCTGGCGCGCAGCGAAATCCGCGCGCAGAGGCTGCGCTCTCTCGTCAATGCGCTGGTCTGGTCGATTCCCCTCGTTGGCTTCGGGCCGTTCCTTGCCTTCCATGTCCAGCTCGAGATCTGGGCGGTTCTATCGATCCTGATGACCGCCTCTGCAGCGCTGGCGGCCGCCGTGCCGCTGGGAACACTGATCTTCACCGCCATCGTCGGCGGCAGCGCCACCGGGCTGTTCCTCTACTCGGGCCACTGGGGCATGAGCCTCATCACCGGCGCCTTCATCCTTACCGTCGCGATCGGCGCGACCGAAGGCGCGCGCCGCCACATGGCTGCACGCATTGCCGAAACCGGCCTCGTCGAGAAGGAAGAAGTGGTCTCGCTGCTCCTGCGCGAATACGAGGAAGGCGATGCCGACTGGCTGTGGCAGATCGATACCGCGCGCCGCGTACGCTCGGTCTCGCCGCGCTTCGCCTTCGCGCTCGAACGCGATGCTGCCAGCGTCTCGGGCACGCCCTTCATCGAACTGATTGCTGGCGCCAGCTGGCAGAGCGGCGACATCGCCCCCAGCCTGCGCGACCTTGCCGACCGCATCAAGCGCAAGGAAAGCTTCTCGAACCTCGCGGTGCAGGTCAACATCGCCGGACAGCAGCGCTGGTGGGAGCTTTCGGGCACCCCCAAGCTCGACGACGACGGCAACTTCGAGGGCTTCCGCGGCGTCGGCTCGGACGTCACCGAAGCGCGCGAGAATTCGGACAAGATCGCGCATCTGGCCCGCTACGATACCCTCACCGGCCTGCCTAACCGCACCCAGCTCAACGAAAGCCTGAGCGATGCGCTGGCTTGGGCGGCCCAGTTCCGCGCCCGCTGCGCGGTGCTGATGATCGACCTAGACCGCTTCAAGGCGGTCAACGACACGCTCGGCCATCAGGTCGGCGACCAGTTGCTTGCGCGCGTCTCGCAGCGCCTGCGCCAGGAGATGGGCGAGCACGACATGTGCGCACGCCTGGGCGGTGACGAGTTCGCAGTCGTGCTGCGTGACGCCTCCGCCTCCAAGCATGTCGAGACCACGGCGAAGCGGATCATCGAACGCCTTGCAGAGCCTTATCTCGTCGACAACCACACGCTCTATGTCGGTGCCTCGATCGGCTCGGCGCTTGGCCCGCGCGACGGCGAGACCGTCGAGACGCTGATGCGCAACGCCGACCTCGCGCTGCACCAGGCCAAGGATCTGGGCGGCAATGCGCACAAGGCTTACGAGCCCGCGCTGCATGCCCTCGCCGAGGAACGCCGCCAGCTGGAAGTTTCGCTGCGCGCCGCGCTCGAGAAGAAGGAGTTCGTGCTCCACTACCAGCCGGTCGTCGATGCCGGAACCGAGGGCGTTGTCAGCTTCGAGGCACTGGTGCGCTGGAACAGCAAGGAACACGGCTTCGTCAGCCCCGCCAAGTTCATCCCGCTCGCCGAGGACACGCGCCTGATCGTGCCGATCGGCGAATGGGTGCTCAACGAGGCCTGCCGCGAGGCGATGAACTGGCCCGAACACGTACGCATCGCGGTCAACGTCTCGGGCGAGCAGCTTCTGGGCACCGACTTCTCGGCCAGCGTGGTTGCCGCGCTTGCGGCCACCGGCCTGCCTGCGCACCGGCTCGAGATCGAGGTCACCGAAAGTATCTTCCTGCGTGACGCGACCAAGGCGCACAAGGAACTGGAGAAGATCCTCGCGCTGGGCTGCGGCATCGCGCTCGACGACTTCGGCACCGGCTATTCCTCGCTCGGCTACCTGCGCAAGGTGCGCTTCTCGACGATCAAGGTCGACCGTTCCTTCGTGCAGGGCGCGGCGGCTGGCAATCCGGAAAGCCTTGCCATCATCCGCGCCGTCGTCGCCATGGCCGACAGCCTCGAGATGTCGACCACCGCCGAGGGTGCCGAGACCGAGCGCGAAGTCGAGATGATCCGCGAACTGGGCTGCCGCAAGATCCAGGGCTACTTCTTCGGCCGTCCGATGGCTGCTGGGGATGCCAAGGCGCTGTTCTCCAGCCGCCACTACCTTGCCCGCCAGCAGGTCGCCTGAGCCCTCTCAGCCAAGACCCGAACGAAAAAGGCGGCGAAGCAGTAGATCTGCTTCGCCGCCTTTTCGTTGTCTGCAAGGACAGTGGAGCGACCAAGCGCTCCAACCCCGCCTCAGGCCCCAACGAGGCCCTTGATCGCGCTCTCGAACAGTGCGCGGCCGTCGGTGCCACCATGCGTCGCCTCGATGGCGCGCTCGGGGTGCGGCATCATGCCCAGCACGTTGCCCGCCGCGTTGAGCACGCCCGCGATGCCGCGCGCCGAGCCGTTGACGTCCTCGGCGTAGCGGAAGGCCACCTGGCCCTCGCCCTCGAGGCGGTCGAGCATCGCATCGTCGGCATAGTAGTTGCCGTCATGGTGCGCGACCGGGATCGAGATCTCCTGCCCTGCGCTATAGCCCGCGGTGAACAGCGAGCTGGCGTTCTCCACCTTGAGCGTGACGTCGCGGCACACGAAGCGGATCACCGAGTTGCGCAGCAGCGCGCCCGGCAGCAGGCCGCTTTCGGTGAGCACCTGGAAGCCGTTGCACACGCCCAGCACGGGCACGCCCTTGCCGGCGGCGGCGATCACCGCCTGCATGACCGGCGAGCGCGAGGCGATCGCCCCGCAGCGCAGGTAGTCGCCATAAGAGAAGCCACCGGGAAGCGCGATGAAGTCGAGGCCATCGGGCAGCTCGGCATCGCCGTGCCAGACACGCAGCGGCGCGGTTCCCGAGACCTTCTCCAGCGCCACCGCCATGTCGCGGTCGCAATTGGAGCCCGGGAAGGTGATGACGGCGGAGCGGAAAGCCATCAGGCTGCAACCTTCTCGATGCGGTAGTTCTCGATCACCATGTTGGCGAGCAGCTTGCGGCACATCTCGTCGAGCGCCTCGTCGCTGGTCGCGTCGGCGACGTCGAGCTCGATCAGGCGACCGGCGCGCACATCGTTGACGCCGGAGAAGCCGAGGCCCTCGAGCGAGTGATGGATCGCGCGGCCCTGCGGATCGAGGACACCGGGCTTGAGGCTGACGTGGACGCGGACTTTCATCACAGGGCCTTTCGCTGGAACAGGCAGATTCGGTAAAGTGCGCCTATGGCCCCGCTGGCGCGCGGGAGCAAGCCGCTCTGACACGCTTTCCCGTTGATCGCCCCCTCTCGTGCTGTCATCCCCTTGCAATCGCTCAGCGGAGACATCGATGCCACTCGACTTCACCGACCAGGTTGCCATCGTCACCGGCGCGGGAACCGGCCTTGGCCGCGCCTATGCGCTCGAACTTGCCCGGCGCGGCGCGCGCGTCCTCGTCAACGACCTGGGCACCGCGCGCAGCGGCAGCGGCAGTGGCAGCGACAGCGACAGCGACAGCGGGGCCGAAACCGCGATCGCGCCTGCCGAGGCGGTCGCGCGCGAAATCCGCGCGATGGGCGGCGAGGCGCTCGCCGATACCGGCGACGTCACCGATTTCGCGCAGATGGAGGCCATGGCCGCGCGAGCGCTGGAGGCCTGGGGCGCCGTCCACGTGCTCGTCAACAATGCCGGAATCCTGCGCGACCGCACTTTCGCCAAGATGGACATGGCCGATTTCGACGCGGTCGTGCGGGTCAACCTGATGGGCAGCGCCTATGCCACCAAGGCGGTGTGGGAGACGATGCGCCGGCAGGGCTATGGCCGCATCCTGATGACCACCTCCTCGACCGGGCTCGGCGGCAATTTCGGACAGGCCAACTACGGCGCGGCCAAGGCGGGCGTGCTCGGCCTCGCGCGCACGCTGCGGCTCGAGGGCGCGAAGTACGACATCCGCGTCAACGCCATCGCCCCCACCGCGGGCACGCGCATGACCGCCGACATCTTCCCCGAGGAAGCCTACGCCGCCTTCAGCACCGACACCGTCGTCCCCGCCGCGATCTTCCTCGTCTCGCGCGATGCGCCAAGCGACGCGATCGTGGGAGCTGCGGGCGGGGTCTTCCAGAGCGGCTTCGTCACCATGAACGAGGGCGTCCTGCTCGAAGGCGATGCCTGCACCGCAGAAGCCGTCGCGGCCGCCTGGCCGAAAATCAGCGATCCGAGCGCGGTGCGCCCCTTCGAGAACGGCATGGAACAATCGCACCAAGCCTTGCACAGAATCCTGAAACCGGACGGTTAATTCGCGACAAGCCGGTTGACCGCCCTACCGCTCTGTCACACGCTCGCTGAACAGAGAGCGGGGAAAATCAAGGATGTATTCACAAGCAGAGCTGCAATCGGCGGTCGATGCCGGTGTGCTCAGCGAGGAGGCAGCGCAGGCCTTGCACGCGCACGTCGCACGGTTGCGTGCGATGCCGGTCGCAGACGAGGAGAACGTGCGGCTCGTCACGGGCTTCAATGATATCTTCGTCACCATCGCCTGCGGGCTGGTGATCTTTTCCGCACTTAACGTGAAGACCTCCGCGATGCCCTGGCTGGGCGGGCTACTCGTCGCCGTGGCCTGCTGGCTCATGGCCGAGATATTCACCCGCAAGCGGCGGATGGCCCTGCCCTCGCTGGTACTGTTGGCGGCCTTCGTGCTGGGCGCGGGCGCCTGCGCCTGGGGCATAGCCGGCACCCTGCTCCCGACCCACGACATCGTCCATACCTGGCAATGGCAGGGCGAGACGAACAGCTGGACCGAACACGTGCGCTATCCCTGGCAGGAAGCGGTGATGATGCTCTGTGCCGGGCTCGCGGCATCGCTCGCAGCGCTCGCGCACTGGCTACGCTTTCGGGTCGCCGCTGCAATCGCCGCAGGCATCGGTGGGCTGGTTGCACTCGCCCTTGGCGCCGTCGGTGCTGCGAGCGGTCAGAGCATCGAGGCCAACCCGGTGATCGCGCCCGCAGCGCTCGTCTGCGGTATCGCGGTCTTCGCATTCGCGATGCGCTGGGACCTTTCGGACCCGCAGCGCCGCACCCAGCGCGCCGACATCGCCTTCTGGCTGCATCTGCTTGCCGCCCCCCTCCTCGCGCACCCGCTGTTCTACTGGATGGGCGTGCTAGGCGGACGGCAGATCACCATGGCAACCGGGCTCGGCGTGCTGGCGATCTATCTCATATTTGCGCTCGTCGCGCTCACCGTCGACAGGCGCGCCCTTCTGGTCTCGGCGCTCGCTTACGTCCTTGCCGCCATGTTCAGCCTGCTCAATCACTTCGGCTCTGTCGGTGCAACGATGGCACTGACCACGCTCGTCATCGGCGGCGCGCTCCTCGGACTCTCGGTATTCTGGGCAACCCTGCGCCGCGCGGTACTTTCAATGCTGCCCGGCGACTGGACCGCGCGCCTTCCGGCTGCAGCCTGACCACCCTCGACACGAAAGGAACCGTCCCTTGGCCCAGATGGACCTCAACCGCGGCCTGCGCGTGCTCGAAGGCCGCGCCCGCGTGCTCAAGCTGCTGCTGATTGCCTACATTGCCTTAACGGCCTTCACGGCCTCCAGCCTGAGCAGCGCCATGCTCATGGGCATCGACCTCGAGGACTTCGAGCACCCGCTCATATTAAGCAGCGCGCTAGCCATATTCCTCGTCATCGCGCTGTTCATCGCGTGCGTCGTGACATTCTGCCTCTGGAGCTACCGTGCCCACGCCAACCTCGTTGCTGCGGGCTTCGAGGATCTGGAATTTACGCCTGCAGCCTCGGTTTATTGGTATTTCGTGCCCGTCGCCCTGCTGTTCAATCCCTACCGCGCGATGCGCGAGTTGTGGAATACAAGCCATCGCGCCCGCGTCGAAGATACTGGGCCAGGAGACATCCGCGTCAAGATCTGGTGGGGCCTGTGGCTTGTCGGCGGCGCGATCACCCGTCTCTCCAACAGCTCGGATTTTCACGGACCGTCCGACCTGATCGGCTTCAGCCTGCTCGCCGGCGCAGCCCTCATACTGCTGATAATCGTCGGCGAGATCACGCGCGCGCAGACTGAGACGCTCAGCGCCAGTCAGGTCTTCGCCTGATCTAGCCCTGCCGCAGCGCCGTCAGTCCACCACCTTGAGCAGCTTGCGTTCGAGGACGGCGAGCACGCCGGGCAGTTCGTGGCCGCGCTTCAGGACTTGTCCCGATTCGCCGAAGAGCGTCCACATGCCCTGCCGGGCGCGCAGCGCGGGGCGTTTCTCGACGCGGGCCTGCGGGCGTTCGGCGGCGCGGCGGAAGGCGGAGAAGTGGGCGGCGTCCTTGTCGAAGTCCATGGCGTAGTCGCGCCAGAACCCGGCTGCGACCATGCGGCCGTAGAGATCGAGGATCTTCTGGAGCTCGTAGCGGTCGAAGCCCACCTGCTGGGCCTGCCTGCCCGGGAAGGCGACGACGCTGGCGCCAGGCGATCCGGAATTTCCGACGGGTCCCGACACTATCGCGTTCAGACGCCCTTGCAGGCGGGCTCGGCGAGTTCGGCGGCCTTGCGCGCGCGCGCCTCTTCCTCGGCGGCGCTGGCGAGAGCGGTGACCTGGCGGCGCAGCATCTCGATCTGCTCTTCGAGTTCGTCGACGCGCTGGTTGGGCGCGGGCTCGCACGGCTCCTTGCAAGGCGTGCCGTAGGGCATGAACTTCTTCGCGTAAGTCTCTGCAGAGACAAGGGTAGAGCGCGCCTTGACGCCGATCATCGTCGCGCCTTCGGGCACGCTTTCGGTGACCACCGCGCTGGCGCCGATGCGCGCGCGCTTGCCGATGGTGACAGGGCCGATGATCTGCGCGCCCGAACCGACGATGACGTTGTCTTCCAGCGTCGGGTGGCGCTTGCCGCCGACGCCATTGGTGGGGTTCGAGCCGCCCAGCGTGACGCACTGGTAGATGGTGACGTTGTCGCCGATCGTCGCGGTTTCGCCGATGACGGTGAAGCCGTGGTCGATGAAGAAGTTCTTCCCGATCGTCGCGCCCGGATGGATGTCGATCGCGGTCATGAATCGCGAGAAGTGGTTCACTGCGCGCGCGAGGAAGAACAGCTTCGCGTTGAACAGGCGGTGCGCGATCTTGTGGTAGAACAGCGCCCACACGCCCGGATAGAGCAGCACTTCCCAGCGCGAACGGGGCGCGGGATCGCGGGCAACGACGGAGTCGAGGTAGCGGACGAGATTTCCAAACATCGGCCCGATTTTCCCATCAAACGGCGCGTGTTGCAAGCGTGCGACGAACTTGCGAGCGCGCGGGACCTAACCTTGCCCCTCGCGGCCACCCCCGACTTCGGCCAGAGCATCGCGCCAGATCGCCAGTGTCGGCGGCTGCTTGCGCTCCAGACTGAGCCGGTCGATGGTCCCGACCAGGCGTTCAGCGCCCAGATGGCTACGCTCGGCCCTGGGTACAAGGTACGAGGTGGCAGAGGGGTCGAGAACGAGCCCGCGCATCTCGGCGTGGACGGCGATGAGGTCGCCGAGCATCTCGTCGTCGGGCGCGTCGATCTCGAGGTCGAGCGCGGCGCCCAGACGCGAGGCGAGATCGGGCAGCGCGACCTGCCACTGGCCCTTTTCGGTGCCGCGCGGCCGGTTGGCGACGATCAGCAGGGGCCGTGCGCTCTCCTGCGCGCGGTTCCAGGCGTGGAACAGCACCTGCTCGTCGATGGTCTCGGCATTGTCGATCACCTCGCCCGCGCGGCTGTCGCCGAACCAGCGGGCGAGCAGCGACTTGCCCGAGCGCGGCGGCCCGGTGAGCACGGCGGTGTGGAACGGCCAGCCCTCGGGGTTGAGCAGGGCATCGACGACGTGCGCATTGGCCGCGCCCACGACGATGCGCGGCGGGGCGTCGCTGGCAGCGGACAGCGGGAGGGCGATCTGCCTGGGCATGGGTACGGCTTCCCTTGCAGGCCTCAGCGGCTGATCCGGAGCGTATTGCCCGAACCCGAAACCTGCCAGCCCTGCCCGCGCAGCGCCGCGGCGAGCCGCTCGCTGCCGCCGACCATGTTGACGCGCATGACCGAGGTCCCGCCGATGGCGAGGCTCACGGTCGAGGCGCCGCGCACGCCGGGAACTCCGCGCACGGCAGCAAGCGCAGCGTCGAGCGCGGCGGCATCGGGCGTCGCGAACTGGATGTTGACGGTCTCTGCGGGAGCGGCAGGCGCACTGTCCGTGACGGTGGGCTGCGGCGGGGGCGGCACGAGCTGCGCCTCGGGCAGCGGCGCGGGGCCGCCACCGGGCATGAGCTTCTCGCGCAGCTGCGCGAAGGCGCGGTCGAGCTCGGCATTGCCGGCGCGAAGGGTCGCATCGGGGGTCAGCTCGCCGCGCGCGAGCGCGCCGCGGTAGATCTCGTCCATGCGCTCGACTGCACGCTCGAGCATCTCGGGCAGCGCCTGTTCGCTCGGCGCGTCCATCGTGAACTTCTCGAGGAACTTGTTGTCGGGGCCATAGCGCGCGGTGAAGGTACCCTTGACCGGGCCGCCGGGCCACTGGCGCTCGAGCCGCGCGACGGGGGTGAGCACGTCGGAGGCGTTGAACTGGCCGAGCACGGTGCTCCACCACAAGCGGCTGCGGCGTCCGGGCTGCCCGGCGGTGAGAATCAGCGATTCGCCCCCGGCCCCGGTCGGCCGCACGTAATCGACCGGAGTCGCGGAAGTCTGAAACTCGGCCCAGGCGCGCTGCCAGGGGCCGCGCACCTCGAAGACCTGACGCACGCCGCCCGAATAGAGCACGGGGATGACGAGCAGCGGCGCCGAGCGCGCCATCGCGCCGCCCTTGCCGACCCACTGTCCGGCCTTGGTCTTGTCGAAGATCACGCCCAGAGTCGCGATGTAGCGGTGCGGGCCGACCTGTTCCTTCTCGATCACCACCGAGGAAACCATCGCGTCGATCGATTCGAGCGGCATGTCGGGCCCGCCGATCTTCTTCCACGCCAGCTTCTGCGCCTCTTTCCAGCCCTTCGTGCGGGCTTCGGCGCCGGTCTTCGCGGTCACGTCGACGCGGATGTTGTCGACCTCGATGTCGGCCGAGCTGGCGAGCGGGGCGATGCCGCGATCGCCGTCGACCTGCGCGACGAGGCGCGAAAAGCCAAGGCCGCCCAGCCCCAGCGCCGCGACTCCTGCAAACGCGAGTCCGAGGCCCAAGGCCTTGCCGGAAACCGCTTTCTTGCGGTCAGGCCGCGGCGATGAGGGAAAAATCTTTATCGTCATTATCGAAACCGGTGGCCTTTTGCCCAAACGGGAATGGAAATCCAAGTCACAAAGCACTATGCGGCCGCAATGTCCGACGATAACTCACCCAAGAGCTACTCCTACGAGCAGGCTGGCGTCTCCATCGCCGCCGGCAACGCGCTCGTCAAAGCCATCGCCCCGCTCGCCAAGTCGACGGCCCGTCCCGGCGCCGATGCCGACCTAGGCGGCTTCGGCGGTTTCTTCGATCCGCGTGCGGCCGGTTACACCGATCCGCTGCTGGTCGCCGCCAACGATGGCGTGGGCACCAAGGTCAAGCTGGCGATCGACCACGACCGCCACGACCACATCGGCATCGACCTCGTCGCGATGTGCGTCAACGACCTTATCGTGCAGGGCGCCGAGCCGCTGTTCTTCCTCGACTACTTCGCCACCGGCAAGCTCGAGAACGGGGTTGCCGAGCGCGTCGTCGCGGGCATCGCCGAGGGCTGCAAGATCTCGGGCTGCGCGCTGATCGGCGGCGAGACCGCAGAGATGCCGGGCATGTATGCGGCCGGCGACTACGACCTCGCGGGCTTCTGCGTCGGCGCGGTCGAGCGCGGCGAGCAGCTCACCGGCGACAAGGTCCAGGCGGGCGACGTCCTGCTCGGCCTCGCCTCCTCGGGCGTACACTCCAACGGCTACTCTCTGGTGCGCCGCCTTGCAGCGGACAAGGGCTGGAAGCTGGACCGTCCCGCCCTCTTCGACCAGGACACCTTGCTGATCGACGCGCTGATCGCGCCGACGCGCATCTACGTGAAGAGCCTGCTGCCCTTCATCCGCGCCGGGCGCATCCACGCGCTCGCGCACATCACCGGCGGCGGCCTGCTCGAGAACGTGCCGCGCGTCCTGCCCAAGAGCCTGCACGCTCGCATCGACGCGGGCGCATGGCCGCAGACGCGCCTGATGGCCTTCCTCCAGGCCCAGGGCAACATCGAGCCCGCAGAGATGGCGCGCACCTTCAACTGCGGCATCGGCATGATCCTCGCGGTCAGCGCCGACGAGGCCGGCCCGCTTCAGGCCGAACTCGAGGCCGCTGGCGAGACGGTTTACGTCGTCGGCGCGATCGAGCCGGGCGAAAAGGGCTGCACCGTGCAGGGCTCGGCCGAGACCTGGTCGGCGCGCGAGGCATGGGAAGCGATCCACCTTGGCTGACGAAGGCAAGGTCGGCGAGGTGCCGGCAGGCGTGACCAGGGCGAAAGTCGCCGTGCTCATCTCGGGCAGCGGCACCAACATGGCCGCCCTGCTCTACGCCAGCCGCGCCGCCGACTGTCCTTACGAGATCGTCCTCGTCGCCTCGAACGATCCCGAGGCCAAGGGTCTCAGGCTCGCAGAGGCCGAGGGCATCGCCACCTTCGCCCACTCGCACAAGGGCATGAAGCGCGCCGAGCACGACGCGGTGATGGATGCCGCCATCCGCGCCAGCGGCGCGCAATGGGTCGCGCTCGCGGGCTACATGCGCATCCTCACCGCAGGCTTCGTCGAGGGCTGGCAGGGCCGGATGGTCAACATCCACCCCTCGCTCCTGCCCAAGTACACCGGGCTGCATACGCACGAACGCGCGATCGAGGCGGGTGACAGCCATGGCGGCGTCACCGTCCACCTCGTCACCGCCGAGCTCGACGACGGGCCGATCCTGGGACAGACCCCGGTCGCCATCGTCGCGGGCGACACCCCCGACACGCTCGCCGCGCGGGTGCTCATCGCCGAGCACCAGCTCTATTCGCGCTGCCTTGCAAGCCTGGTCACGCGCGAGCGCGATCCCGACTGGCTGCTGTCACGCCTGCGCGAGATGGCGCTGGCGCTTCCCGGCACCGAAGAGCGCGAATCGCATGGATCGCCGGGCTGGCGCGTGGGCGGCAAGTACTTCGCCCATTTCAACGACCAGCACCACGGCACGCCGCATGTCGCGCTGCTCGCCAAGACCTCGAGCGCAGACGAGGTCGAGGGCCTCGCCGAGAGCAGCCCGCAGGCCTATTTCAAGCCCGCCTACTATGGCGCTGCAGGCTGGGTCGGCGTGATCCTCAACCGCGAGGAGCTCGACTGGGAGCAGGTACGCGAATGGCTCGAGCGCAGCTGGCGCGCGGTCGCCCCGAAGAAGCTTGCGGCCATGATGGAATTCGGCGGCTAGGGTCAGGACCCTGGCGCGCTCTGGCAATCCGGTCAGCGCGCGGCGAGAGCGACCGGCCTCTCGTCCGGCACGGATGCCGCGAAGGTCGACATGGCCATGGCGGCTCCGAACGAGACCATGGCGACGAACAGGAACGTTCCACCCAGCTTCATCTGACTTCCCCCCTGAACGGCCGCTCGATGGCCCGGACGCGACGCATGCCTTGCATCGCACCCGGGCACGCTGCGGCCCGTTCCCGGAAAGATACCCCGTCCCGGCAGGTTAGCTTAGTTAATTACCCTTAACTAACCCGTCGGTGTTCAGCCGCGGCGTCCCGCCCCGTGGACGAGGAAGCCGACTTCGCGCTGGTATTGGCGATAGGTCTCGCCGAACTGTCCGGCGAGATCGCGCTCCTCCAGCCGCGCGCCAATGAAGATGTAGGCGGTCATGCCGAAGGCGAAGAGCACGTGGCCCGCGCTCATCGTCGGCGCGGCCCATAGCGCGATCAGGAAGCCCAGATAGAGCGGGTGGCGCACGAAGCGGTAGAACAGCGGCGTGCGAAAGCGCGGTGGCTGCGCCGGCTTGCGGCGCATCTCGCGCCAGGGTTGCGACAGTCCGAAGAGCTCGAAGTGGTCGATCAGCCAGGTCGAGAGGAACACCATCGAGATGCCGAAGACGAAGATGCCCCAGACCGTCATGCGCAGCCCCTGCGCCTCGATCTGCCAGACCACGCCCGGCAGCGGATGCCACAAGAGCATGACCGCAAGCAGCACGAGGGAAGATGCCAGCACGTAGACGCTGCGCTCGAGCGGCTGGGGCACGACGCGGGTCAGCGCCTGCTTGAAGGGCTTGCGGGCCATGACCGAGTGCTGGATGCCGAACATCGCGACCAGCGCCAGATCGATAAGGATCGCCACGCCGGGCGATGCGACGGGTCCCTTGTCGATGTGTCCGGGCATGAACGGCAGCCCGGCAAGGAAGCCGACGAAATAGAGAAACACGGCAAAGAACGCGAAATAGCACAGCGTCGCGAAGACGAGATAGATGGTAGCACGCATGACCCGGTCCTCCCTTGGTGAGTGACCGAAGCGGACAAGAATGCGGCCGTCCGCTTCTCCCAGGCTCTCTTGTACGCCTTTTCGTGGATACGTGCAAAAATGCACACTCGGTGTGGTATGCAAGGACATTGCTCTTGCGGACCGGGCGCAAACGAAAAGGGCCGCCCCGAAGGACGGCCCTTTCACGATTTCGGTGCCTTGCGGACCGGTCGGATCAGCCGACGATCTCTTCGGGCTTGAAGAAGTAGGCGATCTCGATCGCCGCGTTCTCGTCCGAGTCCGAACCGTGCGCCGAGTTGGCTTCGATCGATTCGGCGAAGGTCTTGCGGATGGTGCCCTCAGCAGCGTCGGCCGGGTTGGTGGCGCCCATCACGTCGCGGTTGGCCTTGACGGCGTCTTCGCCCTCGAGGACCTGCACGACCACGGGACCCGAGATCATGAACGAGACGAGGTCGCCGAAGAAGGGACGCTCGGCGTGGACGGCGTAGAAGCCTTCGGCCTGTTCCTTGGTCATCTGGATGCGCTTCGAGGCGACGACGCGAAGGCCGGCATCTTCGAGCATCTTGGTGATGGCGCCGGTCAGGTTGCGACGGGTGGCGTCGGGCTTGATGATCGAGAAGGTGCGGGTAACCGCCATGGGTTCAATCCTTGAAAAAGGGATGGGTAATGGGTTGCGCGCGCCACTAGCCCGGTTCGCGGCGCTCCGCAAGGAGAGCTTGCGCCGCGATGGCGCACGATCAGGCCGCTACGGCGCGCGATCCGGCAGGAACGGCTCTCAGGCGCGCCCGCCGCGCGCGACCGCGCCGCGCGCCTGCCCTTCGAGCAGGTTGGAGGGAAAGTCGGGCGAAAGCCCGCGCTCGAGCGCGCGGCACAAGTTGGCATGGTCGAGCAGCGCAATCGAGATCGCGCGCAGCCAGCCCTCGTGCAGCGCAGTCTCGCCGCCGAGCACCGCCTCGATCGCCCCTTGCGAACAACTGAGCGTGCGCGCCGCCGCCCCTGCCCCGCCCAGCGCATCGACGCCGCGGGCAAAGAGCGAAAGCTGTTCCTGAGGTGTCATGCCGCCGGCCCCTTGCCCTGAGGACGCGCGCAAGCCGCCGCGCCCTGCCCCAGCGCCTAGTGCGCAGCCTCGCGCCCTGTCAACTTGAGCGCGATCGCCGTGAGCGAAGTCATTCGACCTCTTCGTCCGCGCCACTTTCCTTCGCGCCAAAATTGGCAAACCCCACCCCGGCGACGATGCCGATCAGCAGCCCGAGCGCGATATTGTCGAAGATGACGCCGGCCAGCAGGCCGCCAATGATGCCGAAGGAAAACTTCGCCGGTTCCGCCTTTGCCATGCCCTGCACCGCCCCCGTCTGTCGTTGTCTTGTGGGCGCGATTAGAACGATTCCGTGTGCTCTGGTCAACACTGGCGGATTTTAGAGCGAAATGGCGGGGTTTTGAGAGCGTGTAGGGTTAGTGGGGCTGCGGATGTGCGCCGGTGGCGGAATGTCGCGTTTGGAGCGCAGATACAGAGATAGAGCCGTTCAGCTGCAAGGCCTAGCGACCACAAAAAGCCGTTCTAGCGCCGCGACGAAGGCAGTGCCAGGTTACGCCGACACTGGTCATGCCGCGAGCATTAAGCCCTCAGGTCAAGGCTGCCGGCTTTGCGACCACTTGCCGCCGGCTCGGCAACTTGGCGCATCAGCGCTATATCGTCCCGAACGTTGGCGCAGGTAGTCAGTCGGCAACCACTGATCAACTGTGAAATGGCTCAACGGCGAAGTGTGAGGATGCAGGAGCCGATAATGCACGCTCCGAAAATGATCGCAATGGGGATCGTCATGGAGGTCCAAAGATAATAGACGGTCAGGATCAGTGCACCCAGAACGACAACGCTGAACACAAGCGCAATCACCCGCGCAGAGAAGCCCCAGACCAATGAGCCGAAGTCCGACGCAATGCCCTTGAGGGTATAATCCCCCGTGGGATCGCCGTGCGAAATGATCCGCTCAGCCCCTTGGTATTCGACTTCCGGTGCATCAATGCGCTTGTGTCGGGAGAACAGCACAACAGTTGGCGGGATCAACGAGACGACGACTAAAACATAAAGGAACCAACGAGGCGCTCCCGGATAGAATTCGGCGGCCATCGTACCCAGTGCACCGAGGCAAACACCCGCACCAATAGTGTAGACCACAAGGTAGCCAAGCACGTTCCCGATCAGTCCGAGAACCCGCCCCATCCCCCGACTAAAAGCCATCACGTTCATTGATGTAAGTCCCAGAGTTTGCCCATGCCCAAATATCTCGCGCAATCCGAGGGCCCGATAACGCTACGCTCCTCCCGCTTTGGCTCGTTCGGTCATTTCCATGATGGCCTTGTCTCGCCCCGCAATGACATTATCGATTGATGCCGTGAATTCAAGTTTAACGATGTGCGGTTTCAGGAAATGCTTTTGCATCATTGCCTAATACTAGCAGGATCCTGCCGTTCCACGGCGCTGACCTGAACCGCGTCTTTGCTCCAACTTTAGTTATAATCGGACTGACCGCTCACGTAAGGGCTATTCTCCCAATTGAACCGCTCGCATGGGCGCATTGCCGACGCTGCCTCCTCGCCAAAGCGGAGCGCAAGCAAGTCCCGCTCTCCACGGCACAAAAGCTCAAGCGGACAGCGAGAGCCCGGCCCTATTCCGAGGCCTTTTTGGCCCAGCGTCCGTCTTCCTGCGCCCAGTATTCCTTGGTGATCCCCTCGCGCCCGCGCAGGTCCTTCCAGACCTGGCGCGCCTGTTGCACGGTCTCGGCGTCGAAGAGGTAGAACACGCGATCGAAGCTGGCATCGCCCTCGCGCCACTGGCCATCGGCGAGGAACAGGAAGCGTGCGCCGTTGGCGGGCTCGACCTTGTCGGAGAGCAGCACCGGCTGGCGCTCGGCATGGGGTTCGAGCGCATCGCCGTTGGCGAGAAAGCTCTCGGGCGAGAGGCTCCACAGGCTTCGCGAGATCGCGCTGCGCTGCGCTTCCTCGCCCGCGACGACGAGGACGCGCTCGCCCGCCTCGAGCGACTTCTTCGCGAGAAGCGGGACGACCGCCGGGGCGGGGTCGCGGCTGAGCTGGTAGAACATCACGCGCATCAGCCGCGGCCCCCTTCGCGTCCTCAGCCTTCCGCCGTGTCGCGGATCAGGCGGTCGAGCAGACGCACGCCGTAGCCGGTCGCGCCCTTGTCCCAGGTCGCGCCGGGCTTGTCGGCCCAGGCCATCCCGGCGATGTCGAGGTGCGCCCAGGGACGGCCCTTGTCGATGAAGCGCAAGAGGTACTGCGCGGCCGTGATCGAGCCGCCGAAGCGGGTGCCCACGTTCTTCATGTCGGCGATCGCGCTGTCGAGCTGCTTGTCGTAGGCCGGGCCCATCGGCATGCGCCACACGCGGTCGCCCGAGGCCTTGCCTGCAGCATCGAGGTCGGCAGCAAGCGCGTCGTCGTTCGAGAACAGCCCTGCGTATTCGTGCGCCAGCGAGACCAGGATCGCGCCGGTCAGCGTGGCGACGTCGAGGATGCGCGCGGGATCGTAGGTCTTCTGCGCGTAAGTCAGCACGTCGCACATGACGAGGCGGCCCTCGGCGTCGGTGTTGATCACCTCGACGGTCTGGCCCGACATGGTGGTGACGACGTCACCGGGACGCTGCGCATTGCCGTCGGGCATGTTCTCGACGAGACCGCACAGGCCGACGACGTTGGCCCTGGCCTTGCGCTTGGCGAGCGCGAGCATGGTGCCCGCAACCGCGCCGGCGCCGCCCATGTCCCACTTCATGTCTTCCATGCCGCCGGGCTGCTTGAGGCTGATGCCGCCGGTGTCGAAGGTGACGCCCTTGCCGACGAAGGCGACCGGCTTGTCCCCGTCCTTGCCGCCCATCCACTCCATCACGAGCAGGCGCGCGGGACGCACCGAGCCCTGCGCGACGCCGAGCAGCGCGCCCATGCCCAGTTCCTTCATCTCGGCATCGTCGAGGACGCGGATGGTGAGGCCCGAACCTTCCATGCGCGCCTTGCAGCGCTCGACGAAGCTCTCGGGATAGATCGTGTTGGCAGGCTCGGTGACGAGCTCGCGGGTGAAGGCGACGCCTTCGGCAACGCCCTGTTCGATCGCCCAGAGCGCTTGGGTGCCCTCGGGCGCGCCGACCAGCTCGAGCGAGGCGAGGCTCGGCTTCTTGTCGTCGGCTAGCGTGGTGCGGTAGGCATCCCAGCGCCAAGCGCGCAGCCAGGCGCCGGTCAGCACCGCGACCGCTTCCTCGGCCGAGAGCGCGGCGTCGGACACGTCCAGCGCCAGCGCGGTCTCGCCCGAGACGAGGTACTTGGCAACGAGCGCGGCGCCTGCCTTCTCGAGCGTGGCCTTGCGATCCTCGGCATCGGCCTTGCCGATACCTGCCAGCGCGACGCGCACGACCTTGCCCGAACGCTCGGCGAAACCTTCGAAGGTCTGGCCCGGCTTGCCGGTGAATCGGGCCATCGCCGCGCCCTCGCTCAGGACCGGCTCGAGGTCGGCGGGCAGCGAATCCTGGGTGACGAGGCGGGCGACGAGGCGCGCGGTCGGGGTAGTAGCCGCGTCAAGGATCTGGATCTTCATGGATTCTCCTGAATTCTGTTCTCATTGCGGGCCGCGTTGGCCAGCCTCACGGGAATGAACCGCCATGCTGTTCGCTTTGCCGCATCGATGGATTGCAGTTAGGCACGGGCGGTGCGATAGGCAAGCCATGCTCCCGGCCGTTCCGACCTCGCTGCACGCCTTTTCCCGCCGCCTGCAACCCGTCTCGCTCAGCGCTCTCGCGCTCGTCATAGCAGGCGGCCTTGCCGCGTTCGTGCCGGCGGATGCCGCCAGCGCGCAGGATTTCAACCGGCCTGCCGAGGAAGCGCCGATCACCGAAGCGCCGCCCAAGCCCGCGCCCGAGACCGAAGACGCGGTCCCGATCGCGTTCGAGGCCGACGTCGTCGAATATGCGCAAGGCTCGGGAGACGACGCCGGACAGGTCACCGCGACAGGCAATGTCGTGCTGCGCCGCGACGGCCAGTCGGTGCGCGCCGATTCGGTCTCGTGGAACCAGCAGAGCGGCGAGATCACCGCGAGCGGCAACGTGCGCATGGTCGACGAGAACGGCAACCAGCTGTTCACCGACAAGGTCGAGCTGACCGACGAGCTCAAGACCGGCATGCTCGAGAACCTGCTGCTGGTGCTGCGCGAGGGCGGACGCCTCGCCGCGCAGGACGGCCAGCGCCTCGGCAACGGCGACGTCGTCCTCAACCAGGCGGCCTATACCGGATGCGCTGTCGCCAATTCGGACGGCTGCCCCAAGACGCCGACCTGGCGCGTGGTCGCCAAGAGCGTGGTCTATTCCGAAACGCAGCAGCGCGTGCGCTTCACCGATGCGCGCCTCGAACTGTTCGGGGCGGTGCAGCTGCCACTCCTGGGCCTCACCATCTCGACCGACGGCGACGCGGTTTCCGGCTTTCTCATTCCGGACCTGCGCTCCTCGCCTTCGAACGGCATCGAGATCAACCAGTCCTACTACTGGAAGATCGACGAGAACCGCGATCTGACCGGTACCGTCTATGCCTATACCGAAGCGGCGCCGATGGCCTCGCTCGAATATCGCGCGCTGACCGGCTCGGGCGCCTACCAGGTCACCGGCTATGCCACGGCCAGCGAGCGCATCCCGATCTACGGCTCGAACCCGAGCAACCTGGGCGAGAGCGCGTTTCGTGGCTACATCTTCGCCAACGGGCGCTTCCAGCTCAGCGATCACTGGAGCGTGACGGCCTCGCTGCGCCGCGCGACCGACCGCACCTTCCTGCGCCGCTACGACATCAGCCGCGACGACCGCCTGCGCTCGCTCGTCGACGTCGAGCGCATCGATGCCGACAGCTTCCTCTCGATTGCGGGCTATGCCACGCAGACCATGCAATCGACGCGCGATCAGGGCCAGATCCCGGTCGCGGCACCGGTCGTCGACTATCGCCGCAGGTTCAAGGACCCGCTGCTCGGCGGCAAGATCGAGACCCGCCTCAACTCCTACGTCGTCACCCGTGTCGACGGGCAGGATACGCAGCGCGCCATCGCCAGCGCCCAGTGGACGCGTCGGCGCATCACCGGCATGGGCCAGGTGATCACGCTCACCGGGCTGCTGCGCGGTGACATCTACCACTCCTCCGAGAACTACGAGACCCCGACCCTGCTCTATCGCGGCGAACCGGGCTGGCAGACGCGCGGCCTTCCGCTGGGTGCGATCGACGTCGAGTGGCCGCTGGTCGGCGAGATCTTCGGCGGCACGCAGGTGCTGACCCCGCGCATCCAGATCGTCGCCTCGCCCAGCGTGCCCAACCTCTCGATCCCCAACGAGGATTCGCGTGCGATCGAGCTGGAGACCGGCAACCTCTTTGCGCTCAACCGCTTCCCCGGCGACGACCGGATCGAGGACGGCGCACGCTTCACGTACGGCTTCGACTGGAGCTTCGAGCGGCCGCGCTGGCGCATCAACACCACGGTCGGCCAGTCGATCCGCCTCGACAGCGACCCCACCTTGCTGCCCGACGGTACCGGCCTCAGCGAAAAGGTCTCCGACTTCGTGGCGCGCACCGAAGTGCGCTACCGCGACTTCGTCAATTTCATCCACCGCATTCGTCTCGACAAGGACAGCCTCGCGGTGCGCCGCAACGAGTTCGACGCGGTCATCGGCAACAACCGGACCTATGCCGAGATCGGCTACACCAAGCTCAACCGCAACATCTACTCGACCGTGCTGCCCGACGATTCGGAACTGGGCCGGGTCGAGGACTTGCGCGACCGCGAGGAAGTGCGCGCCGCAGGGCGTGTCGCCTTTGCCAACTACTGGTCGCTGTTCGGCTCGGCGGTGATCAACCTCACCGACGAGAGCGAGGACCCGCTCTACGGTTCGGACGGGTTCCAGCCGCTGCGCACCCGCATCGGCGCGGCCTACGAGGACGACTGCCTGCAGATCGCCTTCACCTGGCGGCGCGACTACATCGAGAACGGCGATGCGCGCAGCGGCAACTCGTTCCAGATCCGCTTCGCCCTCAAGAACATCGGCCTTCGCTGACCGGCCAGGCGCGCGCGTCCCCGACTGGATCGCGTGCGCAACGTTGGCAGTGCGGAACAAAGCCGCTATCGGGTGTGCTCATTTTCGGTTAAGCCGCGCCGCTGCAAGAGCAAGGTGCCCACAAGGCGGGTATCGCTGTGCGGCCACAGGACAAACCACCCGCGCGGTGGGTGCCGGCCCCGGCCGGTCGACAACGGGATTAGTGACAAGGTGCAAGCAGTCATTCGCAGCAAGAACATGAAGCGCACGATTTCGGCCCTCATGGGCAAGGCGGCCATTGCGCCCCTCGCGATCATCGGTGCCGCCATTGCCGCAACTCCGGCCCTCGCCCAGTCCGCACCGCAGGGCGCGATCGTGATCCCCGACGACGTCAAGATCTTCGGCAACGACAATCCCAACGTGCGCAAGGCGACCGCTGTCGTGAACGGTGACGTGATCACCGGCACCGACGTCGACCAGCGCCTCGCGCTTATCCTGGCGGCCAACCAGAACGAGGTCTCCGAGGAGGAAATGAAGCGCCTGCGCCTGCAGGTCCTGCGCAACCTCATCGACGAGACGCTCGAAATCCAGGAAGCCAAGGCCAACGAGGTCGAGGTCTCGCAGGCCGAGATCGACCAGTCCTACAACCGCGTCGCCTCGCAGAACTTCAAGCAGGATCTCTCGGCGATGGATGCCTACCTCAAGCGGGTCGGCTCTTCTCCTGAATCGCTCAAGCGCCAGATCCACGGCGAACTGGCCTGGCAGCGCCTGCTCCAGCGCAACGTCGCGCCCTTCATCAACGTCTCGGAAGACGAGGTGAAGGAGACCATCGACCGCCTCAAGGCCTCGAAGGGCACCGAGGAATACCGCATCGGCGAAATCTACCTCTCGGCCGCCCCCGACGCGCGCCAGCAGGTCTACAACAACGCCTCGCAGATCGTGAAGCAGATCCGCGAAGGCGGCAGCTTCGTGGCCTATGCCCGCCAGTATTCCGAAGCCACCACCGCTGCCGTCGGCGGCGATCTTGGCTGGATCCGCCTTGCCCAGCTCCCCACCGAGCTGGCCAATGTCGCACGCGAGATGCAGCCCGGCCAGCTGGTCGGCCCGGTCGAGGTCCCCGGCGGCTTCGACATCCTCTACCTGATCGACAAGCGCCAGGTCCTCACCGCCGATCCGCGTGACGCGATCCTCGCGCTCAAGCAGATCTCGATCGGCTTCAAGCCCGGCACCACCGAAGCGCAGGCCGGTGAGCGCGCCGAAAGCTTCGCCAAGGCGATCTCGGCGGCCCGGGGCTGCGGCGACGTCGACGAGGTCGCTGCCGGGGTCGGCGCGCAGGTCGTCACCAACGACCAGGTCAAGGCGCGCGACCTGCCCGCGCAGATCCAGACCGCGATCCTCCAGCTCTCGCCCGGCGAGACCCTGCCCCCGTTCGGCTCGCTCGACGAGGGCGTGCGCATCCTGATGCTGTGCGGTCGCGACGATGCCCAGGCCGACAACGGTCCCAACTTCGACCAGCTGATGGCGCAGATGGAAGACGAGCGCATCAACAAGCGCGCGCAGATGTACCTGCGCGACCTGCGCCGCGATGCCGTCATCGAGTACAACTGAGGCTCAAGGCGCAGCACCCTTGCCGGTGAACGCAGCCCCGCTGGCCGTCTCGATCGGCGATCCGGCGGGAATCGCGCCCGAAGTCATCGCGCAGGCCTGGGCCGAACGCGAGGCCCATGCGCTCGCTCCGTTCTTCGCGGTCGGCGGTGCAGGCGTGCTGGTACGCGCCGCCGCCTCGCGCGGGATCGAACTGCCGGTTGTCCAGATTTCCAGTCCCGCCGAGGCCCGCGAGGCCTTTGCCAGCGCCCTGCCGGTGCTCGGCGAGGAAGACTGCACGCAGACCTTCGGCGAGCCCGACGCGCAAGGCGCACGGCTTGCGCTGCATTCGCTGACCCGCGCCACCCGCCTTGCGCTTTCGGGCGAGGCCGGCGCGGTCGTCACCGGCCCCATCGCCAAGGCGCGCCTTGCCGAAGTCGGCTTCACCCAGCCCGGGCAGACCGAGTTCCTCGCCGATGCATGCGAGCTTGCCCACGATGACGCGGTGATGATGCTCGCAGGGCCTTCGCTGCGCACCGTGCCGCTGACCGTCCACGAACCGCTCGCGGTCGTGCCGGGCCTCGTCACCGGCGCGCTGATCGAACACAAGGCCCACGTCATCGCGCGCGCCCTCGCCCGCGATTTCGGCCTGCCCGAGGCGCGCATCGCGATCACCGGTCTCAACCCGCACTCGGGCGAGGACGGACGCATGGGAAGCGAGGACCGCGACGTGATCGCGCCCGCCATTGCCAGGCTCGCGGCGCAGGGCCTCGCCGTCACCGGGCCGCACCCCGCCGATGCCCTCTTCGCCGCGCACGAGCGCACAAAGTTCGACGTCGCCTTGTGCATGTACCACGATCAGGCGCTCATCCCGATCAAGACGCTCGACTTCGATCAGGGCGTCAACGTCACGCTCGGCCTGCCGATCGTGCGCACCTCGCCCGACCACGGCACCGCCTTCGCCATCGCCGGCAAGGGCCTTGCCAGTGCGGGCGCGATGATCGCGGCATTGCGCATGGCGGGCGAATGTGCGCAAAGGCGCGCGATGAGCGTGCCTGCATGACCGACCTGCCCCCCCTTCGCGAAGTGATCGCGCGCCACGGCCTCTCGGCCAGCAAGGCGCTCGGCCAGAACTTCCTGTTCGATGCACAGTTGCTCGACCGGATCGCCGCGATTCCCGGCGCGCTCGACGGCCAGCAGGTGCTCGAGGTCGGCCCCGGCCCCGGCGGGCTCACCCGCGCGCTGCTGCGCGCCGGTGCCCAGGTCACCGCGATCGAGATGGACCGGCGCTGCCTGCCCGCGCTCGCCGAGCTGGAAGAGGCCTTCCCCGGAAAGCTCAAGGTGATCGAGGGCGACGCGATGAAGATCGCGCCCGCGAGCCTGTTCGAAGGGCCCTACCACATCGTCGCCAACCTGCCCTACAACGTGGGTACCGCGCTGTTCACCGGCTGGCTCTCGGGCGAGACATGGCCGCCGCAGTGGGCCTCGCTGACGCTGATGTTCCAGGAGGAAGTGGCCCGCCGCATCGTCGCCGAGCCCAATACTTCCGCTTATGGGCGCCTCGCCGTGCTCGCGCAGTGGCGCAGCAAGGCAAAGCTCGCGATGAAGGTGCACCGCAGCGCCTTCACCCCGCCGCCCAAGGTGATGTCGGCCATCGTCCACGTCGTGCCCGGCGAGGCGCCCGAGGGTGTCTCGATGCGCGTGCTCGAACGCGTGACCGAGGCCGCCTTCGGCCAGCGCCGCAAGATGCTGCGCCAGAGCCTCAAGGGCATGCCCGGCGCGCTCGACGCGCTCGATGCGCTCGGCATCGACCCGCAGCGCCGCGCCGAGACGCTGAGCGTCGCCGAATTCGTGGCCATCGCCAAGGCGCTGGGCTGAGCTTACGCGGCTTTCGAAGCAACCTTACGACGCGGTTTCACATAAACCTTGAGATTTTCTCGCCTGATCTCGAACGCATCTGACTTCTCCAACAATGTGAGAAGCTTGGCACAGCCGTAGGTTCGCGAATTGAAGTCTGGCATCAATACCGCAAGCCTCGTTCCGACCGCTCCGAGAAAATACCAGCCATCCAGATCTTCGAGTTGCCCCAAAGCCGAGCGGATCAGTGGCACTGCATCGGACGGCAATTGCTTGGGCGACCTTGGCTCGCCCGAATTCTCACTTTGTACTTTGCTGGGCTCGGCAGCCTTCGCTGGCTGCGACTTCATGAGATTGTCTGTATATACGAAGCGCTTACAGGCCTTTCGGAAACTTTCCGGAGTCTTGCGCTCACCGAACCCGTAGACATCCGCTCCCTGCTCGCGAATACGTGCGGCAAGCCGAGTGAAATCGCCATCCGATGAAACGATGCAGAACGCGTCGAACCGTCCGGTATGCAGCAGGTCCATAGCGTCGATGACCAGCGCAATATCAGAAGCGTTCTTGCCCGTCGTGTTCGCGAAGTTCTGCTGGGGAATGATTGCGCGCGACGCCATTATCTCGGACCAGCCGCGGAGCCTGGTTCCCGAGAAATCGCCATAGATGCGCCGTACGCTCGCCTCACCAATTGAAGCCAGCTCATCGAACAGGCCAGCTACGATCTGAGGCGACGCATTGTCGGCATCGATCAACACCGCAAGCTTGGCGATGCGTTCGTGATTATTAGCCATCGTTGAAGGACGCTTGAAAACCGACCACCGCAATCCGCGATTCAGGTGAAAGTTTCTTCACAAAAGCCCAATTCGCACAGCCTGCACCCAAGTACAGTTAATTACCTATATTTTGATTATAGACAATCGTTCTTTCATCGACTGTCCAGACCCGAAAAAACGAGCTTCTGCACACGCCGTCCAGTGCCGACTTCGCTGGTATAGAGGTTGCCCTTGCTGTCGGTCGCGACCGAGTGGAGCCAGAAGAACTGGCCGGGATAGCGGCCCACGCGCCCGATGCTGCCCACCACCTGCGCACTTTCGCGCAGTAGAATCCAGATCTTGGCGTTGGCCATGTCGGCGACGTAGAGGAACCGCCCATCGGGCGAGAAGGCGACGTCGGAAGCCGAGCGCAGGCCGCCGGTGCCGGGCGCGATCACGATGTCGCGCACGAATTCGAGGCTGCCATCCTTGGCGCCTTTCTCGCGGAAGACCTGGATGCGGTTGTTGCGCCGGTCGCAGACGTAGATCAGTCCTTCGCCATCGCGTTCGACGCAATGGACGATGTCGCCGAACTCGCCCGAGGCCGGGTCGGCGCCGCCGTCGCGGTTGCTCGAGGCCTGGCTCTGGTCGAAAGGCTGCGCGCGCTCACCCGAGCCCGGGGCCTTGCCATAGGCGCCCCACAGGCGGCGCAGCGAGAGGTCATCCGCATCTAACTGGACCACGCGCTTGTTGATGTAGCCGTCCGAGACCAGCACGCTGTCGCCGCTCGCGTAGATGTCGGAGGGGTTGCCCAGCGTATCGCGCGAGGCGTTGCCCGTGGTCGCGCCGCGCTTGCCGAACTGGCGCAGGTACTTGCCATCGGCGGTGAGGTTGACGACGACGTGGTCGCCCTTGCCCGCACCGCCAACCCAGATCGTGCCGTCCGCAGCGGCGAAGATGCCGTGGATGTTGGTCGGCCACTGGTTCTCGCCCGCGATGTCGGGTGCGAGTTCGGGCCCGCCCCAGGCGCGCAGCAGGGCACCCTCGGCGGAGAAATTCATCACGTGCGGTGCCGGGCGGCAGCAGCTCAGGGTCGAGGCCGGTTCCTGCGCCAGCCCTGCCTCGTGCTGGTCGAGCGAATTGGGCCTCTGGACGATCCACACGGTATCGCTCGCATCGACCGTGACGCCGGGCACCTGCCCCAGGATCATGTCGTCGGGCAGGCTCGGCCAGGCTGCATCCGCCTTGAAGGTGGGCAGCGCGACACCCTCGGCGAGGCGTTCGGCGACGATACCGACGAGCGCTTCCTCGCGCGGCTGCGTCAGCGCAGGGGCAGTCGCGGCGCGTGCCGGTTCCTCGTCGAACCCGGCGAGGACCAGCGCGCCCAGCGGCAGCGCCGTGCCGGCCGCGAGGGCCAGCATGCGTTTCGTGATCGTGTGTCGTGCGATGCCCGCCATGTCGTCGTCCCCTGTCATCGCCCTCCACATGCGGTGGGCGATGGCAAGGTACATCGAGTGTGGGCGCTGGCAAAGCGGTCAGGCGCGGCTGGCTTGCCGCGCCCTGCTCTCCTCAGGCCGGGACGCAGTCTTGCGCCTTCTTGCGACGGCGCCAGGCGTGGAGCAGCGGCTCGGTATAGCCGCTGGGCTGCATGGCGCCCTTGAACACGAGGTCGCAGGCCGCCTTGAAGGCGAGGCTGCGTTCCCAGTTGCCGGCCATCGGCTCGTAGGTCGGGTCCCCGGCGTTCTGCGCATCGACCTTTTCGGCCATGCGCTTGAGCGAATCCATGACCTGCGCCTCGCTGCACACGCCATGCAGCAGCCAGTTGGCCATGTGCTGGCTCGAGATACGCAGCGTCGCGCGGTCTTCCATCAACCCGACGTCGTTGATGTCGGGGACCTTGGAGCAACCGACACCCTGGTCGATCCAGCGCACGACGTAGCCGAGCAGGCCTTGCGCGTTGTTGTCGAGTTCCTCGCGGACCTCTTCCTCGGACCAGTTGATCCCTTGCGCGAGCGGCACCTGCAGCAGGTCGTCGAGCGGCGGGATCGGCTGGGCCGCGATCTCCTCGCGCAGGGCGAAGACGTCGACCTGGTGGTAGTGCATTGCGTGCAGCGTCGCGGCGGTCGGCGAGGGAACCCAGGCGGTGTTCGCCCCGGTGCGCGGATGGCCGATCTTCTGCGCCATCATATCGGCCATGCGATCGGGCGCGGCCCACATGCCCTTGCCGATCTGCGCCACGCCCGAGAGCCCGCAGGCAAGCCCGATGGCGACGTTGCGCTTCTCGTAGGCGGCGATCCAGGTCGAGTTCTTGATCTCGTTCTTGCGGATCATCGGCCCGGCACGCATCGAGGTGTGAATCTCGTCGCCGGTACGGTCGAGGAAGCCGGTGTTGATGAAGACGACGCGCTGCCGCACCGCCGCGATGCAGGCGGCAAGGTTCGCCGAAGTGCGGCGCTCCTCGTCCATGACCCCGACCTTGATCGTGTGACGCGCGAGGCCCAGCAGGTCCTCGACGGCATCGAACAGGTCGTTGGTGAAGGCGCATTCCTCGGGCCCGTGCATCTTGGGCTTGACGATGTAGATCGAGCCCCTGGCACTGTTGCCGTACTTCGTCAGCCCGCGCACGTCCTGCGTGGAGATCGCGCTGGTGACGATCGCATCCATGATCCCCTCGGGAATTTCCGAGCCGTCGGGAAGCAGGATCGCCGGGTTGGTCATCAGATGGCCGACATTGCGCACGAAGAGCAGCGAACGGCCCGAGAGCGCGCGCGCCTCGCCATCCTTCGTCAGCAGGCGCTTGTCGGGCGCGAGTTCGCGGGTCTGGGTGCGCCCGCCCTTCTCGAAGGTGTCGGCAAGATCGCCGCGAATGACGCCGAGCCAGTTGGCATAGGCGAGCGTCTTGTCCTGTGCATCGACGGCGGCGACCGAATCTTCCAGATCGACGATGGTGGTCAGCGCGGCCTCGAGGACGATGTCGCTCATCCCCATCCGGTCCGAGCTGCCGACCTGGCTGGAAGGATCGAAGCAGACCTCGATCATCAGCCCGTTGCGGGTGAACATCAGGCCCTTTTCGGTCTCGCCCAGAGCCTGCGCCGGGTCGGCGAGCTCGATCGCCTCGGGATCGTCGAGATCGGCCCAGGAGCCCGAGGCCAGCGGCAACGCCTCGTCGAGGAAGGCGCGCCCGGCCGCGATCACTGCAGCGCCGCGCGCCGCATCGTAGCCGCCTGCCTTCGCCGGGGCCGCGTCGAGCGCATCGGTGCCGTACCATGCATCGTAGAGGCTGCCCCAGCGCGCATTGGCGGCGTTGAGCAGGAAGCGCGCATTGAGGACCGGGACGACCAGCTGGGGGCCCGCCATGGTCGCGATCTCGGGATCGACGTTCCCGGTCTCGACCGCGAAGGGGGCCGGCTCGGGCACGAGATAGCCAATCTCGCGCAGGAAATCCTGATACGCGCCCTGATCGAGCGGCTTGCCCGCGCGGGCCAGATGCCACTCGTCGATGCGCGCCTGAAGCGCGTCGCGCTTGTCGAGCAACGCGCGGTTGCGCGGCGCGTATTCGGCCACGATCTTCGCGAAACCGCTCCAGAAGCTCTCGGCGTCCTGCCCGATCGGGGGCAGGACCTGCTCCTCGATGAATGCGGCAAGCCCCGCCTCGACCTTCAGGCCGGCGCGTTCGATGCGGTCACAGCGATCGTCTTGGTAATTCATACATCCTCACAGCACTGGACATGGAAGACGCGCCAGTTTGCGCGGCCATGCCTGGAAAGTTCCAAATTCGTGCCTGGGGAGGACTAGGCGGCCCCTATGCCCGACGGGCACCGATTTGGCAAGATGCCAACGCGCACGGGAATGCTCCGGATCCGGACGGACTGCCTGTGCGACGGTCTTTCGACCACAGTCGGGATAGCTTACAGTCGGGCAACAGTTAGCTACCGGACTCGGCGGGAACCCTCGCTTGGCACGGAAGTTGCTAAATCTGAGGCAGCTCAAGCCTGAGGGACATCGCAAGAGGATAACCATGCTCGGAAAGATCGCCCGCCTGTTCGTGATCAAGACGCACTGGGAAGCGTACATGATCATCTATGCCCTCGCGCTCGGGGCGGTCGAGCGTGGCAGCGTCTATATCGAGCAGTTCCCCGGCTTCGGCGGCAAGCTGCTGTTCCTCGCCTGCACAGGCTCGGTGTTCATGGCGGGCGCCAAGATCCTCGACTGCATCAAGTACGAGAAGGCACAGCGCCTCGGCATCGGTGTCGAAGCGAAACGCGACGGCGGCGAACCGGCCCCGGCCCCGCACAGCAAGGCCGCCTGAGGGATCTCCCCTAGCCCCGAGTTAACCGCAACCGTGAACCGTCCGAAATGCCGGCGGCGCAAGGACGTTCTCGCCCGCACCTGCAAGCCAGCCGGCTAACACGTCTCAAGTCTGGTGGAAGTGGGGTGTTTCTGTTGACAGGTACACCCCGAACCCCTGGAATCCGCTTCTGTTGACCGGTGGGTCCAACCGCGTTCTAACTTTGTAACTTCAGGCCGTTAGGCCCTAGAATTACGCAGCGAGAGCAAGTGCGTCGTTGTCGTTGGCACTTATGAGTTTTGAGCCTTGAACGGGTTACTCAGCCCGGATGAAAACATCGCTTTTCAACACACGTCGATCCTAGTTCGGCCCCGTCATTACCCCTGCCAAGCAGGCCCTGCGACATCAGGGTGCCCGGCCTGAGCCGGACGGGTAGTGGTGGAGCCGCCGGGTACCGCCCCCGGGTCCGCTGCGTCTATTGCACGAGGCAATTTATCATCATAGCCGACTAAAGCCGGCACGGACCCATATAGGGGCTTCGCGATTAATGTGAAGTGAGCAGATGCACAGCCCCTCGCGAAAATGCCGTTCGGCGCCGTTTCGCGAGGGACGCTATGCGCGCATTCCTGCCGAGCAGGCTCATCCCTGCGGGGTCTTGCGCATCTCGGCGAGGATTTCGCGCAGCGTGTCGAGCTGCGGATCGGTCGGGACCGCCGGGGTCTCCGCCGTCGCCTCGGCCTGCTTCTTCTTCTCTTCCATCTCGTCGATCACCTTGTTGATCGTGCGCACGACCATGAACAGCACCGCCGCGATGATCAGGAAGTTGATGATCTGGGTGATGAACATGCCGTAGCCGATCATCGCCACGCCCGCGGCCTTGAGCGCGGTGTAGTCGGTCGGGCTGCCGGTGTAGTCCGCAGGGATCGTGCCGAGCAGGATGAAGTACTTGGTGAAGTCGAGATCGCCGATCATCCAGCCGATGATCGGCATCAGCACGTTCTCGTTGAGCGCGGTGACGATCTTGCCGAAAGCGGCGCCGATCATCACACCAACGGCAAGGTCGAGCACGTTGCCGCGGGCAATGAATTTCTTGAATTCGTCGAACAGAGTCATCGGAGCCCCTACAGATAGTTAACCGGGCAGAACCCTTGCACACTCAAATCGCTCGCGTCAGCCGATTTTTTGCGCCTGCGAAGAAATGGGACACTGACAGGTCCGCTTTCGGTTGATCGCCAAGGGGCCATTGCTATCTATGCGTATGAGTGGACAAGTCCCGAGGCCACCCACCCCCCGTGGTGCGCCCGGACGCTTAGGAGGATCGTCAGCCCATGACCGTTTCGAACACCGTCCGTAAGGGACGCATGGTATTCGTGATGCTTGCCGCGATGTCGCTGGCGGCCTGTGGTTTCAACTCGGTGCCGACCAAGCAGGAAGCCGCCAAGGCCAAGTGGGCCGACGTAGAGGCCGCCTTCCAGGAGCGCGCCAACCTCGTGCCCAACCTCGCGGCGGTCGCCAAGGGCGCGGCCCAGCAGGAAAAGGAAATCCTGACCGGCGTCGTCGAGGCCCGCGCCAAGGCGACCTCGATCCAGATCTCGGGCGACGACCTGCAGGACCCCGCCAAGATGGAGCAGTTCTCGCAGGCCCAGGGCCAGTTGAGCGCCGGTCTCGGCCGCCTGCTCGCCAGCTTCGAGGCCTATCCCGACATCAAGTCCAACGAGAACTACCGGATGCTGCAGAACCAGCTCGAGGGTCAGGAAAACCGCATCCGCATCACCATCCGCGACTACAACGCCGCGGTTCAGGACTACAACACCGAGGTGCGCACCTTCCCCTCGATGATCGGTGCCAAGCTGCGCGGCGCGGACCCGCTGGTCCCCTACAAGGCGACCACCCCGAACGCAGAAGTCGCACCTTCGCTCGAAGGCAAGATCTGATCCGGTGAGACACCTGCGTGCTGCCTTCCTGAGCGCATTGCTGGCGATCTGCGCGCTCGTCGCGCCCACGGGCGCGATGGCGCAGCAGTTTCCCAAGCTCACCGGACGCGTCGTGGATGGTGCCAACATCATCCCCGAGGCCGAGGAAGCGCGGCTTACGCAAAAGCTCGCAGCGCTGGAGCAGCAGTCGCGCCGCCAGCTGGTGGTGGTGACCCTGCCCAGCCTGCAGGGCTACGAGATTTCCGACTACGGCTACCAGCTCGGACGCGCCTGGGGCATCGGCGACAAGGAGCGCAACGACGGCGCGCTGCTCATCGTAGCCCCCAATGAACGCAAGGTGCGCATCGAGGCGGGCTACGGCCTCGAGCCCCTGCTCACCGACGCGATGAGCGGCCTCATCATCCGCAACGACATCGTCCCGCACTTCAAGCAGGACGACTACGCGGGCGGCATCGAGGCCGGCACGAACGCCATCGTCAAGCTGCTCACGCTCCCGCCCGAGGAAGCGCAGAAGGTCGTCGCGCAGGCCGAGAGCCGTTCTCGCGAGGGCGGCGGTTTCCCGCTGGGCGGCGTTGTCATCATCCTCGTCGTGGTGTTCTTCGTGGTCATGCCGATGATCAACGAGGCGCGCGGCGGCGGGCGGCGGCGGCGCAGCGGCATGGGCCCGATCATCTGGCTGCCCGGCGGTTTTGGCGACGACGACGACCACTGGGGCGGCGGCGGTGGCTTCGGCGGCGGCGGCGGCTTCGGCGGGGGCGGCTTTGGCGGCGGCGGCGGCAGCTTCGGCGGCGGCGGCGCGAGCGGCAGCTGGTAGGAGCGAGCAGCGATGGCAAACCCACCCACCTATCTCTCGGCCGCCGATCACGAGCGCATCAGCGAAGCGGTCGCGCAGGCCGAACTGCAAAGCGCTGGCGAGATCGTGACGATCCTCGCCGACCGCTCGGACGGCTATACCGACGTCGCCCTCACCTGGTCGGCGGCGGCCTCGCTGCTGGTCCTGTGCGCCATGGCGGCCTTTCCCGATTTCTACATGGGGCTCTACGACAGCCTGCTCGCCGACTGGGGCCACGAATGGACGCCGCGCGCGATCATCGCGCTTGCGGGCGGGCTGGCCGCGCTCAAGTTCATGGGCGTCTATCTCGCGCAGCTGTGGCAGCCCTTGCGCTTCGCGCTGATCCCGGGCGCGGTAAAGACCGCGCGCGTCCACGAACGCGCCCGCCGCGCCTTCCGCATCGGCGCGGAGCAGCGCACGGTGGGCCGCACCGGCGTACTGATCTACCTCTCGATGCGCGAGCACCGCGCCGAAATCGTCGCCGACCAGGCGATCGCGACGCGGGTCGATCCCGAGGTCTGGGGCGATGCCATGGCCGCGCTGCTCGGCCACGTGCGCGAGGGCCGTGTCGCCGAAGGCATGTGCGCCGCGGTTCTCAAGGTCGGGGCGATCGTCGCCCCGCACTTCCCGCGCGCCGACGACGAAATCAACGAACTGCCAGACAGGATGATCGAAGTATGAGCCTACCCCCCGACGCCGAGGCCCCCGAACAGGTCCGATGGCAGGGCGACTACATCACCGCCCTCACCCGGGGCCGCTGGGAATACGTGAGCCGCGCCAAGGGCATCGGCGCGGCGGTGATCCTCGCGATCGACTCCGATGGCGATGACGGCGACCACGTGATCCTCGTCGAACAGTACCGCGTCTCGCTCGGCCGACGCTGCATCGAGCCGCCTGCGGGCCTCGTCGGCGACGAGGAGCACAGCCGCGGCGAAGACCCCAAGATCGCCGCCGCGCGCGAGCTCGAGGAAGAGACCGGCTACCGCGCCGGGGTGATGGAGACCGTCGGCGAGTTCTATTCCTCGCCCGGCATGGTGAGCGAAAGCTTCACGCTGTTTCGCGCCACCGACCTCGTCAAGGTCGGCGAAGGCGGCGGCGTCGACGGCGAGAACATCACCGTCCACCGCGTGCCGCTCGCCACGATCGGCGAAGCCATCGCCGATTTCCGCCAGCGCGGCTTTGCGATCGACGTCAAGCTGCTCACGCTGCTCGGCCCCGCGCTGCTGGCCTGAGCGACAGGGCGCGCGGGAGGCCGAGGCGAGCGATGCGCACCGATCCCGGCACCTGCGCGCGCAAGCAGCGCTACGCCAGCGAGGAAGCGGCCCTCGCCGTTGCGCAGCGCGCGCCCTTCCCCTTGCGCCCCTACCGCTGCGATCTGTGCCGCGCCTGGCACCTCACCGGGCGCACCAAGGGGATGAAACTACCCGCCTTCGAACTGGCCCGCCGACGCGCGGCACGACAGCGCGATGGCTAGGGCGCAAGGGGCGGCTGCGTTGCCGGTGTGGGTCGGGTTTGGAGCCAAGGGTAGACGGTCGCCACCCAATCTGCGCCTGCAAGCTGAACCTGAAGGCCTGCGCCGACAGCCCCCTTCAAATACAAATACCGCCTCAGGAACAGAATTTAATTATGACGAAATTAGATTTGCAGAAAATAAAATTTTATCAAATATTTTTATTTTCGATGACGGCATTTATTGCAATATCCACTTCTTCCGGAATATTGCACAGCCTTAGTGATATTATTATCTTTTTGACACTAACGACTATCGTGTCCAGCATTTTTTCAATAATGATAATTTTTATGATAAGATTATTTTTAAGATAGGATATTAAGCGGAGCGAGATCGCCCGCGCAGGCTTCGAACGAAGCATTTGTGGCAGGTGGTTCTGTGGCTGATTACATTCCCGGTGAATGTTGGCTTTGGGCTGGTAGCGGAATGTCTGGCAAAGGGCACCGTGCCATCGCTTGCTGCCAATCAAATGCGAGGATCCGAATTGCCCGAAAAAAGGCAATTATCCTCCGAAATTACAATTCATCATTCCCGCGAAGGCGGGAATCCAGCTGGCACTGCGCTTCGAACCCAAGATCGGTAGCGAGATCGCGTCACTGCGGGTTTCTTTCCTCGATCAGCCTCAGCTTCCAACCCCGGTTCCACTTCTTGAGCCGCTTCTCTCGCTGGATTGCATGCTCCATCGTCGCGTGCATTTCGAACCACGCCAAGAGCTTGGTCTCGTAGCGGGCGCTGAAACCGTCGAAATGATCGCGGCGGTGCTGGGCGATGCGCTGGATCAGGTTCGAGGTAGCACCAATGTATAACGTTCCATTGCGCGTCGAGGCGAGGATATAGACCGCAGGCGCGAACGTTTCCCTCATTGCAGTAACGCTACTGGATTCCCGCCTTCGCGGGAATGACGAAGGGAATTAATAGTATGTAGGCCCATGCAAAACCTGACAATCACGTCAGTGACCGCCTCAAACTCATGGAACTGAGGTGTTGGACGGCGACAATGGGCGCAAAGCGGGCTTCGAGGCTACCATTTGAATCATGCCCCTCGTTCTTCCAGCGGCGAGAAGGTCCGAGTGATCGGCTCACCCCATGCTCACAACAATCCCAGATTTCGCCGCTAAACCATTAACCTCGCACAATTTCAAAAGGGGCGAAGCCTTGCCTCGCCCCTCCCCGGTCAATCGAGCGTGGTGAGGATCGCGCCGAAGTCCTTGCCTGCGCCGCCGGCCTCGACGAAGGCCTCGTAGATCGCCTTGGCGTGTTCGCCCATCGGCACCTTGGCCCCGGCGGTTGCCGCGCCGTCCATGGCGAGGCGCAGGTCCTTGAGCATCAGGCCGGCCGCGAAGCCGCCCGCGTAGTCGTTGTCGGCGGGGCTCGCCGCGCCCACGCCCGCCATCGGGGTGTAGTCGTTGAGCGACCAGCAGTAGCCGGTCGACTTGGACGAGATGTCGTAGAAGGTCTGCGGATCGAGCCCGGCCTTCTCGGCGAGCTTGAGCGCCTCGCAGGTGCCGATCATGTGGATCGCGAGCAGCATGTTGTTGCACATCTTGGCAACCTGCCCCGCCCCGCTCTCGCCGGCGTGGATCACCGCCTTGGCCATCGGTTCGAGCACCGCGCCAGCACGCGCGAAAGCCTCGTCCGAGCCGCCGACCATGAAGGTCAGCGTGCCGCCGTTGGCCGCCGCGATACCACCCGAGACCGGGGCATCGACCATCTCGTAGCCCGCGCCGCGCGCCAGCTCGGTGACTTCGCGCGCGGTGGCGAGGTCGATGGTCGAGCAGTCGAGGAAGAGCGCACCCTCGGGCGCCTTGCCGATCACGTCGGCGGTGTAGACCGCCTTCACGATGCCGCCGTTGGGCAGCATGGTGACGACCGCGTCGACGCCTGCGACCGCATCGGGAACCGCGGTGAAGGGCTCGCAGCCTGCTTCCCTGGCGCGGGCGAGCGCCTCTTGCGACAAGTCGAAGGCGTGGACCTCGTGGCCTGCCTTGACCAGGTTCGCGGCCATGCCGCCGCCCATGTTGCCAAGGCCGATGAATGCGATCTTCATAGCGACTACTCTCCCGTCTTCGGAATCGGCGCTGTCGACGCCGATCCCGGTTTGCGTACTCTGCCCGCCGGGCTTTCCGGCGTTACCTGTGGACGTGCGGTCCGCCGCTGCGGCGGTGGCGGGCTTACCTGCCCTTCCAGTTGCCCGCGCGCTTCTCGACGAAGGCGGCCATGCCCTCGGCCTTGTCCTCGGTCGCGGTGAGGACCTGGAACATGCGGCGTTCAAGGATCAGCCCGGTCTCGAGCGTGGTCTCGAAGGCCATGTTGACCATTTCCTTGTTCATCATGCTCGCGAGCGGGGGCATCGAGGCGATTGCCTCAGCCGACTTCATCGCCACCTCGAGCAGCGCCTCGGGCGCGACGATCTGGCTGACGAGCCCGGCGCGCTCCGCCTCGGCGGCATCCATCATGCGCCCGGTCAGGCACATGTCCATGGCCTTGGACTTGCCGACCGCGCGCGCGAGCCGCTGCGAGCCGCCCATGCCGGGCGCCACGCCGAGCTTGATTTCGGGCTGGCCGAACTTCGCGTTTTCCGAAGCGATGATGAAGTCCGCCATCATCGCCAGCTCGCACCCGCCGCCGAGCGCGAAGCCGTTGACCGCCGCGATCCAGGGCTTGCGCGTCGACTTGACGACCTTGGCGGTCCAGTCGGCGAAGAAGTCCTGCGAATAGAACTCGGCGCTGGGCTTGTCCGACATCTCCTTGATGTCCGCGCCCGCGGCGAAGGCCTTGTCGCCCGAGCCGGTGACCACCGCGCACAGCTGGCTGGCGTCGGCCTCGTAGGCGGCGAAAGCCTCGATCATCTCGGCGAGCACGGTCGAATTGAGCGCATTGAGCGACTTGGGGCGGTTGAGCGTGATCAGCGTGACCGCGCCCTTCTTCTCGACCAGGATCGTTTCGTAGCTCATGACGGTTTCCATTCCTCGTTGTCGGGCAGCGGTGCGAAGATCGCGTCCAGCATGTCCGGTGTGACCTGTTCGGGACGGGCCGGGTTCCATTGCGGCGCATTGTCCTTGTCGACGATGACCGCGCGTACCCCTTCGGCGAAATCGGGCAGGACCAGCACGCGCGCGCCGATCCGGTATTCCATTGCCATGTTCTTGGCAAAGCTGTCGAGTTCAAGCGATTGCGAAAGCTGGCGCAGAGCCACCTTGCAGGCCTGCGGGCTCTTCGAGCGCAGGATCGCGAGCTGCTTTTGCGCCCACTCGCCCTCGTCCGCCTCGAGCGATGCGATCACCTCTTCGAGCGTGTCAAAGGCGAAGTGGCGGGCGATGTCGGCCGCATGCGCGGCGATCTTTGGCTCGGGCGCCTCGGCGGACAGCTCGGCGAGGACCTTGCCGATCTCCTCGCCAGCAGCAATGCGGCGCTTGGCTTCGTCGAGCATGTCTGCGGCAAGGTAGTGCGTCGAGAGCCCCGCCCAGAGGCATTCCGCCCCGTCGAGCCGCGCCCCGGTGAGCGCGAGGAAGGTGCCGACGTGACCATCGAGACGCGAGAGGTACCAGCCGCCGCCGACGTCGGGGAACAGGCCGATGCCGCTTTCGGGCATGGCGTAGCGGGTGTTCTCGGTGGCGACGCGCCAGGCGGCGGGCTGCGAAATGCCGACGCCCCCGCCCATGGTGATGCCGTCCATGAAGGCCACCACCGGCTTGGCGTAAGTGAACAGCTGGTGGTTGAGCCGGTACTCGTCGTAGAAGAACCGGCGCCCCGAGATGCCGCCGTCCTCCAGCGCGGACTTGCGCAGCAGGTTGATGTCGCCGCCCGAGCAGAAGCCGCGTCCCTCGGCATGGTCGATCATGACCACGCCGACGGTGTCGTCGCTGGCCCAGCCGGTGAGCGCGGCCATCATGTCCTCGCACATGCCGCGCGTCAGGGCATGGATCGCCTTGGGCCGGTTGAGCGAGATGATGCCGGCGACGCCGTCGCGGCGGGTGAGAATTTCCTGTGTCATTTCCATCCTTGCTTGCGCAGGCACTTACTTGAGCAGGTCACGGCCGATGATCATGCGCATGACCTCGTTGGTCCCCTCGAGAATGCGGTGGACGCGCAGATCGCGCCAGAAGCGCTCGATCGGGTAATCGCGCAGGTAGCCGTAGCCGCCGAACAGCTGCAGCGCGCGGTCGACCACGCTCGAACCGGTGTCGCTCGCCAGCATCTTGGCCATGGCGGCAAAACGGGTCTTGTCCCGGGACCCGGCGCTGACCTTGTCGGCGGCGATGTAGAGCAGCGCGCGCGCAGCCTCGAGTTCGGCCGCCATCTGCGCGAGGGTGAACTGGGTGTTCTGGAACTCGGCGAGCGCCTGCCCGAACTGGCTACGGTCCTTCACGTAGGCAACCGCCTCGTCGATGCAGCGCTGCGCGCCGCCCAGCGAGCAGGCGCCGATGTTGATGCGCCCGCCGTCGAGCCCGGCCATCGCGAACTTGAAGCCGTCGCCTTCCTTGCCGACGAGGTTCTCGACCGGCACGCGGCAGTCCTCGAGGATGACCTGTGCGGTGGGCGAGGAATTCCAGCCCAGCTTCTTCTCGGGCGCGCCGAACGAGAGCCCGGGCATGCCCTTCTCGAGCAGGAAGCACGAGATTCCGCGCGACTTGTGCTCGCCGGTGCGCGCCATGATCAGGTAGACGTCGTTGTAGCCGCCGCCCGAGATGAACTGCTTGGTGCCGTTGAGGACGTAGTGGTCGCCATCGAGCCTTGCGGTGGTCTTGAGCGCGGCGGCGTCCGAACCCGAGGACGGTTCGGTCAGGCAGTAGGAGCCGATCTTGTCCATCGCCACGAGGTCGGCGAGGTAGCGCTCCTTGAGCTGCGCGTCGCCGAAGCTGTCGACCATCCAGGCGACCATGTTGTGGATCGAGATATAGGCCGAGGTCGAGGGGCAGCCATAGGCCATGGCTTCCATGATCAGCGCGGCCTCGAGCCTGCCGAGGCCGATGCCGCCGCCTTCCTCGGATACGTAGATGCCGCCGAAGCCGAGCTCGCCCGCAGCCTTCCACACGTCGACCGGGTAGTGCGTCTCTTCGTCCCATTGCGCCGCGAACGGCGTGATCTGGTCGGCGGTGAACTTGCGCGCAGTCTCCAGGATCGCTTCCTGATCCTCGGTCAGTCCGAACTGTTCCGTCATCTCTTCCCTCGCACTTTCTCTTCAGGCCAGCGGGTCCCACGCTGGCCGCGTGCCCCTCATGTGCATTTCGTGTAGGTCAGCGGCGCAGGCGCGGCATCCGGCCCCTTGTCCGTCCTGACCATGGTCTTGCCGCCATCGGGCGACTTGAGCGTCACCTCCAGGTCCCAGGTCTGCCCTTCGCCCGAAAAGGCGAAGGCCCCGGTAACCTCGGAAGGGTCGATCCGCTTCACGTCACCCAGTTCGGCAACCGACTCGTAGAACTCGAGCTTGTCCGCGCCAACCGTGAGCAGTCCCTTTGCGTCCCCGCGATCACTGGTGCAGTCGGCAGGGACGAGGCCCCAGCGCCCGCGCAGCATCGGCGGGATCGCGCTGGTGTCGACCAGAGCCGTCTCGCCGGTGTCGGGAGCCTGCGACGCATCGCTTGCGGGCATGGTCGCCTCGCTCGCGACCGGCTCGTTCGAGGCGGCGGTATCGGGTTCGGGCTCGCTCGAACAGGCGGCGAGCGCACCAAGGAGCGCAAGCGATGCCATCCGCAGGCCGGGGCCGGCGGGACGAAGGGCGTTGACAGGGAACGGACGATGCACGGACATGGACGGTGCTCCTAGCTACTGGCCTTGCAGGACAATTCTGAAATCCTGCACGCAATCGCTTGTTCCTGATTGCCCCCTGCCACTCCCCGGTCAATGCCTTGTGGCACCAATTCCGCCCAGTGGCTGCCGGTCGCGGGACGAGAGAGGCGCGCGCTGCCGATGCACCGCGCGCCTCCTTGTCCGCTGCCTCAGCCCATGGTCGGGATTACGAAGGCGTTCGAACCGTCAGGGCTGCCGTCGGGCCAGCGCTGGGTCACGGTCTTCACCTTGGACCAGAACTTGATGCCTTCCATGCCGTGCTGGTTGGTGTCGCCGAAGGCCGAGCGCTTCCAGCCACCGAAGGTGTGGTAGGCGACCGGGACCGGGATCGGCACGTTGACGCCGACCATGCCGACGTTGACGCGCTGGGCGAACTCGCGCGCAGCGTGGCCGTTGCGGGTGAAAATCGCGACGCCGTTGCCGTACTGGTGCTTCGAGGGCAGCTCGACCGCCTCGTCGAAGTCCTTGGCGCGCACGATCTGCAGCACGGGGCCGAAGATCTCGTTGTGGTAGCTGTCCATGTCGGCGGTGACGTGGTCGAGCAGCGTCGGGCCGACGAAGTAGCCGTTCTCGTTGCCCTGCAGCTTGAAGCCGCGACCGTCGATGACGAGCTCGCCGCCCTCCTCGACGCAGCGACCGATCCACTTCTCGATGTTTGCCTTGTGCTGGGCCGAGACGACCGGACCGTAATGGGCATCGTCGTCGGTCGAGATGCCGACGCGCAGCGCCTCGATCGCGGGGATCAGCTTGGCGCGCAGGCGCTCTGCCGTGTCCTCGCCGACGGGGACCGCGACGGGCAGCGCCATGCAGCGCTCGCCGGCCGAACCGAAGGCCGCGCCGCACAGGTCGTTGACGACCTGGTCGAGATCGGCGTCGGGCATGATGATGCCGTGGTTCTTCGCGCCGCCCATGGCCTGCACGCGCTTGCCCGCCGCGACGCCGCGGTTGTAGACGTAGTGCGCGATGTCCGAGGAGCCGACGAAGCTGACCGCGCCGATCGCCGGGTGATCGAGGATCGCGTCGACCATCACCTTGTCGCCGTGCACGACCTGGAGGATGCCCTCGGGGCCACCGGCCTCGCGGAACAGCTCGGCAAGGCGCACCGGAACCGAAGGATCGCGCTCGGAGGGCTTGAGGATGAAGGCGTTGCCCACGGCCACCGCGACCGCGAACATCCACATCGGGATCATCGCCGGGAAGTTGAACGGGGTGATGCCCGCGCCAATGCCGATCGGCTGGCGCATCGAGAACACGTCGATGCCTGGCCCTGCGCCTTGCGTGAACTCGCCCTTGAGGACATGCGGAATGCCGCAGGCGAACTCGACCACGTCGAGACCGCGCTGCACGTCGCCCTTGGCGTCGGCGACGACCTTGCCGTGCTCGCTCGAGAGCAGGCGGGCGAGCTCGTCCATGTTGGCCTCGACCAGTTCCTTGAAGCGGAACAGGACGCGGGCGCGCTTCTGCGGGTTGGTCGCGGCCCATGCCGGCTGCGCGGCAAGAGCGGCCTCGACCGCCTTGTCGAGCACGGCCTGGTCGCCAAGCACGACCTGCGCCTGCACTTCACCGCGGTTGGGGTCGTAGACGTCGCCCTTGCGGGCCGCGGCGCCGCCAGCACCACCGGCGATGACATGATCAATCTGCCGCATTCCTCATCCTTTCCAATGTTCTTCTTCGGCGCCTAGGTGGGCGCTGGAGCCATTGCAGGCAAGCTGGAAATACGCCATCGTCACCTGCAAATTTGCAGCCTAACGCCCGGTATCGCCGTGCTGCACTGCAATATACCAAGGACGCCATGCCCATGACCATCCCCTCGACCGACTGGAGCGACTACCAGGCCTTCCTCGCCATCGCGCGGACCGGACAGCTGGCCAAGGCGGCGCGGCTGCTCGGTGTCGACCCGACCACCACCGGACGGCGCCTGCGCCGCCTCGAGGCAGCCTTGTCCACCACGCTGTTCGAACAGACGCGCAGCGGGCAGGAACTGACCGAGGCGGGCGAGACGCTGCTCCAGTCGGTCGAGCAGATGGCGGCGGCAGCGGGCCAGATCTCGGAGCGCGCGGTCGCGGGCGACGGGCTCACCGGGACCTTGCGCATCAGTGCGTCGGAAGGCTTTGGCTGCTGGTTCCTCGCGCGCCACCTGACCGACTTCCAGGCGCGCCACCCCCATCTCGCGATCGACCTCGTCGCCTCGAGCGGCTTTCTCAGCCCGAGCCGGCGCGAAGCCGACGTCGCGATCATGCTCTCGCGCCCGCGCAAGGGGCCGTTGGTCGCGCACAAGCTCTCGGACTACACGCTGGGGCTCTACGCCAGCCGCGACTACCTTGCCGCGCGGCCCGCGCCCGAAGTCCCCGCCGACCTCGACGAGGGGCATGCGCTGGTCGGCTACATTCCCGACCTCGTCTATGCGCCCGAACTGCGCTATCTCGACGAGATCCACGCCGGACTGCAGGCGACGATCCGTTCGCCCAGCATCACTGCCCAGCACAGCCTCGTCGCCAGCGGCGCCGGGCTGGGCGTGCTGCCCTGCTTCATGGCCGAGAGCGACCCGCGGCTGGTGCGCGTACTTGCCGAATGCCGGATAACCCGCAGCTTCTGGTTTGTAACACATCAGGACATCCGCAAGCTGCCGCGCGTGACCCAGTTTCGGCAATGGCTTGACGAAACGGTGCAGCTTGGCGAGGACGTACTCATGCCAGGCCGCCGCGCACCGATGGACAGCGCGGCATGAAACCCAGCGGCGGCAGAGGCTCCCCAGCCTTCGGACCGCCGCGCTGAAAAGGATTACATATCTTGACGATCTCCACCACCATCGACCCGGCAGAATTCCGCAAGGTCCTGGGCAGCTATCCCACCGGCGTCTGCGTCATCACCGCGCTCGACGGCGAAAAGCCCGCCGGCATGGTCGTCGGCTCGTTCACCTCGGTCTCGCTCGATCCGCCGCTGGTCGGCTTCTTTCCCGACAAGTCGTCCTCGTCCTGGCCGCTGATCGAGGCCCACGGCCACTTTGCAGTCAACGTCATGGGCTCGGACCAGCAGGACGTGTGCCGCTCGGTCTCGGCCAAGGGCGCTGAGAAGTTCGTCGGCGTCGATTATGTCGTCTCGGACCACAACCTGCCCGTGATCGCCGGTTCGATCGCCACCATCGAGTGCAAGCTCTACTCGGTAACCGAGGCGGGCGACCACTGGTTCGTGCTGGGCGAGGTGCTGCGCATGGAAACCACCAGCGAGGACGCGCCGATGCTGTTCCACCGTGGCCGCTACGGCAGCTTCGCCGAAGGGGCGTAAATTCACGCGCGGGAGAGGACGTGCCAGAAGAGAGGAAATCGCGGGAAGAGAGGGAATGGCAAGTCCCCCTTCCCGGCGCGACGATCGCCGGATCGACCCGGACGGGCCTGCACGACCAAGCGCGCGAGGTCGGCAAGACCGGGGCTGACGGGCAAGCGGCTGCGGACGTGCCGCTGGTCTGCATCCACGGCTTCGGCGGCGCGCGGCACGACTGGGACGGCCTTGCCGCCGCCCTGCCCGCGCGGCGCACGCTGATCCGTTACGACATGCGCGGTTTCGGCGCTTCGCAGGCCGACTTCGAAACGCCCTATTCGCATGCCGACGATCTGCTCGCGGTGCTCGACGCGCTCGCCCTTGAGAGGATCGACCTTTGCGGCATGTCGCTGGGCGGCGCGACCGCGCTCGACTTTGCCCTCAGCCATCCCGAACGCGTGAACCGGCTGGTTCTGGTCAGCCCGCTGATGGTCGGCTGGCACTGGTCCGAGGACTGGATCGCGCGCTGGAAGGCCATCGGCGCGGCGGCGCGCGGCGGCGACATGGAGCAGGCGCGCAAGCTCTGGTGGGAGCATCCGCTCTTCGAAGCTACCCGCGAGAGCCCCTCCGCGCAGACCCTGCACGATGGGATCGCGGCCTACCACGGGCGCCACTGGGTCACCGACCCGCAGCGCCGCGCAGCCCCCGATGCCGAGCGGCTCGACCGGCTGGCGATCCCCACGCTCCTGCTCACCGGCACGCGCGACATTGCCGACTTCCAGCTGATCGCCGGTGCCATCGCGGCGGCCGCGCCGCAGGTCACGCGGTGCGAATACGCAGACGCCGGGCACATGCTCAACCTCGAGCTCCCCGAGCGCATCGCCCGGGACATCGAACGCTTTCTGGAAAGCTGAGCCGCCGAGGCGCGCTTCAGGCGCCCTGCGAGGCCCCGTTAGGGTTGGGCGCGATCACCGAGCGCGGCTTGCCCTTGTGCCGCTTGAGCCCGATCAGCGGGCGCAAGGGGCCGATCTCGCGTCCCACGAGGTAGAACAGCCAGGAGCCCACCGCGACCGAGCCGCACAGGATCGCGAACTCGGGCAGCGCGGTCAGCCCCCAGTCGCGGATCGGGTACATGACGAGGACCATGATCGTCTGGTGCGCGATATAGACCGGGAACACCGCTTCGGAGAGCGTCGCGCGCCAGCGGTGGTCGCGGTTCCAGAAGCGGTCGGCAATGCCGAACAAGGCGATGACCGCCGACCAGCTCTCGATCGACTTGGCGACGACGAGCGCGAAGCGCCATTCCTCGGGCGTACGGATGTTGCCGGGGTAGAGCCAGGAATCGCGTGCGACCCAGAAGAAACCGGCGAGCGCGAGCACTGCGGCGATCTTCCACTGGCGCGCGATCGCCCGGCGCACCGGCTCCGAACCGCGCAGCAGGTAGCCGAACAGGAACATGCCGCCATAGTGCAGGTGCGCGGCGCGGTCCTCGAGCAGGTTGTGCATGTCGGTCCAGCCGTAGGGAACCTTGCTGCGCACGAGGAACACCGCGATGATGCCCAGCGGCAGCAGGCCCGGCCCTGCGAGCAGCCACTCGCAGGCCCGGCGCAGGGCAGCGCGTACCGGACGCGGCAGCACCAGCAGCAGCGCGCAGAGCGCAAGCGTATAGGCCAGCAGGTGCATCACGAACCACAGGTGCATGACCCGCGGCACATATTCGTAGCGGATCTTCTGGAAGCTGAAGGCATCGTGCAGGAAATAGTAGCCGTAGCCGTGCTCGTAGCCCGAGTTGACCAGCCCCATGTAGGGCTGCGGGGGCACCACCACGACCAGCCCGAAGACCAGCGGGATGCCAAGGCGCTTGATCCGGCTCCAGCCGAAGGCGACGGTATCGCCCTTGTCGCGCGCGAGCAGCGCCGCGCTGGCATAGCCCGAGATCGCGAAGAGCAGCGCGAGGCGCCACGCGCTCAGGCCGAGCAGCGGGATCTCGGCCCACCACACCACGCCGCGTGTCGGCGTCTGGTAGCCCCAGGCGGTGAACGAGTAGCCCACGTGGTAGAAGATCAGCAGCACGAAGGCGCCGATGCGCAACCAGTCCATGCCGTAATGACGCTGCGAGGGAGCGGGCTTCATTGTTGTTACCGTTGTTCCGGCGGCCCAGGTGCCGCGACCGAGCCGGTCCCTTAGGCTGCTTGCGCCCGCTTCGCAATCGCGCGCCCGTCGCGCGCGCATCGCGGGACCTTCTCGCAGGGCCCATCGCCAAGACAACTCCGATGCGGATGCATCTTGCCTTGGCCAGCGCTGTCACAAGAGCCACCCTCGTCACATGGCAGGCAAGAGGCGATACGCCCGTACACCGGTAGACTGTTCCGCAGACACACACGGGGTGCCAGAAGCGCTCAACGCACCGGAAACGCTCTCAAGTTCAAAAACGCATGAGGGCGAGCCCGATCCCGAGATCAAGGGTAGCGCGACCGGGGCAAGCGCAAGGGGCTTGTGGGCGCCCCTGCCCACAACCGTGCACGAGGACCGGCCTCGCGCGCCTTCCTCGCCTGCCCCGGCGGCGCAAGAGGGCGGCAAGCCTGAGGCCGATACCGCGCCCGATGCACGCACAGCGCCCGTCCCTGAAGTCACCAAGGGACAGCACGCCCTCACCATCGAGGACATCGCACGCCTTTCCGGCGTCTCTACCAAGACGGTCAGCCGCGTGCTCAACCATTCTTCGGTGGTCAGCGACGCGATGCGCGCCCGCGTCGAAGGCGTGATCGCCAGGACCGGCTTCGTCCCCAATGCCCAGGCGCGTGCGCTTGCCCTGCGCCGCAACTTCCTCGTAGCGCTGGTCCACGACGGGCGCGATCGCGGCATTGCCGAAGAGGTCGAGGACGGCCTGCTCGATGCCATGGCGGACAGCGACTATGCGCTTCTCGTCCACCGCGTCCCCGGTTTCTCTCCCGCGCCGCAATTCGCGCCCCGGCGCACCGATGCACACGCCGCGCCCAACCCGGACACGGTGCTGGCCCCGCTCACACGCTTCATCGCGCGCCATCGCCCGGCGGGTCTCCTCGCCCTGCCGCCCTTGAGCGAACACCCCGGCCTCGCCGAAGCCTGCACGCAAGCTGGTGTCTCATGCCTGCGGATCGGCGCCACGCGCGACGGCATGGGCCTTGCCGGGCCGGACCGCGCCGCCATGGCGCAGGCGGTGTCATGGCTGGTCGCTGCCGGGCACCGACGCATCGCGCTTGTCTCGGGACCGGAAACGGGGTTCGGCGCACAGGCGCGCGAGATGGGATACCTCGACGCGATGGCCGACCACGGGCTCGATCGCGGGCCCTCGCTGATCGAACCGGGCGACTATTCGCGCGCCTCCGGACTTGCCGCCGGGCGCCTGCTGCTCGAACTCTCGCCGCGCCCCAGTGCGATCCTCGCCTGCAACGACGCCATGGCCGCAGGCGTCTTGCAGGCAGCGCACGAGCGCGCCCTCGCCGTGCCCGGCGAGCTTTCGGTGATCGGCTTCGACGACACCCCGCTTGCCGAGCTGACCGCCCCGCCGCTCAGCTCGGTCCATCTGGACTGGCGCGCGATTGCAGCCGAAGCCTTCGCACGGATCGTCGATCCGGACCGGAAACATCCCTCGAAACAAGACCGGCCGCTAGACGCATACGCCGGCTACCGCCTCGTCGAGCGCGGATCGAATGCGCCGCTGGCACCTCCCGCGCCGCGCTACAGGCAAACTACGCGTGCACCTGCGCCGCCGCCCGGACCTGCGATCAAGACCCCGCCCCAGCACGAAGCCGACTAGGGTCGGGACCATAGGCACCGAATATCTACGTGGCTTTGCGGTAGGACACGAAACCTTCCCTTTGCAGCTCGTGGCCTAGGACGGGCCGCCGGTCGCAACGCCGGTCGAGAACGCGCGCCTTGCCGCAAGGCGAGCTGCCGCCATGGAGACGTGCAAGCATGCTGGACTGGTTCGAGAAACAGGCCCCCATCCGCGTGAAGTTCAAGGCCCTGTTCTGGTTGCTTGGCGGGCTTAGCGCGCTCGGCCTTATCGCCACCGCGCTGGCGGTCGCCGGGTGGGGGCCGGCACCCCTGCACCTGGCCATGGCCGCAGCAGGCCTTGCCGCTACCCTTGCGACGGTGGCTGTTGCCGCGCGCGCGATCTGCGATCCCTACGTCACCACTGTCGTGCGCATGGAGGCGCTGGCCGGGGGGGATACCACCAGCCCGATCCTGTTCACCGAGCACCGCGACTGCGTGGGACGGATGACGGTCGCGATGGCGACGTTCCGCAACAATGCCGTCAAGGTGCAGGAGAATTTCGAGGCGCAAAAGCTGCTCATGGAGGCGATGGGCGAGGCTCTCGCAGCACTCGCGGCAAACCGGCTCGACTGCGCCATCACCCGGACTTTCCCGCGCGACTACGAGCGGCTTCGCGAGGATTTCAATTCTGCTGTAGACGGCCTGTCACGGGCCATCGGCTCGGTCCATTCGAGCGCTGCCTCGGTCCTCACCGGCTCGGCCGAAATCGCCTCGGCAGCCGACGATCTCGCCGAGCGTAACGAGAACCAGGCCGCGAGCCTCGAACAGGCCGCAGCGATCATGGCGATGGTCACCGAGGGTGTGAAGAAGGCCGCCAGCGCCGCCGTCAGCGCCCGCGAAGGCATCAGCGAAGCGCATGGCGAGACCTCGACCGGCGCCGAAGTCGTCGAACGCGCGGTCGCGGCGATGGGCGAGATCGAGAAGTCCGCGCAGGCCATCGGCAAGATCGTCGACATCATCGATTCGATCGCGCTGCAGACCAACCTGCTCGCGCTCAACGCCGGTGTCGAAGCCGCGCGCGCGGGGGATGCGGGCAAGGGCTTTGCCGTCGTCGCCAACGAGGTGCGTGCGCTCGCCCAGCGCTCGGCCGATGCTGCGCGCGACATCAGCGAACTGATCCAGGCATCTTCGAGCCAGGTCGTTACTGGCGTCAGGCTGGTCGGCGAGACGGGATCGCTGCTGGGCACGATCAAGCGGCGCATCGACCAGGTCAGTGGCGAGGTCGATGCCATCGCCCAGACCACGCACACCCAGGCGCAGAGCCTCGATCAGGTCAACAAGATGGTCCATGAACTCGACCGGGTGACCCAGCAGAACGCGGCCATGGTCGAACAGGCCAGCGCGGCCACCCGCACGCTCTCGGACGAGGCCAATGGGCTCGCCAGCCTCGTGCGCCGCTTTACTCTGGCATCGAGCGAGCGCGGCGGCCGTCCCGCACCCGCCCCGGGCATGGCCGAGCCGCGCCGCCTGCCACGCGCCCGTCCGGCAGAGGGCGTGCCGATGGTCTCGGGCAATCTCGCCCTCAAGGCAGACCCGGCGAACGAGGACTGGTCCTCGTTCTGAGCCGTGGCGGGCCTGCCGGTGTCGCCCTTGCACACCGGCAGGCGGCGGCCGGTCAGTTTCCGGTAAAGTCTGGTTTGCGCTTCTGCGAGAAGGCGCTCACGCCCTCGACGAAATCGGACGACAGCGAAGCCGCGCGCTGACCGGCGCGCTCGTGCTGCAATGCCTGTTCGAGCGTGCAGTCGGTCGCGGCCCAGGCGACCTGCTTGATCCGGCGCAGCGACCAGGGACCCGCGGCAAGTTCGCGCGCAAGCGCCATAGCCGCATCTTCGAGCTGATCGTCGGGCACGACACGGTTGACGAGGCCCCAGTCGAGCGCCTTGTCGGCGGGCAGGCGCTCACCCAGCAGCATCATCTCCATCGCGCGAACGCGCCCCACGGCGCGGGTGAGCAGCCAGGACGAGCCGCCGTCGGGAACGAGGCCGACATGGCGGAAGGCCTGCAGGAAGAAGGCGTTCTCGCTGCACACGATCAGGTCACCGGCCATCGCCAGCCCTGCACCGACGCCCGCTGCCGCGCCGCGAACCGCGGTCACGACCGGCTGGTCCATCGACTTCATCAGCTCGATCACCGGGTTGAAGTAGCGGTCGAGCAGCGTGCCGACATCGCGCATGGGATCCTCGATCATCTCCAGCGCATCGCCAAGGTTCGCGCCCGAACAGAAACCCTTGCCCTCGCCCGTGAGCAGGACCGCGCGCGCCTCGATCGAGGCGCGGTGCATCGCCTGGCGCAGTTCCTCGCCCATCTGGGCAGAGCCTGCATTGCGCGTGGCAGGGTCGTTCATCGAGATGCGGGCGACCCCGTCCTCGAGGCTGTAGATGATCTTTTCGTACGTCATGTGCTGCAAGCTTTCCCTCTCTCCGGCGTCGCTGCGGTCGTGATCCCCACGCCCGCGCCAGCCCCTCCTCCACGATCGCAGCCCTGAGGCCAACGATTATTTCCGCCAGTTCCCGGTGCATGGAGAATGGGGCAGCCGCCGATCCCCCCGCTCAGGCCCTCTCCCTTGTCCGGTTCCGGACCGGTTCAGGACCGCCGTGCGATTGAATAACGCCGGTGCGAACCTAGATTCGCACCAGTCAATCAAAAGGAGCGCGACACAAGGTGAACGGGATCAAGACAGCCATGTTGCTGGCGGCGCTGACGGCGCTGTTCATGGGTCTGGGCTTTGTTTTCGGCGGTCCCCGCGGGGCGATGCTCGCGCTGGTGGTGGCGGCAGGCATGAACCTGTTCACCTTCTGGAACGCGGACAAGGTGGTCCTGCGCATGCACAATGCGCACGAGGTCGATGCGCGCAGCGCGCCACGCCTCCATGCCATCGTCGAGCGGCTCGCGCGCAATGCCGCCATGCCGATGCCGCGCGTCTACCTGATCGACACCGCCGCGCCCAACGCCTTTGCCACCGGGCGCAATCCCGAAAATGCCGCCGTCGCCGCGACGCGCGGGTTGCTCGAGATGCTCGACGACGAGGAAGTCGCGGGCGTGATGGCGCACGAACTGGGCCACGTGCGCAACCGCGACACGCTGATCATGACCATGGTCGCGACGATTGCCGGTGCGATCTCGATGCTTGCCAACTTCGGCCTGTTCTTCGGCGGCCATGGCGATGATCGCCCCAACCCCGTCGCCGCCATCGCTGCGGTTTTCATGGCACCCTTCGCAGCGATGATCGTGCAGATGGCGATCAGCCGCACCCGCGAATACGGCGCCGACAGGGCCGGAGCCGAGATCAGCGGCAACCCGCGCGCGCTCGCCAGCGCACTGGCCAAGATCGCGGGGCCTGCGGCGCATACGCGCAACCCGACGGTCGAGCGCAATCCGGCGGCGGCACAGCTCTACATCGTGCCCTCGGCGATCTCGGGGCTGTTCTCGACTCACCCTGCAACCGAGAAGCGCATCGCCGCGCTGATGGCGATGGACGGCGCGCAAGTGCCCGAAGGCGATGCGCCCTTCGCCACCATTGCCGGGCAGGCCCGCGACCGGTCACCGACGCGCAAGCCACAAACCTCGGTCCCGCGCAGCATTTCCGTTCCGCGCGAGGGGGAGAAGCCGCCCCGCAAGTCCGCGCTCGATCCCAACCGCTGATCCGAAAAGAAAGGCCGCCGGGGATGATCCACGGCGGCCCTTTTCTTGCCTATTTCCCGGAGCCCTCGTCGGGCGTCACGCCGTGGCGCTCTAGGAAGTTGAAGATCGTGTTCCACACATGGACCGAAATCTTCGGCCCCTTCACCGAGTGGGTGTGCCCGGGATAGAACATCATCTCGAAGGCACGCTCGCCGTTCTGGAGCTTCGCCGCGAGCGCAGTGCTGTTCTCGAACACCACGTTGTCGTCGGCCATGCCGTGGATCAGCAGCATCGGATCGGCAATCGCCTCGGCATTGCCCAGCGCGCCCGAAGCGGCATAGGCCTCGGGCACCTTGCGCGGATCGCCCATGTAGCGCTCGGTATAGTGGGTGTCGTAAAGCTCCCACTTGGTGACCGGCGCGCCCGAGATACCCGCCGCATAGAGCCCCTGGTCGGCCTCCAGCATCTTGAGCGTCATGAAGCCGCCGTAGGACCAGCCATAGGTCGCGATCTTGTCGCCGTCGACGAACGGGAGCGACTTCAGGTACTGCGCACCCGCGCGCTGGTCGGCGACCTCGACGGTGCCCATCGCCTGATGGATCTGCTTTTCGAACGCGACGCCGCGATTGGCGCTGCCGCGGTTGTCGAGGCGGAAATAGATGTAGCCCTTGTCGACGATCGCCTGCGGCAGCGCGCCGAGCCAGCCCTTCGAGACGGTCTGCACGTGCGGGCCGCCGTAGTGCTCGAAGAATACAGGGTACGTCTTGCCCGGCTCGAGTTCGGGCGTGATCATCATCCAGTGCAGGTCGGAGCCATCCTCGGCCTTGACCGTACCGAAGCTGGGTTCGCGGTGGCTGGCGAGATAGGGCGCGTAAGGATGGTCGGCATCGAGCGCGTTCTGCTCGACCCATTCGAGGCGCTTGCCAGTGCCGTCGGCGATGAAGCTCTGCGTCGGCTGATCGGAAGACGAACGCGAGATAACCAGCGTGCTGGCATCCTTGCTGGCGACGGCGGAATTGGCCCAGCCCGTCTCGGTCAGGCGCTCGGGCGTGCCCGGGTTTTCAAGATCGACGGCATAGACCTGCTGGGCGAGCACGTCGTCCTTGGTCCCGGTGAAATAGATCCGGCCACGCTTCGCATCGATGCCAACGAGGCCGGTGACCACCCATTCGCCCTTGGTGAGCTGGGTCCACTTGCCGTCAGCAAGGCGATAGAGATGTCCGTATCCGTCGCGCTCGGACCACCAGACAAGGCTGCCGTCATCGAGGAAACGATAGCTGTCGGACAGGTTGATCCATGCACCGTCGGCGGCGGTTTCGGTGAACAGGACCGAGGACTTGCCGGTCTGCGGATCGACCGCGAGCATGTCGAGGCGGGTCTGTTCGCGGTTCTGGCGCTGGACGTAAAGCGTCTTGCCATCGCCCGACCAGTCGACGCGAGCAAGATAGATGTCGGGGTCGCTGCCGAGATCGACCTGCACGCGCCCCGTGCCATCGGGCTTCATCACGTAGAGCGAGACGAGCGCATTGTCGGTGCCTGCCGCAGGGTAGCGCTGGGCGAATGTCCTCGTGCCATCGGCCCCGATCGCCGCACGGGTGACAACGCCGACCGGCGCCTCGTCGTAGCGCTCGACCGCGATGCGCTTCTCGTTCGGCGCCCACCAGTACCCGGTGAGGCGGAACATCTCTTCCTGGGCAACGAATTCGGCTTCGCCCCAGTGCACCGTCTCGGCGCTTTCCTCGGGCGTGACCGCGACTTGCTCCGCGCCGACCTTGCCGACCATCAGGCGGCCATCGCGTACGTAGGACAAGTAAGTGCCGCCGGGGCTGAGCACGGGGTTGAGCTCGTCGCCGGCATCGTCGGTCAGGCGCGTGACGCTGCCGTCGAGCCCGGCAAGGAACAGGTCGCCGTCCACCGGGACCAGAAGCGAGCGCGAATCCTCGTTCCAGGCATAGTGGACGATGCCCTTGAGATCGCCGATGCGCTGGCGCTCGCGCTGCATCTTCTCGGCCTCGGAAAGCTCGCGCCCGGTGCCCAGCTTCTCGGAATCGACCAGCATCGACCACTTGCCGCTCTCGCGATCATAGCCCCACAGGTCATAGCGCTCGCGGTCGGCGTCGCGGTTGCGCAGCAGCGTGAGGTAGCGTCCGTCGGGCGAGATCTTGACTTCGCGCGGCGAAGGGCCGTTGAGCGAAGGGCTGGCGAAGACGCGCACGAAGTCGAGCGCGGGGGCTTGCTGGTCGGTCACGCGGGTTCCGCTGGCTGGGGTTTGGGCAGGCGCGGCAGCACTGGCCGCAGTCGAAAGCGCCATGCCGCTCGCGGCGATGGCAAGGGGCATCGCCGAGCAAAGGCAGGCGCGCAGAAAACGGGATTTCGTCATGAGGACAAGGGTTAGCACATCGCGCAGGCGTTGCCAGAGCCGAGGCGCGCGGCTTCCCCAAAATTGCCATGAGCCCCTGTAAAGAGCCCCCTCAGCTTTCCCCGGTCAGGGCCGCGACGAGGTCGCGCACCTTCTGCTGGCGCCACTGCGGGCGCGGCGCGAGCAGCCAGTAGCCACGCCGGCACGGCAGCGCTTTCGCACCGTCAATCTCGCCACCGACAAGCCCCTGCGCGAGCAGCGCGGGAACGCGCGCACGCCCGAGCCCGGCATTGGCAGCAGCGACCGCCTGACCGGCGTCGGCGACGACTATCAGAGGCTTGCCATCCTCAGCCGCACCGGCACCGGAAGCAGCCCCGTCCGGCGCATTCTCACGCCCCGCCGGATCGGGATCGCCCGGCCAGGCGATCCAGTCGCCCCGCCCGATCTCGACCCATTCGGGCGAACCGATGGCGAGCCCCTCGAGGTCGCCGGGGCCATCGGTCCAGCGCACCGCGAGATCGAGGTTGGCCTCGGTGAAGTCGGTCATCTCGCCATCGACGATGACGTAGCGCACCTTGGGATTGGCCGCGCGGAAGGCAGCAAGCCGCGGTGCCAGCCAGGCGGCGAAGAACTCGCGCGGGGCGGCGATCGTCAGCACCTGGCTCGACTGGCCCGCCTGCATCGCCTGCACCGCGTCCTCGAAATGCAGAAACCCGGTGCGCAGCGCGGCAAGCCCCGCACCCGCCTCTTCGGTCATCTCGAGGCCCTTGCTGGTACGGCGGAACAGCACGACGCCGAGCACGTCCTCGAGCGCCCGGATCTGCTGGCCGACCGCAGCCGGGGTCACCGCAAGCTCGTCCGCCGCGCGGGTGAACGAGAGATGCCGCGCGGCAGCATCGAAGACACGCAAGGCGTTGAGGGGAAGATGTGTGCGCTTCATTGCGCTTCCCTATTCCTGCCGTGCGTGCCTAGCAAGCACGAGCGACACCGGCCCGCCAGCAGGCCGAAGAGATGCGGGCGATCAGCCAGCCGTGGCAGGCGCGGCAAGCGGGAAGAAGGGCGTCGCGGCACGGATCTCGTCACCTTGCCCGTCGACGCGGTGGAACGTGTAGTAGCCTTCCATCGAGCCTTGCGGCGTGGGCAGAGGACAACCTGAAACGTAGTCGTAGGAATGACCCGGCTCGATCACCGGCTGTTCTCCGACCACACCGTCGCCCTCGACGACGTTCACTTCGCCGTTGCCATCGGTGATCCGCCAGCGCCGCGTCATCAGTTGCAGCGCGTGCGGCGTCTCGTTCTCGATCCGGATATGATAGACCCAGAACCATTTGCCCGCCTCGATGCGCGACTGCTCGGGCAGGAAATTCACCGCGACGCGAACGGTCACGCCATCGGTGAGGGCGGTGTGCTGGAACAACTCCTTCATGACATCGCCAAAGGTAGCCATGATTGCCCCGAGGTACAACTGCATAGGACGAAAGCGGAGTTGAATGCCGCTGCTGCCGGTCCCATGCGGATCAGCCCAGCCCCGCCTCGTCGCATTCGAGGCGCCATGCAAAGCCCGATGGCTCATAGCTGGTCTCGACACAGGCATCGAGCTTCACGCGCGGAACGTCGACGATGATGCGCGTGCCGAACCCCTGCCGTGTCGGCGGCTTCGCAGGAGGGCCGCCGCTTTCGCGCCAGCCGATCGCGAAGCGCCCGTCCTCGCGGCTCCAGCGCAGGTCCACCCTGCCCTCGGGCACCGAGAGCGCACCGTACTTGATGGCATTGGTGCCCATCTCGTGAAAGGCCATGGCCAGCGCCTCCGCCGCGCCGGGCGAGAGCATGACCTCGGGCCCTTCCCAATGCACCTGCGCGCGTGAGTCGCCCAGAGAGTTCATCTGCGCCTCGATCATCTCGGACACCGGGATGTCGGACCATGAACGGCGCACCAGCACGTCCTGATTGGCGGCAAGCCCGCGAATACGCTGCTCGAGCCGCTCGACGAAGTCGGCCCGCGAGGAGTCGCTGCGCCGCGCGAGCGACTGGATGATCGCCAGCATGTTCTTCGAGCGGTGGTTCACTTCCTGAAGCAGCAGCTCGATGCGCTGTTCGGCGTCGCGCATCTCGGTCACGTCGGTATTGGTGCCGAACCAGTTGACCACATTGCCTGCATCGTCCCGGATCGCCTTGGCGCGCGAGAGAAACCAGCGCCATTCGCCATTGGCGGCGCGCAGCGGGAACGTATCTTCCCAGTCGAGGCCGTTCTCGAAGCAGTGGCTGACTTTCGCGACCACGCGCTCGACGTGGTCGGGATGGTGCACCGATTTCCAGCCCCAGCCCTGCATCTGCTCGAGCGTGGTGCCGGTGTAGTCAAACCAGCGCTGGTTGTACCAGAAAATCCAGCCGGTCTCGTCGGTGATCCAGGCAAGCTGGTCGATGTTGTCGGCGAGCAGGCGAAAGCGCAGTTCGCTCAGTTCGAGGCGCGACTGCACGACGCGTTCGGCCGTGATGTCGCGCGCGATCTTGCTGGCGGCAACGACCTTGCCGGTCTCGTCCCGCACCGGCGAGACGGTCACCGAGACCTGCACCTCGGTGCCGTCCTTGCGCAGGCGCACGGTCTCGAAGGCAGGCATGCGCCGGCCTGCGGTAATCTGCGCGATGATGGCGTCTTCTTCGTCCTGCCGGTCTTCAGGGATCAGGCGGCGGATGTTTTCGCCGACGATCTCGTCGCGCGGCCAGCCGAAGATGCGCTCGGCAGATGCATTCCACGAGAGGATCCGGCCATCGAGCGTCTTGCCAACGATTGCATCGTCGGAGGATTCGACGATGGCCGCCAGCAGGCCGGCCGGATCGGCTCCGGGATCGGTGGCGTTCAGAGCCCTGCCTGCTTGAGCGCCTGATCCATGTCCTCGATCAGGTCGTCGATGTGCTCGAGGCCGACATTGATGCGCAGCATGCCCTCGGGAATTCCCATGGCCTCTCGTCCCTCCGGACCCATGTTGTGATGGGTGGTCGAGGCAGGATGGCACATCAAGGAGCGCGAGTCCCCGATATTGTTCGAGATATCGATCAGTTGCAGGCCATCGAGCAGGGCATGGGCCTGCGCACGGCCACCATCGAGCACGAAGCTGAAGATCGGGCCGCAGGCCTTCATCTGCTTCTGCGCAAGCGCCTTGCCCGGGTGGCTGTCGAGCCAGGGATGGAGCACCTGCCCCACGCGGCCCTCCAGGAACTGGCCGAGCGCGAGCGCATTCTCGCTCTGGCGCTGCGCGCGCAGGTCGAGCGTCTCGAGCCCCTTGAGCACGACCCAGGCGTTGAACGGCGAAAGGTTCGGCCCGGTGTTGCGCTGGAAGGGCATCAGCTTCTCGTTGATGAACTCTTCCGAGCCGCAAACCGCGCCCGCGAGCACGCGGCCCTGCCCGTCCATCAGCTTGGTCGCCGAATAGGCAACGACGTCGATGCCGAAGTCCATCGGGCGCTGCAGCACCGGCGTGCAGAAGGCGTTGTCGACAACGGTGGTGATGCCATGAGCTTTGGCGATGTCTGCGATCGCGGCGAGATCGGCGACGTCCATCGTCGGGTTCGCCGGGGTCTCGAAGAAGAACACCTTGGTGTTGGGGCGGATCGCCTCTTCCCACGCCCTAGTGTCGCGCGCGTCGATCACGGTGACCTCGATGCCGAAGCGCGGCAGCAGGTGATCGCCCAGCCAGCGGCATGAACCGAAAGCGGCGCGGGCTGCGACCATGTGATCGCCTGCCGAGAGCTGGCACAGCAAAGCCGCGGTCATTGCGGCCATGCCCGAGGCCTGCGTGCGGCAGGCATCGGCCCCTTCCATCACCGCGATGCGTTCCTCGAGCATCTGCACCGTGGGGTTCTGCAGGCGCGAATAGGTCATGCCCTCCGCTTCGCCCATGAAGCGCGCTGCGGGCGTCGCCGCATCGTCGTAGCTGTAGCCCGAGGTGAGGAACAGCGCCTCGCTGGTCTCGCCCATCTCCGAACGCCAGGTCCCGGCGCGGATGGCCTGGGTGGCGGGGCGCCAGTTGCGGGTCGTGCTGCGGTCCTGTCCGGTCGTGCGTTTCATGGCCACGGCTCTAGGAGGCACGACGAGTCGAGGCAAGCATTTGCCGCGATGAAAATCCTGCGTGGGCCACGCGGTTGCAGCGCTTGCGAAGCCTTGAATTCCCCCCTATTCCGGCACCCCAATGCCTCTGAACCCCCGTCAAGATCGCGATCCTATCGGCTGGTGCCTCGTCATCTCCGGCCTGTTCCTGGCATTGCTGGCCTGGCGCATCACCATGCCCGGCGAATTCTACTTCGACGAGATCCACTACGTGCCAGCGGCAAGGAAGCTGCTCGAACTCGTGCCCGCCAACCGCGAGCATCCGATGTTCGGCAAGGAAGTGATCGCGCTCGCCATCCACCTGCTCGGCGACAGGCCGCTGGCCTGGCGCATCGGCCCGGCACTTTTCGGCACGCTCGGGCTTTTCGCCTTTGCCCGCTTCGTGTGGTTCCTCTCGCTGCGCCGCCGCGCGACGCTCCTTGCAGCCGTGCTGCTCGCGACCAACTTCATGTGGTTCGTGCAGAGCCGCATCGCGATGCTCGACATGATCGAGGCGGGCCTGTGCATGGTCGCCCTGTGGCAGTTCGCCGCCGCGCTGCGCACGCCTTCGCTCGCCGTGGCGCGCACCCGCCTCGTCATGACCGGGCTGGCGCTCGGCCTCTCGTTCGGCGCCAAGTGGAGCAGCGCGCCTGCACTGATGATGCCCGGCCTCGCCTTCCTCGTGCTGCGCGTGAAGGACAGCGGGCTGATGATCATGGGCCGCCGCCGCGCCGGGCCGATCCCGGGCGTCTCGCTGGTTGAGGCGACGTTCTGGCTGGGGCTGTTCCCGCTGATCGTCTACTGGCTCACCTATATCCCTGCGATGTTCTACGCCGACCGTCCGGTCTCCCCGCTCGGCTTCGTCGCGCAGCACGAATACATGATCCGGCTGCAGGACTCGGTGAAGAAGCTGCACCCCTACCGCTCGGTCTGGTACGAATGGATGGGCAACTGGCGCGCGATCTGGTTCCTGTTCAAGGACATCGGCGGGCACCAGCGCGGCATCATCATGCTCGGCAATCCCTATGCGATGCTGGCAGGTCTGATCGCGCTGGGCTGGGGCATCTGGGCCGCAGCCTTCCGCCAGCGCCACGATGCGCTCGCGCTGATCGTGCTCTACGCTGCGTGCCTCGGGGTCTGGGCGGTCAACGGCAAGCCGATCCAGTTCTACTACCACTACCTTCTGCCCGGTGCCTTCCTGATGGGCCTGCTCGCGCTCGGCATCGACGTGCTGATGGCGCGGCGCGACCGCTGGCGCTGGCTGGGCACCGGATCGCTCGCGCTCTCGGCCGCGATGTTCATCGGCTTCTACCCGATCATCTCGGCGCTGCCGCTGCCTTCCAAGCAGTTCTACAACGTGTGGATCTGGCTGCCGAGCTGGCGCTGATCCGCAAGGACCAGCGCCCGGACAATACCTGAGCCTCGCCGGTTCACGCAGGAACGCCGCCCTCGAGCACTTCGGCCCAGCACGGCAGCGTCATCGTGTGCAGGTATTCGGCCTGCATCTCGTCGGTGAGCAGCTCGACCACGCGGCCGCCCTCGATCCACAGCTCGATCACCCCGAACGCGCCGCCCCGCTTGCGGTACTTGGCCGGCCAGCCCTCGCGCGCGGCGATCGCGAAAATCTCGGCCTGCGAGAGACGCGTGCCGAGCGCAAAGTGCGTCGCACTGGGGGCGAGTGGGCCGGGCTCTCCGGTAAAGTCGGCATCGCCCTCGGCCTCGACGAGCTGCGTGCCCGCCGGGTAGACCTCGACCAGGGTGTTGTATTCGTCATCGGCATGCGCGAGCCACGAGCCATGCGCGACGGGCGGAAACGGGGTCGCCTCCCCGCCCATCAGTTCGGCCAGGACCCGGGCCACGCGCTCGGGCTCGCGCGCATCGATCGACACGTGAAAAATCATGGCAAATCTCTCCCACCTCTCAAGGTGACACGAGAGAACACCTGCGGTGCGCGCCACGCACGCGAAATCCGGCGAACGTCATTGCCCGCGCGACCAATGCGCCACGATGACGCACAAAACGACGAAGCCGCCCGACGTTCGGCGTCGAACGGCTTCGCAAATTACATGAACCAGAGGGCGACTCGCGCCCTCGTGGCCAGCGTGCTCAGTACTTGCCCCAGACGAACTTGGACGAGAGCGCGAAATTCCAGACAGCGCCGAGCACGATGCCGACCAGCACCGCGACGAAGTCGTGGAAGCCCATCGCCTTGAGCACGGCGGCCGAGCCGACGTTGGTCAGCAGGCCGAGCGAGCAGGCGACGGTGAACTGCGCCCAGCCACGCAGCAGCGGGCCGAAGCCGCGCAGGCGCTTGTCGGAATAGGTCAGCTCGTTGTTCAGCACGAAGTTGAAGGTCATCGCGACGATGGCGGCAACCGTGTTGGCGGTGTTGAACAGCGCGTTCTCGGACCAGTTGCCGTAAACGAAGCGTTCGCCGAACACGAGGTGCAGCATGACCCACAGCGCCGCGAACTGGACGATCACGCCCAGCGCGCCGACGGTGCCGAACAGCGCGAAGCGGGTCGGGATGATACGGCCCAGCCACTTGTCGTAGAGGCCCACGAGGAATTCGAACACGACGGTCTGATCCAGCTTGCTCTCGCCTTCCGCGCGGGCGGCGAAGTTGAGGGGAAACTCCTTGACGCGCAGCGGCCTGTCAACCGTCGCGAGGATGTCGAGGAGGATCTTGAAGCCGACGCCCGAAAGGCGGTGCGCATCGGCACGCAGCGTCTCGGCGGGCAGCAGGAAGAAGCCGCTCATCGGGTCGGTCAGCTCGACGCCGGTCACCTTGTTGGCGATGCGGTTGGCGATGCCCGATGCCTTGACGCGGTCGGGGCGCCCCCATGCCTCGGTGCTCGCCCCTTCGGCAAAGCGCGAGGCATAGGCGAGGTCGTAGTCGCCCGAGCGCACGGCCTCGAGCATGCCCACGAGCAGCGCGGGATCGTGCTGGTGGTCGGCGTCCATCACCGCGACGAAAGGCGCGGCGGTCGAGCACATGCCCTCGATCGCGGCGCTGGCAAGGCCTCGCCGCCCGATGCGCTGGATGCAGCGCACGCGCGGGTCGCGAAGCGAGATGTGGCGCGCCTCGTCGGAAGTGCCGTCGGGACTGTTGTCGTCGACGAAGATCACTTCCCAGGCGATGCCCTTGAGCTCGCGGTCGATGCGCTCGACCATCGTCGCGACGTTGCGCCGCTCGTTGTAGGTGGGCAGCACGATGGCCAGCTCGAGCGGGCGTGCATCGGCAACCGGGGCCGAATCAGCCCCGGGTGTTTCTACGGATTGTGGACCGGTATTAGTCATGCGACCCAGTGTCTGGCGGCCGGAATCCCCGGCCCGCGTGGTGGTTGAAGCCGCGCCTCTTACAGGCGTGCGAGCACCGCGTCACCGATTTCCTTCGTTCCGGCGCTTCCACCAAGGTCCCCGCCCTTGATTCCGGCGGCGAGCGTGGCTGCCACCGCGTCCTCGATGCGCACCGCCTCGGCTTCCATGCCGAAGGAATGACGCAGCATCATCGCGGCGGAGAGGATCGTCGCCATCGGGTTGGCGATGCCCTTGCCCGCGATGTCGGGCGCCGAACCGTGGATCGGCTCGTAGAGGCCGAAAGTCCCCTCGGCGAGGCTGGCCGAAGCGAGCAGGCCGATCGAGCCGACGCACATCGAGGCCTGGTCCGAGAGGATGTCGCCAAACAGGTTGCCGGTGACGACCACGTCGAATGCGCCCGGGTTCTTGACCAGCTGCATCGCCGCGTTGTCGACGTACATGTGGCTCAGTTCCACCTCGGGGTACTCGGCGGCAACCTCGATCATGACGTCGCGCCACAGCTGCGATGTCTCGAGCACGTTGGCCTTGTCGACCGAGCACAGCTTCTTGCCGCGGGTCATCGCCGCCTTGAAACCGGCGTGCGCGATGCGGCGCACCTCGTCCTCGGCATAGGACATCATGTCCCAGCCCTGACGACGCCCGTCCTCGAGCGTGCGCATCCCCTTCTCGCCGAAGTAGACGTCGCCGTTAAGCTCGCGCACGATCAGAAGGTCGATGGTCTGCGCGACTTCGGGGCGCAGGCTGGTGAGATCCTCCAGCCCCTTGAACACGCGCGCCGGGCGCAGGTTGGCGAAGAGGCCAAGCTCCTTGCGCAGGCCGAGCACGGCCTGTTCGGGGCGCAGGTGACGCTCGAGATGGTCGAGATCGAAATCGCCGACCGCGCCGAACAGCACCGCCTCGGCGGAGCGGGCAATGTCGAGCGTCTCGGCGGGAAGCGGATGACCGTGCTTGCGGTAGGCCGCGCCGCCGACGTCGCCCTCGACGAGTTCGAGGCCGGGAAGATCGAGCGCCTGAAGCACGCGCACCGCTTCACTGGTGACTTCCGGCCCGATTCCGTCGCCTGCAAATACCGCGATGCGCATCTTGTCTTCCCTTGGCTGTTCAACCCTGAATTCGACCCAGCCGCTCGCGCAGCAGGGTGCGGGCCGCCATAACGTTTTCGCGCCGATCGGCAAGCGGGTAGCGCGCCAGTTCGCGCCCGAGACGGTCGAATGTGGCGAGGATTTCCGGCCAGTCTCCGTCCTGCGGGCGCTGGACCGGGACGCCGTAGCCCAGTTCGCGCAGCACCAAGACCTCGAAGGACATGAGCGGGATCGCCCAGCTGCGCGCCGAAGGCGCCATGCACACCGCCTCGAGCAATCCGCCCAGCGCCTCGTAGAGTGCGGGGTACGGCTGGCGTTCGGGCAGGACGGTGGCGCAAAGCGCGGTGACCCAGCCGATCGCGGCAGCGGGCAGCGGCTCGGCTAGCCAGGGCGCGCGGCTGCGCACCAGCTCGATGCGCGCGAAAGGAAGCTGGCCTTCGGAGCGGCTGCGCAGCTCAGCCTCGATGCTGTTGCCCGGGATCAGCACCGGACGCAGCGTGCGCCCGCGCCCGCCCGCGACATAGGCCGCGACCATGCCCGCCTCACAGGTGAGCATGCGCGCGATCACGGCGGTCTCGCCATGGCCGCGCACCGCACATACGAGAGCGGGCGCACGCAAGTTCATGCGCCGCCCGCCACAAGGGATTCAGAACTGATGTTCATCCGGCCTCATCCGGAAACGTCCGGAGCGGCGTGGAACGAGCCTGCGCCGCGCGTGGCGCTGCTCAGGCGCCGCGAAGCTGCTTGGCCTCAAGCTCGTCGAGGCGGGCTTTCAGTTCCTCGCACTCGGCGCGCGCGGTCGCGGCCATTTCCTTGACCGCGTCGAATTCCTCGCGGCTGACGAAGTCCATGTCTCCCATGAACTCCCGGGCACGCTCGCGCATGTTGTCACGCGCTTCGCGGGTCATGCCGGCAAAGGTGCCGGCGGCGCTGTTCATCATCTTGACGAAGTCTGCGACAAAGGGGTTTTCGCTCTGCATGGACCTTAAATGGTACAGCGCGCGCATCGGCGCAAGAGGGGGCGAAGGCGTTGGTGGAGCCGGGTCGCACTTCCGCCGATCAGATCGCGTAGCGGATCACCGAATTCGCGTTCTCGACCCCGTCGAGCGCGGGATTGGCCTGGAGGAAAGCGAAAGTGAGATAGGTCGCGAAGAGGATCCAGGCGAGATAGGGTACCAGCAGCAGCGCGGCCACGGCGCGCAGGCGCGAGAACAGCACGATGGTCACGATCACCGCGACGTCGAGCAGGAGGATCACCACCAGCGCTCCGGTGATCTGGTGCATCGCGAAGAACACCGGCGACCAGGCGAGGTTGAGCAAGAACTGCACCGCGAAGGCCAGCACCGCGAGCCCGCGCCCGCGCGCACCGCGTGCGGAAAGGATCATCGCCAGCGAGAGGCCCATCATCGCATAGAGGATCGTCCAGACGATCCCGAAGAGTGCGGGCGGCGGGAATGCCGCAGGCTTCTCGAGCGCGGCGAACCAGGGATTGTCGGGACCGCTCTGCGCCAGCATCCCCGAGAGAAATCCGAGCAGCACCACCGCGGGAACACATACCAGCGCCCAGCGCAGCAGACTGGCGCGAAGCTGACCTTGAGACGCAAGCAAGTTCATGACGGCGACCAAAACTCCCTAAGCGACGATTAACCTAACCGAATCAAATCCGTCGCAACCCCTGCGTGCAGGTTGTGGCGGGCAAGTCGCCCCTGTGCAATCGTCACGCTTGAACGTTATTTGAAGTGCGCCATGCCGAGACAAGGAACTCGACATTGCCCTCGGGGCCGGTGATCGGGCTTTCGACGATGCCCTGGATCTGCCAGCCGTCGCCCTCGAGCCAGTCGCGCACCTCGTCGCACACGCGCTGGTGCAATGCAGGGTCGCGCACCACCCCGCCCTTGCCGACCTCGCCGCGCCCGACCTCGAACTGCGGCTTGATCAGCGCCACCAGCCGGCACTCGGGCGCCGCGAGGCGCAAGGGCACCTCGAGCACCTTGGCGAGCCCGATGAAGCTCGCATCGCACACCACCCAGTTGCACGGCGCGTCGATCATCTCGGGCGTGAGGATACGCGCGCTGGTCTGCTCGAGCACGGTCACCCGAGGGTCCTGCCGCAGCTTCCAGGCGAGCTGGTTGGTGCCCGAATCGACCGCGAAGACGCGGGTCGCGCCATTGGTCAGCAGCACGTCGGTGAAGCCGCCGGTCGAGGAGCCCACGTCCATCGCGATGGCTCCGGTGGGATCGAGTTCGAAATGCTCGATCGCATGGGCCAGCTTGATCCCGCCGCGCGAGACCCAGGGGTGGTCGCGCCCGCGCACCTCGAGCGGGGCATCGCCCTTGAGCGACTGACCTGGCTTGGCGATCTTGGTCTCGCCCGAGAAGACCAGCCCGGCCATCACCAGCGCCTGCGCGCGGGTACGGCTCTCGGCGAGCCCGCGCTCGACGAGCATCTGGTCGACGCGCGCCTTCTTCGCAGGCGGTTTGGCGCCAGCCGCTGAGGGTTTTGCGCTGGACGGGGGCTTGGACGCGTCGGACATGAAACTTTGCACACTTGAGATGGGAGCCGTCTCATTCCATACCCCGGGCATGAAGGCAAATATGCGCATGGTCGCTTCCGCAACGAATTCCGCCTCCGACGCGCTGCGCTCGCGCAAGTCGGCAAGCAAGGGCACGCCGACTGGCCTGCTGGTCAGTGCAGCGGCGCTCGCGCTCTCGCTGACAGGCTGCATCCCCTCCCCGCCCAAACCCGCGCCAGCGCCGCAGCCGACGAGCGCGCCCGTGCCACGCCCCCAGCCGCAGCCGACCACGCCCCCTGCCCCCGTCGCTCCGCCCACGGACTGGCGCGACGCACCGCAGAGCGCGGGCGACTGGAGCCTTGGCAGGGCAAGCGAAGGCACCACGGCACGCTTCGCCGCCAGCTTCGAACTGCGCTGCAATGCCGCGAGCCGCACGATGACGCTGGTGCGCCTGCTGCCCGCGGGCTCGCCTGCCGCGACCGGCTCGATGGCGGTGACCACCATGCAGGGCACGCGCACCCTCGCGGCCCAGAGCATTGCCGGCGGGCTCGCCGTCACCCTGCCCGCACGCGATCCGCTGCTCGATGCGATGGCCTTCAGCCGCGGTCGCTTCGCCGTCGCGACCTCGGGACAGCCGACGCTCTACCTGCCCAGCTGGACCGAAATCAGCCGCGTGATCGAGGACTGCCGCTAGGCTCGGGACCAACGTCTGCCGGGCGCACGGACGGCGCCCGGATCGATTCCGGTTCGCTTCGCAGACCGCGAAGAAATCGACCGTGGCGAACGCTGTTTCGACAGGTTGAAAATGGCTCGGGCCGTGCGCGGCCGCTGCCTTGAAAGCACCCTTCAAGGCCGCGGGGAAGCTGGGGAAAACTCGCCCGAAGCGCTGATAATGACGGCAAAATATTTGATTGCAAGACTTGTGGTGCGCTGCGGAATGAGTCATCAATTTCATCAGGACGACGGGCCCCGGCACAGATGCCCAGGACGGAACGAAGTCCAGTCGCTTTCAGCGGCGCAAACTTTGGCTCAACAGCGCGAAAGGAGGTGATCCGATGTCTCATGGTTCAGCAGAGAGGTCGGCAGTTTCCGTCGCGAGGCATTATCGCTGAGACCGGCCCGATCGGTTTCGATCGGGTAGCGATAAAGGCACTCGCAGGCGGCACCTTCGGCCGCTGACCATGTGAAAGGCCGTACCGGCAAGTCCGGTGCGGCCTTTCTCATTTCTTGCAGCTTTTCGCTTCTCGTGGCTCCGGGCGGACCGGGCAGCGCGACCGGCAGCGCCGCGCGCGAGGCGAACCGAGCGCCCCGTTCACCTCGCCGCCATGCGCGCAGGTCCATTCCTGCAAGCCTTGGGAAGAGGACATGCACGTCGGGGAACAGCCCGCGACGACAAGGCGTTATTCCCTGCAAAACAGTCAAGGAGCGGCACTTGGCACATGGAAACATGGGCTCCGCGCAGCGCAGGTCCGATGCGATCGCGCTGGCGAGGGTCCTGTGCATTGGAGGCGTCGTCTACGTGCATGCGTGGACGGGTCTTGGCGGAGAGAGCCTCGAGGCGATGCGCGGCACCTGGCAGGAGAACCTGCGCTGGGTGCTGATGGAAGTCTTCGGGCGCAGCGCCGTCCCCCTGCTCGGCATCATTTCCGGCTATCTGGTCGACGGCTCGCGCCGCATCGACGACTGGCGCGCGCACGTCGCGCGCAAGGCGCGCACGATCCTGCTGCCGATGGTGGCATGGAACGCGATCGCGCTCGTGCTGGTGTGCGGCGCGGCGCTGACCATCGGGCTCGCCGCCCCGATACCGCGCTCGGTCGGCTGGACCTTGCAGGAACTGCTGATCCTCTCCCATCCGCCCGACATCAACGTGCAGATGCCGTTCCTGCGCGACCTTTTCCTGTGCATGGTGCTCGCCCCGCTGATCTCGCGCCTGCCGGTGCGCGGCCTGCTTGGCGTAGTCGCCATCGCCGCGGCAGGCCATGTCTTCGCGTTCGGCGAGCCGCTGTTCCTGCGCATCTCGATCCTGATGTTCTTCGCGCTCGGCATGATCGCGCGCCGCGCGTCACTGCCCGAGCGCATTGGCGCGACCGCGATGCCCGTGCTCTTCGCCCCCTTCGCGATCCTCATCGCGGTGCGCATCGGGCTCGACTTCCGCCCTCCCGTCGAGGGAGCCGAGCGCGCCTTTGCGGCCTTCGACCTTGCCCTGCGCGTGGCGGCGGCAGCCTTTTTCTGGAAGCTTGCCTGGACCCTCGCCGTCTGGCCCGGCCGCAGCCGTATCCTGCGCATCGAGCCTTACGCCTTCTTCTACTTCGCTGCGCACCTCGTCGTGATCTGGCTGGGCGGGCCGCTCCTGGGCAAGCTGACCGGCAAGCTGGGCGCGCCGCTCTACCCGCTGGGCCTGCTGCTCCAGCCGGTCCTCGTCGCGCTGATCGTCATCCCCGCGGCCGCGCTGCTCGATCGCCACGCACCGGCAGTCGCGAGCCTCCTGAGCGGGGGCCGGCTCGACCGGCGGCGCACCGCCGAGCGCGCGCGCCTCGCAGTGCCGTCAGGGCCCGAGCGCGGCACCGCCGGGCGCACAAACCTGCCCCCGGCCCCGCGCCCCACCCCCGAGCCCTCGGGCCCGAGCGCCTGACCGCGGCGCCCAGCGCGCGAAGCTGCTTGCAAAGGACTGCACAAAAGTTGCAGTAGGTGCATCGCCATGGCGCTGTCGCACGCCCGCAAACCGGCGGATTCGCGTGCTGCAAGCCACTGTGCCGGCACAGCGCGAACATGGCGGGAAACTTACGGAAGGGTTTTAAAATTACCACCCTCTTGCGCTGATTGAAATTTTCGTTCAGGCGCGCAATCCGTTCACTAGCAGAGGACCTGAGTTCCATGGCGAGCATCGCCGAAGCCGACATTGCCTTCACCACCGTGCCCCACCCCGCCCCCGTCAGCGACGAGGTGCGCGCGCAGGTACTTGCCAACCCGGGCTTCGGCACCAGCTTCACCGATCACATGGTCACCATCGAGTGGACCGAGGGCAAGGGCTGGCACGATGCGGTCATCGGCCCGCGCCAGCCGATCGCGCTCGATCCGGCGGCCTCGGTGCTGCACTACGCCCAGGAGATCTTCGAGGGCCTCAAGGCCTACAAGCAGGCCGACGGCGCCATCGCGCTGTTCCGCCCCGAGGCCAATGCCGCGCGCTTCAACCGCTCAGCCGAACGCCTCGCCATGCCCGCCCTGCCCGAGGCCACCTTCATCGAGGCGATCGAGAAGCTCGTCGCGCTCGACAAGGCGTGGATCCCCGAGGGCGAAGGCGCCTCGCTCTACCTGCGCCCCTTCATGATCGCGACCGAGGCCTTCCTCGGCGTGCGCCCTGCCAAGAACTACAAGTTCATCGTCATCGCCAGCCCTGCGGGCAACTACTTCAAATCTGGCGCCCCGGCGGTCTCGATCTGGGTCTCCGAGTACACCCGCGCGGCACCGGGCGGCACCGGCGCTGCCAAGTGCGGCGGCAACTACGCCGCCAGCCTCGTGCCGCAGGGCGAGGCAATCGCGCGCGGGCACGACCAGGTCGTGTTCCTCGATGCCGCCGAGCACAAGTGGATCGAGGAACTGGGCGGCATGAACCTGTTCTACGTCTTCGACGACGGGCGCGTGCTGACCCCGGCGCTGACCGGCACGATCCTGCCCGGCATCACCCGCGACAGCCTCATCACCCTGCTGCGCGAGGAAGGCCTGACCCTCGAGGAGGGCCGCTACAGCCTCGACCAGTGGCGCGATGACGCGGCATCGGGCAAGCTCGTCGAGACTTTCGCCTGCGGCACCGCCGCGGTCGTCACCCCGGTCGGCAAGGTTGCCGGCCAGCAGGGCGAGTTCACCATCGGTTCGGGCGGCCCGGGCCAGCTCACCGGCAAGATCAAGAACCGTCTCGTCGCCATCCAGCGCGGCGAGGCTCCCGACACGCACGGCTGGATCCGCAAGATCGGCTGAGCCACCCCCCCGAGCCCCGCGCGACCCTCCATGGCGGAGCGGTGCTGCACGGGGTCGGGCAGGCATGCGCCTCTGCCCCTGTTTTTGCAGGCTTCGCCCCCCGGACGGACGAGACGCGCAAAAACTGCCGCTTGGCGGCGCATTTTCGGACAAAGCGCCGGATCGGGGCGTCAAAACATTGTTACCTTGGCAGGCGCACCCTAGGTAGCGGCTCCAGGCTACCCCAGTTTCAAAGGACTTCCCGCATGGCTGACGCTCCCTACTCCCCTCCCAAGGTCTGGACCTGGGATCGTGAAAACGGCGGCGAATGGGCCAGCATCAACCGTCCGATCGCGGGGCCGACGCACGAGGCACGCCTGCCGCGCGGCGATCACCCGATGCAGCTGTGGTCGCTGGGCACGCCCAATGGCCAGAAGGTCACGATCATGCTCGAGGAACTGCTCGCCGCGGGCGTGAGCGGGGCCGAATACGATGCATGGTACATCGACATCGGCAAGGGCGACCAGTTCTCCTCGGGCTTCGTCGAGGTCAATCCCAACTCGAAGATCCCGGCCCTGCTCGACTGCTCGGGTCCAAAGCCGGTGCGCGTGTTCGAATCGGGTGCGATCCTGATGTACCTCGCCGAGAAGTTCGGCATGTTCCTGCCCGAGGAACCGGCTGCGCGCGCCGAGTGCGTTTCCTGGCTGATGTGGCAGATGTCGACCGCCCCGATCATCGGCGGCGGCTTCGGCCACTTCTACGCCTATGCGCCAGAGAAGTTCGAGTACCCGATCAACCGCTTCGCGATGGAAACCAAACGCATCTTCGACGTCGCCGACCGGCGCCTGGCCGACATGCCCTATCTCGCGGGCGAGACCTACTCGATCGCCGACATCGCCGCCTATGGCTGGCTCGGCGGCTTCGTGCGCGGCGAATCCTACACCGACGCAGCCACCTTCCTCGACGTGCCCTCGTACAAGAACCTGATGCGCTGGGGCGAGGAACTGGGTGCGCGCGAAGCGGTCCGGCGCGGCCGCATCGTCAATCGCCGCGGCGAAGGGATGGTCGAGGAGCGCCACAGCGCCGCCGACATCGACGCGGTTCTGGGCGCCTGACACCTGTGCGCCGCCCGGCGATCGCCGGCAAGGTCGAAAAGGGCCTTTTCAGCGCCCGCATAAGCCGCTAAGCGCGCAGTCCCGCAAGGGGGTGGCACCACCCGCCCCCCATGCGCCGCCCTTCGCCGGGCCGTGCGCAGACACTGCGGAACACCTCGTGCTGGGGCGTCGCCAAGTGGTAAGGCACCGGTTTTTGGTACCGGCATTCGCAGGTTCGAATCCTGCCGCCCCAGCCAAGGTTTTCTGCACAGGCACAAGCCCCTCACCGGCTTGCTCCCCCTTCCATCAATGCCGCTCCTCTTGCCTTTCGAGTCAGCCTCTCTACGGACCCTGTCCTGCGGTCCGGACCCTAGGCGAGGAACCAGGGGTGCGACGGCAGGGGCGCGCGGGCGGACACAAGCCAGCCATTGCACGCCGCCATGAACATCAGCACGCGGCACACGATCATGGCGCCGCTGGACATCACGGCAATATGCACGAGCCTTGTCGTTTCCATTTTCAGATCCTTTTCGAGCGCCGCTCCCGGCCGGGCTGCATGCAGCCACGCCTGCCCGGCCGGGGCGGGATGGTCAGGCGGGTTCGGTATGGTGCGGTGACCAGGCCGCGCTGCTGAAGGCCGCGTCGAGCGGCGTTGCGGCGACGTGGTTCGTGTAGTTCGACATGACCTTGAGCGCGGTGCCCAGGATCACCTCCAGTACGGCCTGGCGGGAATACCCTGCGGCGAGGAAGGCCTCCAGATCAGCCTGCGCGGGCCAGCCGCGTGTCCGGTTGACGATCCCGGCGAAGGTGCGCAGCGCCTCGAGCTTCTCGCCGGGTAACGTCCGGTTCGAGCGCAGCGCTTCGATCACCGGCTCCGGAACCCCGGAGGCGCGGGCGATGACAGTGTGCGCAGCCATGCAGTACGCGCAATCGTTGAGACGGTTGTTGGTCATCAGCACAATCTGGCGCTCGGTCGCGTCGAGGTCGCTCTTGTCGAAGATCGCGGCCAGGGTCACGTACCCTTCGAGCAGCGCGGGTGCCTGAGCCATCGTGCCCAGCAGATTGGGCACGAAGCCGTAGGCGCTCCTTGCGCTCTCCAGAACAGGCTTTGCAGCGCTCGGAGCGGTGGCGGCGGTATGGGTTTCGAAGCGGGTCATCGTCTTTCTCCACGAATGGCGCCAGGTGCCGGGGCACGGGGCACGATCTCGATTTCGTCTGGTGAATGCCGGTGAGCCGGCGAAACCCGGGATAGTGTGGATCGACGCGTCGCTTCTTGGCCGACCGTGCCATTTTCTTGACGCAGGGTGCCAAATCGGGCCCCGTCGACTATGCTGGGCTGGCGTGCGGTCGCGGGACGGCGTGCTTTTCGGGGGCTGATCGGGGCAAGAGCAGTGGATGTTGCGGCACTTTTCGCAAGAAAGGCCATCGCGCAGACTAACAGGAACGAGGCCGATGCCGCGCTGGCCCAGGTCGGCCTGACGCACGGCCAGCTGGACGATCCGCAAAAAGGGATACCCATCGAACGGTATTTCGCCCTGCTCGAGGTACTGGCCCTGCAAGAGCAGCCCGAGATCGGCTTTCACATGCGCGCTGCGCGAAGCATGCGTTGTGAGGACTTCGGTCCGATCGGCCTGACGATCCGGGCCGCACCGACCTTGCGGCGCTCGTTCGAGCGGCTTGGCCGCTACGCCCGGTTCTACAACCCCGTCTCGAACTTCGCGCTGGAGGAGAGTGGCGATACAGTGCTGTGGACGCGGCGCAGTCCGCCTGCGACGAGTGACGGCTTTCGCATTTCCAACGAGGCCGCCTTCGGGACTTTCGTTGCCTTGTGGCGCGATGCGAATGGTGACGGTTTCTGCCCCGCCGCGGTCCAGTTCGAGCACCGTGCGATAGGCAACCGCGCCCCGCTCGAAGCCTATTTCCGCTGCCCCGTCCATCATGGCGCCGAGATCGATGCCATCGTCATTCGCCAAGGCGACCTCGACCAGCCCAACCGCATCGGCGACCAGCACATCTGGACCTTCCTCAGCCAGCACCTTGCCGGACTGCTCGACGATGCGCAGCCCGAACAGATCGATCGCCAGGTGGTGATGCAGATCGCCCGGAACCTCAGCGAGGGGGTCCCCCGGCTCGACGGCATCGCGCGCGAAATGGGCATGAGCCACCGCACCTTGCAGCGCCGCCTTGCCGAAGCCGGTCACAAGTTCCAGTCGCTGGTCGACGAGGCACGGCGCGAGACGGCACTCGATCTCGTCGGTCAGGGCAAGCACTCGCTGGCAGAAGTCGCGTTTCTGACCGGCTTCGCCGAGCAAAGCTCCTTCACGCGCGCATTCAAGCGCTGGTCGGGCAAGACCCCGCGCGCCTATCGCGGCGAGACGCAGCACGCCGCCGAGGCCCGCGCCTGACCGGGCATAAGCACAAGAGCCCAGGACCCATGCCGATGGAACTCGTCATCAACGCCCTGCTTGGCCTCCTCGTCGTCGCGACGGCAATCATGGCCGGTGTCTATTTCTGTTTCTCGGCATTCGTGGTGCGCTCACTCGACGCGATCGGCCTGCCTGCCGGCATGGCTGCGATGCAGTCGATCAACCGGCTGATCGTGCGCTCGGCGTTCCTGCCCCTGTTCTTCGCCAGCACTGCGCTTTGCGCGATGGTCTTCGTCGTGGGCTGGCTCGATCGCCAGCACGCCGGCGCATGGCCCTTGCTGATGGGTAGCGGTCTCTATGTCGCAGGCATGTTCGCGGTGACCGTGCTGCGCAACGTTCCGCTCAACAACGCCCTTGATGCCGCCAGCGCGCAAGGAGACGAGGCCCGGGAGAACTGGCGGCGGTACATGCGCGCATGGCTTGCCTGGAACCATGTGCGTACCGTCTCGTGCATCCTCTCAAGCACGTGCCTCCTCGTGGCACTGGTCCAGCGCGCACAGGCCGCCTAGGCTCAGGAGCCATTACTCACGCCTACGAGACGCCGGAACGCAACCGCGGGTCAGTCGCCGGCCTTGTCCACCTCGCTCGCCCGGTCGAGCTCTGCGGCGATGGGATCGGCCTCGAAGCGCAGTGCACCGCCCTCGAGAAAGCGCATGATCTGCATCGTTCGTGACGCATAGGGTTTCCACGCCGGACCATCCGCCCCGGTCCCCGGACGCCCGGTCTTCGCGAATGACAGCAGGTAGCCGCTCAGCTTTGTCGCCACTTGCCTGTCGCGCTGGGTGACATCGCTCGAAGCACCCGCGTCCACGGTATCGAACCAATAGGGAATGTCCGAGGCATGGGCCGCGCCGGGCGCATCGCTGGCAGAAGCGACATAGCCGAAACGATAGGCATAGACCTGTGTCTGTCCGGCCAGCGTCTGCGCCTTGACGTGGGCATCGCGGACCTGGAACCCGCGCGGCCCGCCCATGTCGTCGCTGGTCGCCCCGATCATCACCGGCACATGTGCGAACGCCCCCGCCTCGTAGGCCTCCTGGGCGCCGAACGCGACCTTGCCGTCGACGAAGGGCGGGCTGTAGGTCAGCGGCTCGCCGGGGTTGATCCACCAGGCAATGCTGAGCCCGTCGGTCACCGCATCGGCATCGAGTGCACGCAGCTTGGCAAGCGCGCGCGGGTCAGCCGGGTCGATGCCCTTGTCACGGGCAAAATCGATCCCGATGCGCTCGGCCCGCGCCAGCGAGCGGTCGGGCTGCGAGGCCCCGTCCCCACCGGAGAGGATCGCAACCCGGTCGAACAGCCCCTGCGCCGGGGGCGAGGTCATCAAGGTATGGATCGAGATGCCGCCCACGCTTTCACCGACGAGAGTGACGTTGTCAGGATCGCCGCCAAAGGCAGCAATGTTCTCCTGCACCCAGCGCAGCGCGGCAAGCTGGTCCATCGTCCCGTAGTTGCCGAGCGGCTCCTGCGCCCCCTGCTCGCGCGTCAGCTGGGGAAAGGCGAAAGTGCCGAAACGTCCGAGCCGGTAGTTGAAGCTGACGAAGACCACGTCCTCGCCCGCCAGCCTGCTCCCGTCGTAATAGGGGTTGGAAGTCGAACCGTTGACGAAGCCGCCACCGTAGATCCACACGATGACCGGCAAGCCGGCCTGATCGCCCGAGGGTTTCCAGACATTGGCATAGAGGCAATCCTCTGCCACGCGACCGGCGGGATAGGCATCGCCGGGGAACGGCGCCTGCATGCAATCGGGTGCGAAATCCCCGGCATCGCGCGTCGCCTCCCAGGGAGCGGCGGGCCTGGGCGCACGCCAGCGCAACTCGCCCACCGGCGCCGCAGCATAGGGAATGCCCTTGAAGCTGTCGACGCGGCCGTCACTGCGCCCGGCGACGGCACCGCCGGCGATGCGTACCTGCGGGAAAGTCCCGGCTGCTGCGTCCTCCTGCGCCGCAGCCGTCCCGCCGAGCGACAACGAGGCCAATGCGAGCGACGTCGGGACGAACACGGTGCGCATGGCTGTGCGCAGCGAAGGGTCGATCTGGGGCACGGGTCTTCTCCGGGACATGAGCTGAGCAAGGCGCACCAAGGCTGGGGCGCGCTGTGGCTGGCTGCGACAGTGCGGCCAGGCCGGTCGGTCAGCCTAGCCACGCAGGTCACGATCCAAAGCCGGCTTGCAGTCCACTTTCACGGGGTGAAATCGGCCTCGCTACTTTCACACAGTGAAAACGGGGCATGTGCGACCTTCTGCGCGAGGCGTTTTGGGCCATCCTTCGTTGCCCCGGCCCGCACTCTCACCCTGCCCTGCGCGCCGTTGAAGGACGATGGGAAGGCAAGACCGCCAATGACTTACGGCAACATGGCGCGCGAAGCGCACGATCCGGCGAACGCGCTGGAGGAAACGCCAGACGAAAGCCGCGCGCGCGGCGAGTTCGCCAGTGGCTGGATGCTGATCCTCGCCTGTGCGCTGGGCGTGGGCGTGGGCCTCACCGGGCTCGTCTTCTACAGCTTCGGCATCTTTCTCAAGCCCTTGTCGAGCGAGTTCGGCTGGAGCCGCTCGGCGATCTCCTCGGGAATGATGTGCGTGAGCGTTGGAACCGTGGTGATCGGCCCGTTCCTTGGTATGGCGATCGACCGCATCGGCGTACGCGTGCTCGCCACGTTGTCGCTGGCGGGCCTCGCCATCGGGTTCTTTGCGATGACCCGGATCGGTCCGGATATCGAGAGCTTCTATCTCACCTTGATCCTGCTCGCCGTACTCGGCAGCGCAACCACCCCGCTCACCTGGACCCGTGCGGTCAGCGTGCACTTCACCCAGCGGCGCGGACTGGCGCTGGGGCTGATGCTGCTGGGCACCGGCATGGCCTCGGCGGTGGCACCGCCCCTGTTGCAATCGGTGATCGCATCGAGCGGCTGGCGCATGGCCTATGCCGCGATCGGCATGTTCGTGCTGGTCGCCTGCGTTCCCGCGGCGTGGTTCGGCCTCGCCCGGGCGGACCGGGCCGGGCGCATCGCGGCTCGCACCGGCACCGGCCTCACCCAGCGCGAGACCCTGCGCACCCGGCGTTTCTGGACGATCGTGGTGAGCCTCTTGATCGTCACCATCGCACAGGCAGGGGCCATGGTGCACATGCCCGCCAGCCTGTCCGATCAGGGGCTGGACGAGGCGACCGTGGGTTCCGCGCTAGCCGCCATGGGCATCTCGGTCGTGCTTGGCCGGCTAGCCGTCGGCTACCTGATCGACATCGTCCATGCACCGTTCGTGGCTGCCGCCTTCTTCGCGATGCCGGTGCTCTCGATGTGGCTCTTCGCGCATGACCTGAGCCCGGCCCTCGCCATTCTCGCGGCGGCCCTGCTCGGCCTCGCCGGAGGCGCGGAAGTGGACCTGCTGTCGTTCTTCATCGGGCGCCACTTCGGGATGCGTGCCTATGGGGCCAATTATGGACTGGCGCTCACCTTCTTCGGCATCGGTGCCGGTGGCGGTCCTGCGCTGACCGGCTCCATCTTCGACATCACGGGCAGCTATGCCCCGGCCTACTTCGCGGGCATGGCAATGTTCGCGCTGGGCGCGGTACTGATCGCGACCCTGGGCCGCTCACGCTACTGATCGGGAAAACACCAAGCATGACGACCACATCGAGCGGCTTTGCACTGGGCGAGCACGCGGTCCACGCGATCGTCGACGAGGATTGCTTCGAGATCGACCTCGCCCGCATGTTTCCCGATGCCGATCCGGACGCGCTGGCCGTGTACGACTGGCTCGACCCATGGCACTATGCCATCGCAACGCGACGGATACGGCTGGGCATGCACAGCTTCCTCGTGCGCACGCCCAGCCTCAACATCCTCGTCGACATGTGCGTTGGCGATCACAAGGAGCGCCCCGCCCATTCGGCCTGGAACCGCCGCTCGGGAGCCTCGCTGATCGCCAGCCTCGCTGCCATCGGCCTCGCCCCGGAAGATATCGACCTGGTGTTCTGCACGCACCTTCACGCCGATCACGTGGGCTGGAACACGCAACTGGTAGACGGGCGCTGGGTGCCGACCTTCCCGCGCGCGCGCTATGCGATGGGCCGCGAGGAACTGACCTACTGGGCCGCGCAGGCCAGTACCTCGGCGCAGCCCGAGACGATCAACCACGGCGCCTATGCCGACAGCGTGCTACCGGTGCTCGCCAGTGGACAGGCGATGGAAGTCGCACCCGGCGACAGCCTGTTCACCGGGCAGCGCTTCACCGATCTCGCCGGGCACACCCCCGGGCACCTTGGCATGGAGATCAGCGGCGGCGATCGCACCGTGCTGTTTTGCGGCGATGCGATCCACTCACCGCTGCAACTGCCCTTCCCCGACCTCTCGAGCGCATTTTGCTCCGACCGCGCCCAGTCCGCGCGCACCCGCCGAGCGATGCTCGACGAGGCCGCCGAGCGCGGGCTGTGGCTGTGCCCGGCACATTTTCGCGGGGAAAGAATCGTACGCATCGCCCGCCAGGGCGAGGCCTACCGCTTGCGGGATTGATCGCAAAATGCGGAAATGGCGGTTGTAAAATCCGCCATGTGAACGTTCATCCATTATAATGTTTCGAATGGCCGCAAATAGTTATGACTGGCGGCATGGCGAGCGACATCGACGAAAACAGGGGGACCGGCACGTCCATCCGGACGCTCTCGCGCGGGCTGGCGGTCCTGCAGGCGATCAACCGGATCGGGTCGGCCCCGATGAAGGACATCCAGAAGGCCTGCGACCTGCCCTTTCCCACGGTGATGCGGATCGTGCAGTCGCTGGCGAACTACGGGCTGATCGAGCGCGAACCAAAGCGGCGCTACTACCGCCCCACGGCGCTCGTCCAGACGCTCTCGCACGGCTACCAGGGTGACAGCCGGCTGGCCAAGATTGCCCGACCGCATCTCGTGGAGCTGACCCGCGAGGTCTCGTGGCCGATCATCTTGTCGACCCATGTCGGGCATTCGATGGTGATCCGCGACTCCACCCATGCGCTCAGCGCACTCACCTTCAACGAATACTTCCCCGGCTATGCCAGCCCGATCCTCGAATCCGCCGCCGGGCTGGCCTACCTTGCCGCGCTGCCCGAAGAGGAAAGCGCGCTGATCCTGGGCTCGATCGCGAAGATGGCGAATCCCGACTGGGGCAACATCCTCGAGGACATGCGCCAGCGCGACATCCTCGTGCAGGTCCGCGAGCAAGGCCACGCCACGCGCAGTTTCAACCGCTTTACCCGCAATCCGGGCAAGACCTCCTCGATCGCGGCTGCCGTCTTCGAACATGATCGCCCGCGCGGCGCGATCGCCCTCGCCTATTTCGCCTCGGCCATGCGTCCCGAGCACGCTGTGCGCCAGTTCGTGCCGCCCCTGCGTGCCTGTGCAGCAGCGATCAGCACGGAGCTGTCTGCCATTCCCCAAGACAAGACCTGATCGCGCAAACACCCGATGCGCCACATAAAATGCGGGTCAACCGGTGGTCAGACGCATGAAAACTACCAACTGACTTTCACCGAGTGAAAACGCGCGAGCCTCGCTGTCGAGCCGGACGTGTCGGTGTGTAGGCAATGCCTGCAAGCAGCTGACGGGCGATCCACCCGCCAGCTCGCCCGGGTTCCGAACGCCCCGGCGAACGGAACCATCGCTTCCTGCATTTTCGGAGAGTATTCTTGATGCGAGCCCGTATTCCCATTTCCCTTCTGACCAGTGCCTGCGTGGCCTCGCTGGCCGTTCCGGCGCTGGCGCAAGGCGCGTCCACCAGCGATTCCCTGTCCGCCCCGCTCGATGCTGGAGCCGACACCGGCGAGGCGATCGTCGTCACTGGCTCGCGCATCATCGCCAATGGCAACAATTCGCCCACGCCGCTGACCGTGGTCTCGACCGAACAGCTGATGGAAGCGACCCCGAGCAACATTCCCGATGCGCTCAACAAGCTGCCCATCTTCCAGGGCTCGTCGAACCAGCGCACCGCAGGTGCCCCCTCTGCCAACGCGGCAGGCAACTTCCTCGACCTGCGCGGCATCGGCACCCAGCGCGGCCTCGTGCTGTTCGACGGCAACCGCATGGCCCCTTCGGCCACCAGCGGCGGCATCGACACCAACACCATCCCGCAGGCGCTGATCAAGCGGGTCGACATCGTCACCGGCGGTGCTTCGGCGGTCTATGGCTCGGACGCGGTCTCGGGCGTCATCAACTTCATCGTCGATGACAGCTTCGAAGGGCTCAAGGCGAGCGGCCAATACGGCATCTCGAGCCGCGGCGACAACGCCAGCCAGCGCCTCGGCCTGGTCGGCGGCACGTACCTCATGGACGGGCGTGCGCACATCGAGGCCAGCTACGAGTACTACAACAGCGACGGCATCGGCCGAATCTCGGACCGCCCCTACGGCGTGTCCGGGCGCGGCTATTCGGGCACTGGCACCGCGGCCTCGCCCAACCGCTTCTACGACGACATGCGCCGTTCCGACTGGACGCCGCACGGCGCGATCCTCTCGGGCATCTTTGCCGACACGGTGTTCAATCCCGACGGCAGCCTGCGCCCCTTCAACCATGGCGCACCGACCGGTTCGGCCAACCTGGAGAGCGGCGGCGACGGTGGCCGCGTGCCCGCCAACTCGCTGATCGGCTCGCTCGAGACGCATCAGGCCTTTGGCCGGTTCGACTTCGACCTGACAGATGACACGCGCTTCTTCGTGCAGGGTTCGTACACCCGCGCGCGCAACATCAACAACTACTGGACCTCGTGGGCCAACAGCGTCCAGATCGGCTCGGACAATGCCTTCCTGCGCCCCGAATACCGCGACGCACTGAACGCGGCAGGTGAGGAAAGCTTCACCTTCACCAAGATGTTCTACGAAGCGCCGCCGATCATCACCGACGCCAAGACGACGACCTGGTTCGTAAACACCGGCCTCAAGGGCGAACTGTTCGGCGACCTGCGCTGGGAGGCGACCTACTCGCACTCCGAAACGCAGACCTTCGTCACCGCGCGCAACAACGAGAACACCGGCCGCCTGCTCGCCGCGCTCGATGCGACTACCGATGCCAATGGCAATATCGTATGCCGCACCAGCCTGACCAATCCGGGGCTCTATCCCGGCTGCGTACCGCTCAATCCGTTCGGCTACGGTTCCGCCAGTTCCGAGGCGATCGACTACATCACCGGCGACACCTCGTTCAAGCTGACCAATGCGATGGACGACTTCAACGCGAGCATCGCGGGTACGGCCCTCGAACTGCCCGCCGGTCCGCTGCAGTTCGCCGTCAGCGGCGAATATCGCGAGCTCTCGCTCGAGAACCGCAGCACCGACGAGCCGACCGAGCCGCTCGACTGCACCGGCATTCGCTTCGGCTGCTCGACCAACCAGCTCGTGTGGCAGTTCAACACCACCGCCTCGCTGCCCAAGATGAGCCAGAACGTCGCCGAAGGCGCGATCGAAGTGAACGCTCCGCTGCTCGCCGACCTGCCGCTGATCCGCATGCTCGCGGTCAACGGCGCCTACCGCTACACGCACTATTCGACCAGCGGCTCCGAGCACACCTGGAAGATCGGCGTGGACTGGAAGGTTACCGACGACCTGAGCCTGCGCGGCACGCGCTCGCGCGATATCCGGGCACCAACCCTGTATGATCTCTACGCCCCGCTCGCGACCAGCACCTCGGGCTTTGCGGACATCCACACCTCGACCTCGGGTTCGGTGATCCTGCGCAACAGCGGCAACGACACCCTCACGCCCGAAAAGGCGGACACGCTCACTGCAGGCGCGGTCTATACGCCTTCGTGGCTGCCGGGCCTGTCGCTCTCGCTCGACTACTACCGGATCAAGATCAAGGACGCGATCGTCTCGCTGAGCGGGACCTCGCCCGAGATCCAGGCCCAGTGTCAGGAAAGCGGCGGCACCTCGCCGCTATGCGATCTCTACGTGCGGCCGCTGCCCTACAGCGACACCTCGGCCGCCAACTATCCTTCCGCCGTGCTCAGCTCGCCGGTCAACGCGGCCACGATCCGCACCGAGGGCGTCGACTTCGAAGGCAACTACACCACGGGTCTGGCAGGCGGACAGCTCTCGATCCGCACCTTCGTGGCCTACCAGCCCAAGCTGGTGACCCAGTCCTTCGAGGGCGCCACCCCGCTGGACGAGGCCAGCTCGCCGGGCACCTCGGTGTGGCGTGTCACCGGCATGGTCGGCTGGAACAAGGGCGGCTTCTCGCTGATGGCGCAGACCCGCTGGAACTCCTCGCAGCGGCCTTCGTCGAACCCGGCGCTGGTGTTCGAGACCGGGCGCATCCCGGCGGTCTCCTATACCGACCTCACGCTGGGCTACACGATCGAAGACAGCGCGGTCGAGCCGCACTTCTTCCTCTCCGCGCAGAACCTGTTCGACAAGCAGCCCGCGCTGTTCGGCGGCAACATCGGTTACATGTACCCGATCCCGTCCAACTACGACGCAATCGGCCGCTATGTAACAGCCGGTGTCAGCGTGAAGTTCTGACGATCTGCCATCCCCGCGCCGGTCGAACCCGGCGCGGGGTTCGGTCCCGATCCGATCGAGGCCCGGTCTTGCCGAAACGCAAGACCGGGCCTTCGCGCGTCTGACGCGCGCAATACCCTTTGCTGACGCCCGTCGCGCCTTTTGCACACACCAGCGGAACCCGCCCAAGGCTCGAAAGTTCAAAACAGGGGCGTGACGCGCAGGGGCAAATCGGGCACATAGCCGATCAATCCGAGCCAAGTGGTCGCGCAAGAGCTGGCCCCGCCTGAAATCCGGCGTGCCGCGCCGGAATAGACCTGAGTGGAGTACGCCTGCGTGCACGACGATACCGTACCCGAACAGCTGCGTACCTTCTTCGAAAATTCCCAGGTCGCGCTGGCGCTGGCCGCACCCGATGGCGACAACCCGCTGCTGCTGGTCAATTCGCGTTTTTCCGAGCTGACCGGCTATGAGCAATCGGAACTGGCAGGGCGCAACTGCCGCATCCTGCAGGGCGAAGCCGACGATCAGGAGGCACGCACCATCCTGCGCGCATTTCTTGACGACGATACAGCTGCAAACGTTCGCAAACCGATCCTCAACTTCAAGAAGGACGGCACGCCTTTCGTCAACCTGCTCTACATGTCGCGGCTGCGCGGCCTCGATGGACAGACCCGCTACATCTTCGCCTCGCAATTCGACGTCAGCCGCGCTCAGCCCGAGCGCCTCGAGGCCTACGACCAGGAACTGGGCCAGACGCTGACCCGGCTCAGCCCGGCAGCGGCCGAGAGCGGGATCATCGTCGAGGGGACCTTGACCACCATCGCCAATTCGGCCCGGACAGTCGCCCAGGCAAGGCTGACGCTGGCAGACCTCGACAACGGCAGCTTCCTGTGAGCCGGGACGACCACGAAGTGGATAACGGACGCGAGGGTGTGGCGGGCAACGACAAGCGCGCCCGCGGGAACGGGCATCGTGGCACGATCCCGGTCATCGGCATCGGCGCCTCTGCGGGCGGGCTCGAGGCACTGCGCGACATGCTCTCGGTGGCACGCCTGCCCACGCGCTGCGCCTTCGTCATCGTCCAGCACCTCGACCCCAATCACGAAAGCATGCTCGCCGAACTGCTCGACCGCGCCAGCCCGCTCGACGTGCTGCAGTGCGAGGGCGGTGAAAGGCTCGAGCCTGACCGTGTCTACATCATTCCCCCCGGTCGCGGCCTCGCGCTGCACCAGGGCAAACTTCAGCTGACCGACTTCGCCCAGCCGCGCGGGTTGCGCCGGCCGATCGACGACTTCTTCATCTCGCTCGCCGCGGACCAGCAGGCCAATGCCGCCTGCGTGATCCTCTCGGGCACCGGCGCCGACGGTTCGACCGGCCTGCGCGCGATCAAGGAACACGGCGGCGTGTGCGTCGCGCAGGACCCCGAGACCGCGCGCTACGACGGTATGCCGCTCGCCGCCGTCGGAACCGGACTCGTCGATTACGTCAAGCCGCCCAGCGAGATCCTCGACTGCCTCAACGCCTTCTTCACGCGCCGCAACGGCGACCCCAAGGACGTGGCCGCGCAGGTCGTCGCCGATCACATCGACGACATGTGCACGACCTTGCGCACGACGATCGGACACGATTTTGCCGGCTACAAGCGCTCCACCCTGGTCCGGCGGGTCGACCGGCGCATGCACGTGCTGAACATCGACAATCCCGGCTCCTACCTGCAGCGCATCCGCAACGATTCCGAGGAATGCGAAGCGCTTTTCCGCGACCTGCTGATCAACGTCACTCGCTTCTTCCGCGATCCCGACATGTTCGAGACGCTGCGCACCAAGGTCGTCGAGCCCTTGCTGCTCGACCGGGCCGAGGGTGAGGACGTGCGGGTCTGGGTGCCGGGCTGTTCGAGCGGCGAGGAAGCCTACTCGATCGCGATGCTGTTCGCCGAGGCGGCCCGCCTGCACGGGCTAGCCAACCCGGTGCAGATTTTCGCCACCGACATCGACGAGCAGATGCTGCAGGTCGCCCGGGAGGGCAGTTATCCGGCAGCCGCCTTCGCCGACATTCCCTCGCCGATGCGCGAGCGCTACACCGTGCCGCACGGCGAGCGCTTCACCATTACCGGCCAGATCCGCGACCTGATCCGTTTTTCCAACCACTCGGTGGTCAAGGATCCGCCGTTCTCACGCATCGACCTGGTCTCTTGCCGCAACCTGCTGATCTACTTCGACGACAGCCTGCAGAAGTCGGTCATGCCGATCCTGCACTACGCGCTGCGTCCGGGCGGCTACCTGTTCCTTGGCCCGTCCGAGAGCATCGGGCGCTTCGAGCACCTGTTTCCAGCCCTCGACCATCATGCCCACATCTTCGAGCGCGCGCCCGGCAACCCCAGCTATCCGATCGACCTGCCCGCAAACGACCGGCGCGATCCGGCTCCCAGCTCCAATGCGAGTGCGCGCGCGCGCATGACTTCCGCCCGCGGTCCCCGCGCGGACGTCGCGATCCAGCGGCTGGCCGAGGGCTACGCCCCTCCGGCGATGGTGGTGAACCAGGACGGCGCGGTGATGTCGGCCTATGGCAAGCTCAGCCGCTACTTCGATTTCCCGGTGACGCGAACCGGCGGTTCCAACGCGATCTCGCTGGCCAAGCCGGGCCTGCGCGACGTGCTCGGCCCGCTCGTGCGCCAGGCACGCGACGAAGGCAGGCGCGTCGTCGCGCGCAAGGTCGAGGTCTCCTCGGACTATGGCGTGCAACCGATCGAGGTCATCGGCGAGCCTATCGGCGACGGCAGCTTGCTGCTGATCTTCCGCGATCGCGGCCCGTTCCGCCCCTTCTCCGACGATGCCGCAGAGATCGAGAGCGGCGACGATCACATGGAGGCGCTGGAAGAGGAACTTCGCCTCACCCGCCACAAGCTGCGCACTGCGGTCGAGGAACTCGAAACCGCGAACGAGGAGCTCAAGAGCTCCAACGAAGAAATGATGTCGATGAACGAGGAGCTTCAGTCGACCAACGAGGAGCTCTCGACCGTCAACGACGAGCTCAAGAGCAAGGTCGACCAGCTCACCGTCGCCAATTCGGACCTGCGCAACTTCTTCGAATCGACCGAGCTGGCGGTGATCGTGCTCGACGCCGATCTCAACATCCGCAGCTTCACCGAGGCCGCGACCGGTATCTTCCCGCTGCAACAGGGCGATCGCGGACGCAGCCTTGCAGACGTGACCTCGCGACTGGAAGATACCGGCTACCTCGACGATGCACGCGAGGTCGCGGCGAGCGGCGAGCCGGTACAGCGGCACGTCCACACCCGCGACGGCAAACGCACCTTGTCCCTGCGCGTGCTGCCTTACCGCACCCAGCATGGCACGACCGACGGCGCTACGCTGGTCCTGACCGACATCACCGAGGCGCTCTCGGTCGCCAACGATCTCGCCAACGAACGCGAACGTCTCGACCTCGCGATCAAGGCAGGCGGCATGGGTGTGTGGCAATACACGCTCGAGACCGGTGAACTGGTCTCGGACGAGACCAACCGCCACCTGCTCGGCCTTGGCGAGAGCGACGGCTCGCTCACCCGGATCGAACAGGCGCTCGAGCGCCTCCACCCCGAAGACCGTCCCGAAGTCGAAGCTAGGCTAGCCCGCGCGAAGGCAGTGGGTGACGACTTCGAGGCCTCGTTCCGGGTCGTGCCGGGCGACGAGCCGGTCCGCCATCTCAAGGCCTTCGGGCGAATGACGCTCAAGCGTGGCCAGCATCGCCTCGTCGGCGCGGTCATCGACATGACGGCCGAGTATACGCTCGCCGAGACCCGCGCGCTGATGCTGCGCGAGATGAACCACAGGGTGAAGAACCTGTTCGCGGTGGTCTCGGGCATGATCTCTGCCGCCGGGCGCTCGCACGACGATGTGCGCACTTACAGCGAGGACCTTCGCGAGCGTATTGCCGCGCTCGGCCGCGCCCATTCGCTGGCAGCCCCTACCGGCGACCAGCAGTCGATCTCGCTCGCGGAACTGGTGGAGACCACGATCGCGCCCTATCGCGACCAGGGCACGATCACGCTTGAGGGCCCCGAGATCGAGATCGAGCGCAACTGCCTCTCCTCGCTCGCGCTGATCCTGCACGAGTGGACCACCAATGCCGCCAAGTACGGCGCCTTGCGCGACGGCAGCGGTACGCTGACGATAAGCTGGACCCGCAATGCCGAGGGCCTTGCGCTGGACTGGAGCGAAAGCGGCGGCGACCTGTCCGACATCAAGCAGGGCACCGGCTTCGGCACGCTGCTGGTCACCACGTCGGTTCGCCAGCTCAAGGCAGAGCTGACGCGCAGCACCGAGGATGGGCGCTACCGGCTGGAACTGCAGCTGCCCGGCGCGGTGATCGCCGCATGAGCGGCGGCGTGCTCATTGCCGAGGACGAACTGATCGTCGCCATCGACATCGAGACCATCGTCGAGGAGGCGGGCTTTTCCGTTGCCGACACCTGCGAGACGGTCACAGCGACGCTCGCCGCCATCGAGCGGGCCCTGCCCGCCTGCGCGGTGCTCGACGTGCGCCTGCTCGACGGCGAGGTCTATCCCGCCGCCGACGCGCTGAGTGCTGCCGGGGTGCCGCTGATCTTCCATTCCGGCCATGCAGACGAGGCCAACTTGCGCGAACGTTATCCGCAGGCGCAGGTCTGTCCCAAACCCAGCTCGCCCTCGACCCTGCGCGCGGCGCTGGCCCGGGCGATGGAGTGAACGCAGCCTTGTTGCCGGAGGGCTCCTCCCCCTGCGACTTCAGGCCTCGGCGAGGTCCTGCGCCGCCGGAATGTGCAGTTCGACCCTGCAGACGAGCCCCGTCGGCGCGTAGTCCATCACCGCCTGCCCGCCGTATTCGGCAGCGAGCCCGCGTTCGATCAGCCGGGTCCCGAAGCCCTTGCGCTGCGGCGCAGTAACCGGCGGACCACCCTGCTCGCGCCATTCGAGCGCAAGGTAGGCGGGCCGCTCGGCATCGCGCGACCAGTGCACCGCGATCGTACCCGTCTCATTGGACAATGCGCCATACTTGAGCGCGTTGGTGGTCAGCTCGTGCAAGGTCATCGAGAGCGCGACGGTCAGGCGCGGCGGCAGCGCCACTTGCGGCCCCTCGATGTGTACCCGCTCGGGCTCGCCGCCGCCGGCAGTGGCCTCGCGGATGACATCGGCAAGCGAAGTCGTGCCCCAGTTGGCATCGGTCAGCAGGTTGTGCGCCCCGGCCAGCGTGCGCAGCCGCTCGTCGAAGGCGCGTCGCGGACCGGCGGCAGCCTCGACGTTGCGGAACGACTGGCTGGCAAGGCTTTGCACCACGGCCAGCGTGTTCTTCACGCGATGGTTGAGCTCGTTGATGAGCAGATCCTGCCGACGCGAGGCCTCCACCGTCTCGGTCACGTCCTGCCCCTGCACGAAGATCGCCGAAACCTCGTCGTCCTGCACGATCGGCTGATAGACGAAGTCGATATAGCGACGCAGCGGCGGCTGGTCGGGACCGACCTCGAAGTAGATCTCCTGGGCGTGCCCAATGTAGGGCTTGCGGTCGCGCCGCACACCGTCGAGAATTTCGACGAAGCCCTGCGTGACCACCTCGGGCATGGCCTCGGCGACCGTCCGCCCCAGCAGGTCGTCGCGCCCGACGAGTTCGCAATAGGCGCTGTTGGTCATCTCGAAGACATGGTCCTCACCGGTCAGGACGCACACGAAGCCCGGGGCCTGGTCGAACATCCGGGTCAGGCGCTCGGTCTGGCTCTCGAGATCGAAATTGCGGTGCTGCACTGCATCGGCGCGGCGTACGAGGTCGATCTCCTCGCGCATGGTGCGCAGTTCGTGAAGCTCGGTCACGTCGACGGTGTGCTGCAGAAACACCTCGAAATCGCCGTTCGCATCGAGAATCGGCGTATGTGTCGCGCTCCAGTAGCGCTGTTCCATGGTCCCGTCAGGACGGGCGATGTCGTAGCGGATCAGCGCGATCTCGTCCGTCTGCCCGGTCTCGAGCACGCGCCGGAAGGAGGCATTGAGTAATTCGTAGCTGTCGGTTCCCGGCTCGCTCGGGAAGGCCTCGAGCACATTGCGCCCCGCCAGATCCTCGGCGCTGCGCATCGTCGATCGCTGGTAGGCAGCGTTGGTCCACACGATCGTCAGATCGCGATCGAGCACCATGTAGGGGTTGGGCGAAAGCGAAAAGAGCGCCCTGAAGTCGATATTCATGCGGTCTCCGCTCGCGGCAGCGCCATGCTGCCGAGCGACATGGCCTGTGATCCTGAGCACAGTTTGTCAATCTTTGTGACGCGGTGAGGCTCGCAACGGAAGACCTGTAATCCCGCGCAATTCACCTGTCGGAACCCCGGCCAGCACCGCGAGCCGCAGCGCAGCATACTGCCTCGCGTACTGCCAGTGGCGGCCTTGCACCGTTCGTCGCATCGCGATTGCCAGGACAAACATCGGAACATAAAAGGAACAAATGCTCGACCGTTCGATCTCGGACCGCCTCAACATCCTTGCCGATGCCGCCAAGTACGATGCCTCGTGCGCCTCCTCGGGCACGAGCAAGCGCAACAGCCGCGACGGTCGCGGGCTCGGTTCGACCGAGGGCATGGGCATCTGCCACGCCTACGCGCCCGATGGCCGCTGCATCTCGCTGCTCAAGCTGCTGCTGACCAACCACTGCATCTTCGACTGCCATTACTGCGTGAACCGCAAGAGCTCGAACGTGGTTCGCGCGAAGTTCACGCCCAGGGAAGTGGTCGATCTGACCCTCGCCTTCTACCGGCGCAACTACATCGAGGGGCTGTTCCTCTCTTCGGGCATCATCCGCAGTTCGGATCACACGATGGAGCAGCTGGTCGAGGTCGCCCGCTCGCTACGCGAGGATCACCAGTTTCGCGGCTACATTCACCTCAAGACCATCCCCGAGGCCGATCCCGAACTGCAGCGGCAGGCGGGCTTGTGGGCCGACCGGGTCTCGATCAATGTCGAGCTGCCCACGAGCGCCGGCCTCGAGCGGCTCGCCCCCGACAAAAAGGCGCCGCAGATCGAGGGCTCGATGGGCTCGATCCGGTCGGCAATCGAGGAAGCGGGCGATGCGCGAAAGCGCTTCCGCAACGCCCCGCGCTTCGCGCCCGCAGGCCAGTCGACCCAGATGATCGTCGGCGCCGACGGGGCAAGCGATGCGCAGATCGTGGGCAAGGCGAGCACGCTCTACACCAGCTACGCGCTACGCCGGGTCTACTATTCGGCCTTCAGCCCGATCCCCGATGCGAGCGCGGTGCTGCCGCTCAAGCGCCCGCCGCTGATCCGCGAGCACCGCCTTTACCAGTCCGACTGGCTGATGCGCTTCTACGGCTTCGCGCCGCACGAGGTACAGCAAGCGACCGACGAGAGCGGGATGCTCCCGCTCGACATCGACCCAAAGCTTGCATGGGCTTTGCGCTTTCGCGAGCGTTTCCCGGTCGATCTCAACCGCGCCCCGCGCGAGATGCTGCTGCGTGTGCCCGGGCTCGGCACCAAGGCGGTGGGCGCGATCCTCGCCGCGCGCCGTCACCGCACGCTGCGTCTCGAGGACCTTGCGCGCCTGACCCGCTCGATCGCGAAGCTGCGGCCCTTCGTCGTCACCGCCGACTGGCGCCCGACGCAGCTGCTCGAGCGCGCGGATCTGCGCGCGCGGCTTGCGCCGCCAGCGCAGCAGATGGAGCTCTTCGCATGAGCCGCGCCGCGCCGACGCCCGCCTTCGTTACCGCGACGATCGCCGCCCCCGACGATTTCGAGAGCTGGCGCGATGCCGCACGCGACCTCGTGCGGCGCGGCGTTCCGCCCGGCGTCGTCTCCTGGCAGGACGGCGAGAGCGGCGGCGCGGACCTGTTTGGCGCGCTTTCGGCGCCCGCGAGCGCAGAGACGGTGTCCGGTGCCAACGAGACGCCGGTGCGCGCCAGCAAGGCCTTCGTCGAACAGGCACGCCTCGCGATCCTGCACCGTGACCCCGCCCGGCTCGACCTGCTCTACAGCCTGCTGTGGCGGCTTCAGGACAAGCCCCGGCTTTGCGAGGACCCTGCCGATCCCGAAGTGCTCGCCCTTGCCGCACTGGTGAAGCAGGTACGTCGCGACATCCACAAGATGCGCGCCTTCGTGCGCTTTCGCGCCGTCCCGAGCGAACCGGGCAGCAGCGACCAGCCCGGTAGCAGCGAGGAGGCAGATGCGCACTACGTCGCCTGGTTCGAGCCCGAGCACCGGATCGAGCGGCACAACGCGCGCTTCTTCGTCGACCGTTTCGCCAGCCAGCGCTGGTCGATCCTGACCCCGCGCCTCTCCTTGCACTGGGACGGCGAAGTGCTTGGCGAAGGCCCGGCAGCGCGGCGCGAGGATGCACCGGGCGAGGATGCGACCGAGGACCTGTGGCGTGGCTACTACCGCTCGATCTTCAACCCGGCACGCCTCAAGGTCGGTGCGATGGTCAAGGAAATGCCGCGCCGCTACTGGAAGAACCTGCCCGAAGCGCGCGAGATCGCCGATCTCGTGGCGGGCGCGCAAAGGCGCGAGGCGGCGATGATCGCCAGCGGCGCGGATGCCTTCGCTGCGCCGGTCCCGCAAGGCCTCGAGGAGATCGCAGCCGGGATCGGCGCCTGCACGCGCTGCCCGATCGGCTGCAACGGCACCCGCGCGGTCCCGGGCGAAGGCGCTGCGGGTGCACGGCTGATGATCCTTGGCGAACAGCCCGGCGACAACGAGGAGATCGCCGCGCGCCCCTTCGTCGGGCCAGCCGGCCAGCTGCTCGACCGGCACTTGCGCGAAGCGGGGATCGATCGCGAGCGCGCCTACGTCACCAATGCCACCAAGCACTTCAAGTTCACCCGGCAGGGCAAGCGACGGCTGCACCAGAACCCGACTGCGCACGAGATCGATACCTGCCGCTGGTGGCTCGATGCCGAGCGCGCGCTCGTGCGCCCGCGCCTGATCCTCGCGCTGGGGGCGAGCGCAGGCCGCGCACTGCTTGGCCGCACCCCTGCCCTCGCCCGCGAGCGCGATGCGCTGCATCGCACCGGCGACGGCACCGCGCTCAAGCTCAGCGTTCACCCCAGCTATCTCCTGCGCCTCGACGGCGAGGCCCGCGCCCGCGAGGAAGCGCGCTTCGCAGCAGACCTGCGCGCGGTGGCCGAGGCGTTGCAGGCGGAGATGGTGAGCGGGATCGATCCTTCGACAGGCTCAGACTGAGTGAGCAAGCGCAAACCGTCCGACCCCTTCCCGCTCAGGCTGAGCTTGTCGAAGCCCCCGCCAGCACAAGACCGGTGTCTACGGCGCGTCCCTCGTCTCGACCGCCAGCGCCCACATCGCCGCCCCTTTCGCAGCTCCCGGAGCGGGGAACGAGACCCGGCAGAGACGCCCTGCAAGGCGACGCTCGATCTGCCAGCGGCCCTTGCCCTCCTCCATCGCGAAGGTGCCATGCGTGAACAGCTCGGGGTCCGAGGCGCGCAGCGCCAGGAGATCGCGCACGAGGCCGTACTTGCGCGCGGAGAGCCCGTCGGCCGGAACCTCGAGCGGATAGGTGCGCCGGTTGTCGGGATCGGTAAGCGTCACCGAAAGCATTTCCGTCCCCTGATAGATATCGGGGATGCCGGGGCACAATATCTGCAGCGCGGCCTGCACGAGCACACAGTCGTGGAACAGGGCCGCGTGGCGCGCCTCTTCGCTCTCGTTGCACTGCACCGGCGAGGCCATGCCGCCCAGAATGTCGAGCGCGAGTTTCGCCACGCGCTGCTCCATGCGCGCATCGGGCGCTTCATGGCTGGACAGCACCTTGCCTTCGCGCAGCGCCTTGGCGACGTGGTCGGTGATGCGCGCGGCAGCGTCGTCCTGCCCCTCCATCATCGTCGCAAGCTGCACCGCGTAGAGCCCGCAGGCCTCGGGCAATCCGCGCTTGCGTGCGGCCTCGCGCGCCGCAGCATAGAGCCTGCCTGCAAACGCGCCGCGATACGAAAGCGCGATCAGCGCCGCACGCGCATCGGCTGACCGTTTGGTGTCGTGCGTGCTCAGCGCATTGAGCGCCATTGGCGTGAGCGCCGCGCGCGCCTCCATCGCCTTGGCGAAGCGCGCGGTCCCGATCGGCGTCAGCTCGGGCTCGGCCCCGACCTCGCACAAGGGCAGGTACGAGACCTTGCGGAAGAACACCGTGTCCTCCTCCGACTTGGCGGTGAGCGCGCCGGTCAGCTGTTCGAAGCGCTGGACGAAAGCCTTCGCCTCGGCATCCTTCGGCTTGCGAACAAGGTCCGCCACCGCCGCGAGGGCGGGGCCCGGCACGTCCTCGTCCGCCGCGCCATCGAGCGCCACCTCGAGCCAGGGCTCGGGGCTCTCGCCATCGGCGCTGTACGAGCGATAGACCGGCCAGTGCCGGGCGAGCGCCGCGATGGCCTCGCGCAGCCCTCTTGCCTCGTGGCCATCCTTGCCGAGCGCCCGGCGTGCAGCCTGCGCGACGCGTTCCATTTCGGGCACGAAGACCTCGTCGAGCAGCATCGCGCGCACCTTCAGCACTTCTTGCGCATAGTCCTCGGGTTCGGCGCCCGCCGCGGCCTCGCGCATCGCGGCAAGTCCGTCCCGGCAGGTGAGCAGGCGCGTCACCTCGGCGGCGAGTTCGTATCCGGTCATGCCTTCGATCGGCCATGACGGGACAAGGTCCTCGCCCTGCTTGACGATCTTCTCGGCCCAGATCGGCACCGCGCTCCCGCCCGCCGCGTCGAGCGCCGCGCGCAGGCGGGCAAGGTATTCGCCCGGAAGCGCGAGACCGTCGACATGGTCGACGCGCACGCCCTGCACCTGCCCGCTGCGTACCAGCTCGATCACCAGCGCGTGGCTGCGCGCGAAGACCGCCTCGTCCTCCTGCCGCACGCCGATGAGGTCGGTGATGTTGAAGAAGCGGCGGTGGACGATGGCTTGCGCGCTTTCGCGCCAGTCGCCGAGCGACCAGTGCTGCTGCGCCATGAGCGCGTCGAGGCTCTCGCCATCGAGCGCGCTCACTCCGCTTGCCAGCGCCCTAGCAAGCGGGGTGAGCGCGAGCGGGAAGCGCCGCTCGTAGACGGCAAGCTGCGGGTTCTCGCCCGTTCCCGCCATGGCGATGTGGCCTTGCGCGAAGACGGACTGCACCGTGCCGTCGAGCGCGGGGAAGTGGATCGGCCCGCGCTCCCAGTCGATGTCGAAGACATGCGCGAATTCGCTCTCCCGCCCGAAGCGCAGCACGTCGGCCAGCCAGGGGCTTTCGGGGGTAAAGGCCATGTGGTTTGGCACGATGTCGATGACCAGCCCCATGCCCGCCGCGCGCGCCGCCTCGGCCAGCCGCGCGAAGGCGTCCTCGCCGCCGAGCACGGGATCGATGCGCGTGGGGTCGGTCACGTCGTAGCCGTGGCTCGAGCCCGGCGCCGCGGTGAACGGGGGCGAGAGGTAGAGGTGGCTGGCGCCGAGCGCCTTGATCGCCTCGAGCCGCCCACGCGCCGCATCGAGATCGACGCCGCCGCGCAGCTGCAGGCGATAGGTCGCGACCCACGCGATCATGCGCAGCCCCCCACCTCGCCAGCGGCTTCAACGAAGGCGCTGAACACGAAAGGGCTCCCTTCCGCGCGCAAGTCGAGGAAGGCGTCCTCGCGCCGCGCGGGCTCGGGGCCTTCACTGCCCAGCCGCACCGCGATGCCAAGCTTCTGCGTGGCGAACGTCCACGTCACCGCAAGGAAATCGCCATCACGCTCCACCGCGCAGATAGGCTGGCTGCTCGCCGCGAGCAGCGGAACGACATGGTCCCGGCGCAGCGCGATGAGATCGCCGACGAACGCCTCGTGCGCCTTTTGCGCCTGAGTTTCCGCCCCGCCGATGCGCGAGGCCTCGAAGGTCTCGCGCGCAATCGGATCGGGCACTTCGCCGCCAAAGGCGCTGAACTTTGCGAACTCGCGCGCGCGTCCCTTGCGCACGGCCTCTCCCAGCTCGCCGCCGAAATCGGCGAAGAAGAGGAACGGGGCCTCGGTGAGGAATTCGTCGCCCATGAACAGCATCGGCACGAATGGTGCGAGCAGCGTCAGCGCGGTGACGACGCGCAGGGCATGCGCGTCCTCGACGAGATGGTGCAGCCGCTCGCCGCGCGCGCGGTTGCCGACCTGGTCGTGGTTGCCGAGGAAGTTGACGAAGGCGCTGCGCGGCAGGTGCGCGCTGGGTTCGCCGCGTGGCGGTTCACCGCTTGGAGGCTCGCCGCATGGGGCCTCTCCATCGCCACCTTCCCCGCCGGGCCGCGCCTGCCCCTGCTCGACGTAGCCATCGGCAAGCGCGGTGGCGAGATCGCCGACCGGGTCGCGCGCGAAGGGGGCATAGTAGCTCTCGTCCTCGCCGGTCAGCAGGCAGTGGATGGCGTGATGCCAGTCGTCGTTCCAGGTCGCATCGTAAGGCGCCTCGGGCTCGAAGTAGTGGGCGAGATTGCGCTCGTCCTCGGTGACGAGATGGACCTGCCGCCCTGCAAAGGCCCTGCGGATCGCGGCGCCGAGCTCGTCGAGGAAGTGCTCCGGCGACGCATCGCCGATGGCGTGGACCGCATCGAGGCGCAGCCCATCCATCCGGTAATCCTCGAGCCAGTGCAGCGCATTGGCGATGAAGTAGCGGCGCACCGCCTCCTGCTCGAAGGCGATGCCCTGTCCCCAAGGCGAGGCCCGGTCGGCGTGGAAGAACGAGGGGCACCAGGCCGCGAGGTAGTTCCCCGAGGGACCGAAGTGGTTGTAGACGACATCGAGCAGCACCCCGATGCCGAGCCCATGTGCCGCATCGACCAGCGCGCGCAGGTCGTCGGGCGTGCCGTAGGCGGGATGCGGCGCGAAAGGCAACACGCCGTCGTAGCCCCATCCGCGCGCGCCGTCGAACTGGGCGACGGGCATGATCTCGATGAAGGTGACGCCAAGGCGCGCCAGCCGGGGCAAGGCCGCAGCCGCCGCGGCGAAGGTGCCTTGCTTCGTGAACGTGCCGATGTGCAGCTCGTAGACCACCGCCTCGTGCCAGGCGCGGCCCGGCCAGGGATGCTGCCATGCGTAGGCCCGATGATCGACGAGCCGCGAGGCGCCATGAACGTCGCCCGCCTGCGCGAAGGCGGCGGGGTCGGGATAACAGGTGCCATCGAGCGACCAGCAATAGACATCGCCTGCCTCACCCGGTGCTTCGACCTGCCACCAGCCGCCGGGAAGCGCCTGCGCGCCGTGGCGATCGTCGCCCAGTTCGAGATGGACCTCGCCCGCATCGGGGGCCCAGAGCCCGAAGCGCCAGCGCCCGTCGTCGAGGGATTTCGCGGCCCATTCTCCTTGGCTCACACGCATGCTCCTCAGGCCGGGCGGAACAGGGTGAGACTGCCGCCCGAGATCTCGGCGACCTCGCCCTCGAGCGTCTCGGTCTCGAACGGGTCCTCGCGCGCGGTATCGAGCACGCGCACCCAGCGCGCACCGGCATTGCCGCCGGGCAGCGTGAAGCGGACCTGCTCGGCAGCGTTCATGACCACGAAGACCGGACGCCCGCCGTCGAGGAAGGCCTCGCGGTTCGAGTAGTCGATGCGCGCGCCCAGCACGTGCAGCCCCTCCTCGTTCCACAAGGCATCGTCCATCGCGCGGCCGTCGGGCTGGAACCAGGCGATCTCGATGCGCTCGTCCTCGGCGACCTCGCCCTGCAGGAAGCACTCCTGCGAGAGCACCGGGAACTCGCGGCGCAGCGCGATCATGCGTGCGCAGAAGTTGCAGAAGGCATCGTCGGCGTTGGCCCAGTCGACCCAGCCCAGTTCGTTGTCCTGGCAGTAGACGTTGTTGTTGCCCTGCTGGCCGTTGCCGATCTCGTCGCCCGAGAGGATCATCGGCACGCCCTGGCTGACCAGCAGCGTCGCCATCATCGAGCGGCGCCGCAGTCGCCGGGCGAGCAGGATTGACGGGTCCTCGCTCGGTCCCTCGACGCCCATGTTGTCGGAGAGGTTGTGGCTGTGCCCGTCGGCCCCGCCCTCGCCGTTCGCCTCGTTGTGGCGCTCGTTGTAGGAAACGGTGTCCATCAGCGTGAAGCCGTCGTGCGCGGCAAGGAAGTTGATCGAGCTGGTCGCGCCGCGGTCGGAGTGGTTGAACTGCACCGGCGAGCCGATCAGCGCGCCCGCGAGATCGCCGACGAGGCCCTTGTCGAGCCGCCAGAAACCGCGCGCGCTGTCGCGGAACTTGTCGTTCCATTCGCGGAAGGGATAGGGAAAGCCGCCTACCTGGTAGCCCCCCTGCCCCACGTCCCATGGTTCGGCGATCAGCTTGACCGAGGCCAATACCGGGTCCTGCCGGATCGCATCGAAGAAGCCGCCCTCGCGGTCGAAGCCTTCCGCCTCGCGGCCCAGCGTCGAGGCGAGGTCGAAGCGGAACCCGTCGACGTGCATCACCTGCACCCAGTAGCGCAGCGAATCGAGCACCATGCGCAGCACCATGGGATGCGCGACCGAGAGCGTGTTGCCGCAGCCGGTGGTGTCGAAGCTGTAGCGCGGATCCTCGGGCGAGAGCAGGTAGTAGCTCGCGTTGTCGAGGCCGCGAAAGCTGAGCGTCGGGCCGCGCTCGGACCCTTCGGCGGTGTGGTTGTAGACCACGTCCATGATCACCTCGATCCCGGCGCGGTGGAAGCGCTTGACCATGTCCTTGAACTGCCTGATCGCGGGCGCGGCACCAGCCCCCTTGCGCAGGAAACGGGTCTCGGGCGCGAAGAAGCCGAGGCTCTGGTAGCCCCAGTAGTTCGACAGGCCCCGGTCAAGCAGCAGGCGATCATCGAGGAAGTAGTGACAGGGTAGCAGCTCGATCGCCGAGACACCCAGCTTGAGCAGGTGCTCGATCACCGCGTCGCTGGCCATGCCCGCGTAAGTCCCGCGCAGCTCCTCGGGCACGCCGGGATGCGCCATGGTGAGGCCGCGCACGTGCGCCTCGTAGATCACGGTATCGGTCCAGGGCCGCGCGATGGCGCGGTCGCCCTCCCAGTCGAAATCGGGGTCCTGCACCACGCCCTTGACCATGAAGCGCGCGGAATCGCGCGTATCGAAGCTGAGATCGTCGCCGGTCGCGAGATCGTAGCCCCACAAGGCATCGTCCCATTCGATCCGCCCCGACAGCTCGCGCGCATAGGGATCGAGCAGGAGCTTGTTGGGGTTGAAGCGGTGGCCTTGCGCCGGGTCGTAGGGGCCGTGGGCACGATAGCCGTAGAGCTGGCCTGGGCGCACTCCGGGCAGGTAGCCGGAAAACACCGAGCCCTCGCGCGAGGGCAGTTCGAGCCGGGCGGTTTCCTCGCTCCCGGTCTCGTCGAAGAGGCAAAGTTCGATTGCCTCGGCATTCTCTGAAAAGACGGCGAAATGGGTGCCGTTCCCCGTGAACTCGGTCCCGAGTTCGTTGATCATGCGGTCAGGCCGGGCAAACGTGAAGCTCATGGGGACACCTCCGCTGCACCTGCGAAAAGCGACGAGGTGCCGAAGCCGCAAACCCGCTTGCAGGCAATGCGTTCCCGGACAGGCGAAGCTGCCCGGGAAACGCCCCCAGCTTACGGTTGCGACCCGTCGGAGTTGGTTAGGTACCGAGCATTGCGATCACCGTCCCTGCGGCAATCGCGATGCCGTAAGGAAGGCGGTCGAAGTTGTCCTGCGGCTTCATCCGGATCGGCTTGCGCATGGCGCGGCGCACCGCGAACCAGACGGCGAAGAGACCCAGCCCGCAAAGCGAGACCATGAGCAGCAGCGAGCCTGCCTGCGAAAGCGTGAACCAGGCCGCGCAGGCAGCGTAGAACTTGGCGTCGCCCCCGCCGAGCATGCCGAACCTGAAGAGCACCATGCCCACGAGAAGCGCGATGACCATGTGTAGCGCGTGCCAGCCGAGTGCCTCGAGGCCGCCGCTCCAGATCGCGACGCCGAGCCCTGCCAGCGCGACCACGGCGCAAAGCCAGTTCGGGATCACCCGGCGCGAGACGTCGGACCAGCTCGCGAAGAGGCAGGCCGGGACGAGTACGAAGAGAGGTACGAGTGCGGTATCCATCTCAGCGGCGCGCCTCGTTGGCATCGCCCTTCAGCTCGACGCGCACCAGCGGCTGGAATGCAGGATTATTGCCGATGAAGGCGACGGTGCGCGCGCCGGGCTCGGCCTTCGCTGCCACCAGCTGTTCGGCGGCATCCTCCTCGAGGCTCGCATCGTCGGCCTTGGTCTTCGGCTTTTCGCGAGCGGCCACTTGCGGCAATCTGCCCGAAGTCGCCACGGCGCGGTCGCCGGGCATCGAGCGGATCGAGACCATCCCGCGCGAGACGCGGGTCAGGCGCGGACCGGGAGCCTCGGCCTGCGCGCTGGTGGCGACAGGCTTGGCAGACGCCGCCGCCCTTGCGGCAAGCGCGCGGGTTTCGGCATCGCGCTGGCGCCGGGCAAGCGCAGAACCCAGCAGCCTGTCGAGGTTGGTCGCATAAGTCGCCTTTGCCGGGTCTGCCGCGATGGCGAGCCGGAAGGCGCGCTCCGCCGCATCAAACTGGCCAAGGCGCGCATAGGCGACGCCGAGCCCGTTGCGCGCGGGTGCCGGGGCCTCGCCCGAGGCGAGCGCGACGCGAAACAGCGTCACGGCTTCCTGGTCACGCCCGGCCATGAGCGCAGTGCGGCCCTGCTCGGTCGCCGAGCCGAGCGCGAGATCGGGCCCCGGATCGGAATTGCGCACGCGGTACTCGGTCTTGGCATCGTGCTTGAGCCCCAGGAACTTCAGGGTCCCGCTGCAGCCCGGCAACATGGCCAGCACCAGCGCGATCCCGACGATCCTTCCCCCCCTCAGTCGATTCATGTCAGCCTCCGGTCATTTGCGGAATGAGGATGCGCACGACGCGCACGGCAGCGGGCAGCATCAGCGTGCCGATCATCGTGGGCAGCATGCAGGCCACCAGCGGCACCGAGATCAGCACCGGGATGCGGTGTGCCTTTTCCTCGGCACGCATGCGCCGCTTCTCGCGCATCTCTGCGGCGTAGACGCGCAAGGTCGTGGCGATCGAGGTGCCCAGCTTGTCCGACTGGATGAGCAGCGTGGCGAAGGACGAGATCTCGTCGACGCCCGCATCTGCGGCCATGCGGCGCAGCGCGACCTCGCGCGAGGCGCCGGCGCGCAGCTGCATCGTGGTGCCCACCAGCAGGCGCGAGACCAGCGGGTGCGAGAGCACCATCTCGCGCCCCACGCGGTCGAGCGCGGCCTCGAGCCCGAGCCCCGCCTCGATGCACACCAGCATGAGGTCGAGGCTGTCGGGAAAGCCGTTGGTGATTTCTCGGCGGCGGCGGTCGGCGCGCATGCGCACGTAGATATTGGGGATGTAAAGGCCCAGCGCCGCGCAGACCGTGCCGGTGAAATAGAGCTTCATCAGCCCCACCTCGCCCGAGCCCATGTACATCGCCCCCACCGCCAGCAACGGCAGGACGATCACGAGCACCAGCCGCACGAGCGTATAGACACGCGGCGCGCCCGGGCTCTCGAAGCCAGCCTCGCGCATCTGCTTGGTCAGCGCGTCGGACTTGGTGTCGGTGAGGTTGAGACCCGCCTTCTCGATGCGGTCGGCAAGGCGCGCCCAGGCATCGTTGGTCGAACGGCGCAGGCTGTCGGGCGAGGAACTGCGCGTCGCGGTCTTGCCGATGACGCTCAGCTCGCTGCGCACCGAGGCGCGCTGCGAGGCGACGAGCAGCAAGGTCAGCGCGATCCCGAAGACGAGCGCGAAGATCACGCCGAGAACGGCGAGGCGTCCGATGTCGCTGGTGGCGATGAAGTTCAGCATGTCACACCTTGAGGTCCGTGAGACGACGGATCGCGTAGACGCCGATACCCCACAGGATGATCAGCGAAGGGAAGCCGATCACGAAGATCCGGTCCTGTGCGACGTCGAGATAGAAGGAAGGATTGACGAGAAACATCGAGACCAGCGTGAAGACCGGCAGCACGGTCAGCATCAGGCCGGTCATGCGCCCTTCGGAGCTGAGCGCGCGCACCTTCATGTAGAGCGCGGCGCGGTCGCGGATGACCGTGGTGAGGTTCTCGATGATCTCGGCGAGGTTGCCGCCGGTCTCGCTCTGCACCGAGACGCACACGACGAACATGCGCATGTCCTCGAGGTTCCAGCGTTCGGCCATCGCCATCAGCGCGTCGTTGAGCTCCGCACCATAGGCGACCTCGTCGGAGACCAGGCCGAATTCGGAACCGACCGGGTCCTCCATCTCCTCGGTGATGATCGAGATGGCGGACGCGATCGGGTGCCCTGCACGCAGCGAGCGCGAGAAGATGTCGAGCGCGACGGGGAACTGCTCCTCCATCCGGCGACGGCGCTTCTCGGCCTTGCGGGCGATGAGCATGTAGGGAATGCCGATGCCCGCCGCGAGCGCGAGAACTAGCGCGAGCTGGACCACACCGAAGGTGATGGTGATGTGCACCGCGAGCAGGATCACCAGCAGGCCGACGAAGATGCCGACCACCGCGGTCGCCATGCGCAGCGCCATCTGGCGCGCCTCGACGCGCACCCCGGCCATCATCACCGTGCGCACGAAACCGACGTAGCGCTTCTGCCACCAGGGCGCGTCGGGCGCGAGGTGCGGCGGCGCGTTCTTGAGCAGGTCATAGACAACCACCTCGCGGTTGTGGCCCTGACGCAGCATCTTGAGGCGCAGGTTGACCGCCGCGCTCTCGGCACGGTGCGCCCAGATCACGCGCATCACCACCTGCGCGATGACGAAGACGGCAATGAAGATCGCGATCATCACGCCGAGCCTGACCATGAGCGCGGTCATCGTCCGGCGATCCTTGCATGGTGGCGGAACAGCTCGGGATCGAGGTCGATGCCGTGGGCGGAAAGCTCGGCCATGAACTTGGGGCGGATGCCGGTGGCCTCGAAGTAGCCGGTGACGTTGCCCGCCTCGTCGCGCCCGGTCTGCTTGTAGCGGAAGATTTCCTGCATGGTGATGGTCTCCCCCTCCATGCCGGTGATCTCGCTGAGCGAGAGGACCTTGCGCTTGCCGTCCGAGAGACGCCCGATCTGCAGTACCACGTTGATCGCGGCGGCAATCTGCGAGCGCACCGAACGCGCCGAGATCTCGATCCCGCTCATGCCCACCATCTGCTCGATACGCGAGAGCGCATCACGCGGGGTATTGGCGTGGATCGTGGTCATCGAGCCATCGTGGCCGGTGTTCATCGCCTGGAGCATGTCGAAGGCCTCGCCGGCGCGGCACTCGCCCAGGATGATGCGGTCGGGTCGCATGCGCAGCGCGTTCTTGACCAGTTCTCGCTGGCTGACCTCGCCCTTGCCCTCGATGTTGGCGGGGCGCGTCTCGAGCCGGGCGACGTGGTCCTGCTGGAGCTGGAGTTCGGCCGAGTCCTCGATGGTGACGATGCGTTCGCGCGGGTCGATGTAGGTCGAGAGCGCGTTGAGCATCGTCGTCTTGCCCGAGCCGGTACCGCCCGAGATGATGACGTTGCGGCCCGACAGGACGATGCCCTTGAGCACCTCGGCCATTGGCGCGACCATCGAGCCGTACTCGATCATCCGGTCCATGCTGATCGGCTTCTTCGAGAACTTGCGGATCGAGAGCAGCGCGCCGTCGATGGCGAGCGGCGGAACGATCGCGTTGACGCGCGAGCCGTCGGGCAGGCGCGCGTCGACGAAGGGCGAGGATTCGTCGACGCGGCGGCCGACGGCACTGACGATCTTCTGGATGATGCGCAGCAGGTGGCGCGCGTCCTGGAAGCGGGTCGGCACCTTCTCGAGCACGCCGTAGCGCTCGACGAAGACCGAATCCGGACCGTTGACGAGGATGTCGTTGATCGTCTCGTCCTTGAGCAGCGGCTCGAGCGGGCCGAGCCCGAGCAGCTCGTCGAGCACCTCTTCGCACAGCATCGCGCGCTCGGCGCGGTTGAGCATCTCGGACCGGTCGGCGAGCATCTCGCTGACGATGACGGTAACCTCGCTCGCGATTTTCTCGCGCGGCATCTTGTCGAGCACCGAGAGATTGATGCGGTCGAGCAGCTCGCGGTGGATCTCGATCTTGAGACCCGAAATGCGCGCGTCGGGCGCGGCTTCTGCAGGCTCGGGCTCGGCGGAAGTGCCCGGCGTCGCGGCGGGCGCGCTGGGCGCTGCGAGCGGCGGCGCTGCGAGCAGGTCCTCGACCGGCTGCTCGTCGATCTCCGGAGCGGAACGGCGCAATTGCCACATGGTCAGTCTCCCCTCTTGAGGCGGGTTTCGCGCAAGGCTGCACCCAGCGCGCGCACGTCGGCGGCGAAGCGGCTCTTGCGCTGCAGGTCGCTGGCGAGCTTGCCCTGGTTCTGCGCGGTGCTCACCAGCGGGGCCTCGAGCGCGACTGACCCCAGCACCGCATGGTCGAGCGTCTTGGCGACGTCGTCGACACCTATGGTGCGGAACAGGCGCTTCTCGACACGGTTGACCACGACCTGCACCGCCTCGGGATCGATCCCGACCGAATCGAACAGGTCGAGCCGGCGCTTGGCCTGGCGCAGGCTGGCGACCGAAAGCTCGACGACCATGACGATGGAATCGGCCGCGAGCGCGGCGGAGAGCGTCCAGCTCGTCCAGTTCGCGGGCAGGTCGAGCACGACATAGGCATAGCGCCGGCGCAGCATGCGGATGACCCGCAGCAACTGGTCGGTATCGACCGCCTCGAGCGGCATGATCGCCTCGGGTGCGGCGATGACCGCAAGGCCGTTGCCGGCATCGCTCGCCACCGAGGCGAGGAGCTGCTCGTCGAGACGGCTGCCGGCATCGAGCAGGTCGTCGATCTCGCCGCGCGGCGAAATACCCAGGAACGCCCCGACATTGCCGAACTGCAGGTCGAGGTCGACGATGACCGCGCCCTTCCCCTCGCCTGCCTGCATCGCATGATCGGCGAGATCGGAGGCGAGCTGGGTCGCGATCGAGGTCGCGCCGCTGCCGCCGATCGAGCGCGTGACCGCGACCAGCGGGGCAAGCGCGGTCTCGGCCTTGCGCTCGAGCTTGCGCTCTCCGGCGTGGCGCGCGCTGATGTCGAGCGAGATGCGGGTCAGCTCCTCGACCTCGAAGGGCAGCGAGACGACATCGGCGACGCCCTGGCGCAGCAGCGCCCGCACAAGCGCGAGGTCGGCATTGCCGATCGCAGCGACCACGGGCAGGTCGGGATGGCCCTCGCGCACCGTGGACAGGCGGTCCATCGAGCGCGGGTCGGCCGGATCGACCTCGAGCACGAGGATGCCAGCGCGCGCGACCAGCGCCTCGGGCAGCGGGGCTACCGGGGCGAGCGGTTCGAGCGAGAGGCCCAGAAGCGCATCGCCCGCACCCGAGGCCTCGAGCACGTCGATCCACGAGGCGGCGGCGAGCACGAGGATAGCGCCTGTCGCACTCATCGTGCCGTCCCTTCCTGCGTGAGCCAGATTTTCATTCTTTCCCATAGCCTTGACCTAGTTCGAGACGGAGCCGGTGCCATCTTCCATGGTGAGGGAGCGGCGCACGTCCGGCAGGCTCAGCGTAATGCCGAGCAGCGAAATGGCGGTGAAGTCGACGTCGACCAGCGCCACGGTGACCACCGGGGCCAGCGCCATGTCGGGATCGGCGGCATAGCCGATGCCCGAGCCGGCATATTCGACGTTGAGATTGGCCGCCGCGACCGAGGGCGCGAAGTCCTGGACACGCGCGAGCACGTTGGCGAAGGCGGCGGACTGGAACGAGGTGCTGACGCAAGGCGAGCTCGCACACGTGCAGCCCGCGGAAGTGCACACTTCCCTGCCGAACGCCTCGCGGCAGATCGGATCACCCGGGGTCAGCGCGACCCCGCCCGAGCACGAGGTATTGCCCACGTAGCTGGTGGTGGTCAGCCCGCCCTCGACCGGATTGGTGACGACCGCGAAGCGCACGCCCATCTGCGCCGCCTTCTCGAGCTGGTTGACGTTCCAGGCATAGCGCCCGACGTCGATGATCCCGAGCAGGAACAGCAGCATCAGCGGCAGCACCAGCGCGAACTCTGCAGACGTCGCGGCGCGGCGGTCCCGGGCGAAGTCCGCGAGGGACACGAGGCGGGCAAGGCGCATCACAGCCCGATCACCGCGGTGCTCGCCGAAGCGTTGAGGTTGAGGCTGGATTCGAACAGCCCCAGCGTCTCGAACAGCGAGGGATAGGTGAGCGAGGCCGCCGCGACGGTCACCGTCGCGCCCTTGCCCGTGCCCACGCCTGCGAGCGAGGTGTAGATGCCGGTGTCGAGATAGCTGTCGCAGGCGATCGTCACCGTGACCTGATTGTTGTTCGACCAGCCCGGCACGACCGGGCTCGCCGAACTGTCGGTCAGCTGGCCGGTGCGGGTGTAGAGCGCGATGTTCGAGGTCGTCGTGCCCGAAGTCGGGCAGACATCGCTCATCGGCAGGCGCGAGGCGTAGCGCGCGCCGTTGCGGACCGCTTCGACGACCTTGTGCTCGGTCCAGAAGAAGTGCCCGGCCTCGAAGGCGCTGAACAGGATCAGCACGAGCAGCGGCACCATCAGCGCCATCTCGGCGGCGGCGGCCGCTGTCGTGTCGCGCAGCAGGCGCAGGTGGATGGGGACAGAGCGGGTCATCGCAGCAGCACCGCCTTGTTGCGCCCGTAGTACTGGAAGGCATTGTCGCCGCCGGGCGTCGTTGCCGGGCCGATCACCTCGGCATAGATCTGCGAGGCGCGGGTATAGGGCGTGGAGCGGGCAAACGAGGGCTCGGTGAGGAACACGTCCATCCAGTTCTTGACCGAGAACTCGTGCGCGCCGCCGGTATCGCTGCTGCAGTCGACCACCGCGACGGTGATCACGCGCCGGTCCTTGGCGGTCGGGTGATAGGTGCCCTTGATCGCGCTGGGATAGGAACAATAGTTCTTCCAGGTGACGTCGCAGCCACGGCCCTGCGGATTGCAGCCCGAAACTTCGGCCGCATCGCTATCGTTGACCAGGGTCGGCTGCAGGCCGCTGGACGGATTGTCGCGCTCCCACTGGTAGATGTCCCAGCGCGAGGAGAGGTTCGTGGGCACCGCGGGATGGCTGTCGAGATAGGCAGTGCGGCCCCAGATCCCGTCGCCGAAGTTGCCCCCGGAGCAGGTTCCGACCGAGTTTGTCGTACCGGTGTTATGGCAGTCGTCGCGCGGGAAACCCTCGAGCTTGCCGACGCTGGCCGGGACCTGCGTCCACTCGGTCACGTTGACCCGGTCGACACCGGTAGGCTTGGTATAGCCGGAATTGCCCGCATCGGCATCGCATCCCGGATTGGCGGGAAGTGCCGCCGCCGGATCGATGTTGCGAAAGACGTATTCCTCCAGCCGCACGAGGTCCTTGCGGGTGCTCGCCGCCGGGCAGTTGTCGCCGTTGCTGGCACAGTCGGCGGGACGCAGCGAAGAGGTGTAGATGTCGAAGCGGGTGTTGAGGTAGTCGGGCGCGCTGGCGATGTTGCCCTGCTGCGCGGTGACGGTCGAGCCGCCGACGCAGACCGGGGCGCCTTCGTTGCCGCCGAGCAGTGCCTTGACCGCATTGGCGCCGTTGCCGAAGTCGAGGTAGCCGAAGGTGCCCGGCTGCCACTGGCCCGAGGAACCGGGCTGGAGCAGCACGCCCTTGCCCACGTCTGCGTCGGTCGGAAACTGCTGGCCTGCCGGACCGCAGACCATCATCGGCGGGGTCTTGCAGATCGAGGACTGCAGGCCCGCGACCGCTGCTGCGGCGACGTCGGCCGACGACAGCGCACCCACGATCGGGGTCAGCGCGAAAAAGGCCTGGCGGGCATTGATCGAGACCTGCACGACGGTTGCATCAGCATCGGCGGTCGTCGCCGAGCCGAATGTGTCGTTGGCGGAGTCGTAGCCGTCATAGAAGGTGAAGGTGACCCCGGTGATCGCCGAGGTCTCGCCCTGCCCCGAATGCGCGAGCAGCGTGCGGTTGACGAGCGAGGAGCTGGAATTGGCGAAGTAGCTGGTGACCGCCGCCTGCGCGCGCGAGACCGCGCCCGCGCGCTGGTCGAGCTGCGTCGCCGCCGCGATCGCGGCCTCGTCGGCGGCGTTCTGCAGCTCGGTATCGACCGTCACCAGCCGGGCGTAGTCGAAGGCGAGCCCGCCGACCGCGACGAGCGCGAAGAGCGCCAGCGCGTAAGTCGCCGCGACCGCGCCGCGCCGGTCCTCGATCAGATCGTGAAGGAAACGCCCGGACATGACCCCAGCCTCCTCTTCGTCTTGCTCAGTTGCCCCCCGAACCGGAGCCCGAGCCGGTCAGGGACTTGCTGGTACGCGTGCGGTCGGGCTGCTTGACCTTGTCTTCGCGGTAGCGCTCGACCGCCTGTCCGGCATGCTCGGCATGGCCCTCGGGCAGCGGCGTGTCGTAGACCGGATCGGGGTCGATGACCTGTGCCGCCATGGTCATGCGGTTGGCCTCGCCGAAGTTGTCGGGGCCGCCCATGTAGAAGTCGCCGTCGGGCGTCGCGCAGCCGGAGAGCGAGAGCCCCGCGCCCAGCGACGCGGCCAGCAGTGCGGTGCGAACCATGGTCTTGCGATCAGAACTCATAACCGTCTCCCTGCTTGACCGGCGAGGCATCGCTCGGCGGCGGTGCGCCGTTGGGTTCGAGTTCCTTCGGGGCATAGGCCTGGCCCGCCATGAAGGTGTTGAGCTCGCCCGGATCGGGCACGCGGTCGGTCGGCAGGCGCACCTGGTCGGGCCGGATCGGCGCGACGAGACGCGGGGTGACGACGATCAGCAGCTCGGTCTCGCCCTTCTGGAAGTTGCTCGAACGGAACAGCGAACCGATGATCGGGATCGAGCCAAGGATCGGCACCTGATCGACCGTGGTCTGGAAGTCGCGCTGGAGCAGACCGGCAATCGCGAAGCTCTCGCCGTCGCGCAGCTCGAGCGTGGTGCTCGCGCGGCGGGTGCGCAGGCCCGGGATGGTGATGTTGCCTACCGTCACCGCCGCGTTCGGGTCGAGCGCGCTGACTTCAGGCTCGACGATCATGCTGATCGTCTTGTCGCCCAGCACCGTCGGGGTGAACGCGAGAGAGACGCCGAAGGGCTTGAACTCGACCGTGATCGCCCCCTGCCCGTTGACGCCGCTGCCGCCACCGCTCTGCACGACCGGCACGGGGAACTCGCCGCCCGCGAGGAACGAGGCCTTCTCGCCCGAGAGCGCGATGAGCGTGGGCTGGGCGAGCGTCTTGGCCATCCCGCGGGTTTCCAGCGCATTGAGCGTGGCGTCGATGTCGAGCCCGCCGAGGCTGAAGGCCTTCTGGAAGATGCCGAAGGTATCGGTGATCGCCGATAGTCCGAGGATGCCCGGGTTCGACACCGAGGTGATCTCGGAGACGCCGCCGCCCGGCAGCGGCACCGTGGTGGTGGTGGTGACTTCGTTGGGCACGAGCTGCGCGCCCTTGCCGATGGCCGAGCGGAAGGAATTGCCCTGGACGAAGGCGCTGACGCCCACTTCCTTGCCGGTCGAGCGGTTGACCTCGGCGAAGCGGACCTCGAGCATGACCTGCTGGCTCGAACCCATCGCGACGAGGTTGATCACCTTGTCGCCGGCGAAGGCATGAGCGAGCTGGGCAGCGCGATCGGCAGCGCCCGCGCTCGAAACCATGCCGGTCAGCACGATCGAGTCGTTGGATATCTGCGCCTGGACATCGTCGCCCGGCAGCATGCGCTTGAGCTGGTCGTTGAGCCCTTCGGCATCGGGGCCGACGGCAACGTCGAGGATCGAGATCACCCGGCCCGCGGCATCGTAGAGCGTCAGGCTGGTGGTGCCCATCTTCTTGCCCAGCACATAGACCGAGCGGTCGGTGACGGGCAGGATATCGGCGATCTCGGCGCTGCCGATCATGGCCTTGGCGATGGCGCGGTCCGAGGAGAGGACCTGGCTCTTGTTGAGCGGAACCTCGAGGGTCCCGGCGTGGAGGCTGTCACCGGCATAGGCCTGCGCCATGACCGGTTGCGAGAGGATGGCGAGCGGGGCCGAAGCCAGCGCGAGCGCGATTGCCGCCTTGCGATTAATAGCCACGTTGCACCTCGTAATCACTGGGCTCGGCGCCGCGGAAGATCGTCATCGTCGGGCCGAAGCGGCGCGGGGCCGGCTTGGCGACGGTGCTCACGCGGCGGGCGGGAGCGGCAATGGCAGCCACCGCAGGCGCAGGCGCCGTGGCGGTCTTGCCGATGCGGAAGTTGCGGGTGGAAAGCTGCGGCGGCACCACGGTCGAGAACTCGGTCACGGTGGTGTCGGCGGCGTTGCGCAGCGCGAGGCTGAGCACGCCAAGCTGCTGCGAGAGCGCGAGCTTCTGCGCGCCGAGCGTATCGACCTGGAGCGTGACGGTCTTGCCGACGGTGGGCTCGGTGCTCTTGTCGTTGGCATCGACGTCGACGGCGAGGACCGGGACCGCGGTCAGCACCACGTCGGTCATCTTGTCGTCGTTGGCAGCGCCATCGCCCGGAATCTTGCGGGTGAGCAGGACGTCGACCATGTCGCCGGGCCGCACGAAGCCGCCTGCTGCGGCGACCGCGCTGGCGGGAACCGCGACCGCGAACTGGCCCTTGGGCAGGTTCGCCGAGAGCGTGGGACGCCCGGAAAGCTTGGATGTGAGGACCGGCTCGCCCGCGACGATCGGTCGCAGCGTCGCCTGTCCGCCCTTGATCGCGTCGGCCAGCGAGAGGATCGCCCCCTCGGGCACCGAACTGGCGGGCCAGCTGACGAGCTTGACGTTCTGTTCGTTGAGAACCGTGCCGAAGGGCAATTCGGCTGCAGCAACTACGATCTGGCGCAGTTCCTGCTGCTTGGCGACTTGCGCCTGTTTTTCCTCGACGCCCGAGAAGTAGGCGTTGGTAACGACGACCGCGATGATGCCCAAGAGCATGGCGACCGCAATGAGGATCAGATTTCGTCCCTGCACTGGAACGTCCCCCCCGAGACAATTTCCCCAAAAAAGGTAAAATGGCCCCGCCGCAAGTAAGCGGCGAGGCCAATTGGATCAGCAGGTCTCAACGTCGCCGATGCAGGTCGTTGCTTCAGTCATCGAGGTCGAGATCGCACCGCCGAGAGCGAACGCAGCAGCACCGATGCCAGCGCCGACGACGGCGAGGATCAGGGCGTATTCGGCAGCCGAGGCACCGGCTTCGTCGGCGAAGAAAGCGTTAAGGAACTTGGTCATAGGATACTCCATCTTCATGGCGCACGGCTCCCCACTCCCCAAAGCGAGAAAAAGCCGGGCTAGACTAAGAATTCAGGTGACCGGCGATTAACCCCCGGACCCCCCTTTGTCCTCACGAAGTGCGCTTTTGGAACCGACGCGACCTTGTTTTGTTTAAGAACCGGGTACTGGACGCCAGTTCCTCTTGCGTGGATCCCTCGCTGTGGACGTCCTTATTGGGCCTCGAAACACTAAGTAGGTCAACTGATTTCAAATTCCCAAATGGGGACTATAAATTGCCACGCGATTCCAGTGAGATAGCACTTATCACTATTAAATATAATGGTTAATCGAGATTATGCCTTGCAGGTGATCCGGTCGATTCGAACGGCGAATCGAGTGATTCGGGCATTAACGGAAGCTTAGTGGGATCGTCGTATCGATTAATTGAAGCCCATTCGCGGGCACTAAATCAGTGTTAACCAGTAAACACGAAGTCTTGGTCAGCGGAGCGACAATATGCCGGCGCAGCTTATTCGGAATGGTCTGGTCCATTGGCCCCGTCTCGCCACGGTGCTGACCGCGATGCGCCATGGCTTTCTCGAACGCAGCCGCGCCCTCGCCAACCGGCTCGACACCGGCATCGCCCCGCTGCTCGACGGCTGGATCGCGCTCGTCGCGCTGGTCACTCTCGCCAAGGTCGCGCTGGCCGGGCCGCAGGCAGGCGGGATCGGCGCCAGCCTCGCGATGGCCTTTCCCTTCCTGCTCGCCGCCATGGCCCCGGTGCTGGGCTACCGCATCGCAGCTGCTGCCTTCCCGCGCGGCACGATGTATGCCCAGCCGCGCCTGCGCCTCGCGCGCTACGGACTGTGGCGCGATCTCGATGCGCTCGGCGCACGCAATCACCGCTATTTCGGCCCCGCGGGCATCCTCGTCTCGCTGATCGCAGGCATCCTGCTGAACGTGCCGTTCCGCACCGGCGAGTTCCTGCTGGCCATGCCCGCCATGCCCGTCGATGCGCCGCAGTGGGCCTCGACGATGCTTTTCGCGATGACCTTCGACCTCGTGGTGATGAACTTCCTCTACATGGTCTGCTTCGTCATGGCGCTGCGCGCGGTGCCCTGGTTTCCGCGCATGCTCGGCGCCGCCTGGTTGATCGACATCTGCATGCAACTGTCCATCGCGCACGAGGTCGCAAATGCGCCCCACCTGCCCGAGGCGGTGATCGCCCCGCTGCTCGAGATGCTCGACGGTAACCTCCACAAGGTGCTGATCTCGATCGGGCTCTGGCTGCCCTACCTGATCCTGTCCGAGCGGGTGAACGTGACGTACCGTCACCGCGTACGCGCCTGACCCTTCCCCCCAGCGGGCGCGAGTGGCAGAATGGCCCTACGTGCACCGGGTGGGGGGCCTCTCGCATCATGAACAGACTGAAGACCACTCTCGCCATGCGCTGGCTCGATGGCCAGCGCGTTCGCGCCTATAGCGTGATCGTCCTTGTCTGCGCCCTGCCCAGCCTCTGGATGTTCCACCAGCAGGCCCTCGGCACGAACGGCAGCGACTTTCTCGCGTTCTGGTCGGCAGGCAGGCTCGTCGTCGCGGGCACGGCGGCAAGCGCCTACGACACTGCCGCGACGATGGCCGTGCAGGGCGCGGCGATGGCCGGATCGGGCAGCGCGATCGGCACGAGCGAGGTCTTCGCCTTCGTCAATCCGCCCCAGTTCCTCTTCTTCGCAAGCCCGCTGGGGCTGTTCTCCTATCCGCTGGGCTGGTGGGTCTGGACGCTGGCGACCTATCTGCTGTGGTTTCTCGCCTCGCGCCGCATTGCGCCGCGCCTTGCCCTGCCCGTCGCAGCCTTCCCCGGCGCGATCATGGCGGCATGGCACGCCCAGACGGGGCTTTTGACGAGCGCGTTTCAGGCCGGCATCGCCACCAACCTGCGCCGCCGCCCCTGGCTGGCGGGCGCGTGTTGCGCAATGCTGGTGATCAAGCCGCACCTCGCCCTGCTCCTGCCGGTCGCCTTTATCGCCGGGCGGCACTGGCGCGCCTTCGCGGGCGCGGCGCTTGGCGTCATCGCCTTCACCCTCGCGACGTGGCTGGTCTTCGGCAGCGACGTCATGCTCGCCTATCCGCGTAGCTGGGCGGACAGCCGCGAACTGATGGAGACGGGCAGCGACACCTTCTTCGTGCGACAGGTCACGGTCTATGCCTTCGTACGCCTCCTTGCCGGACACGAGGCCGCAGTCGCCGCGCAACTGGCGGCAAGTTCGCTGGTAATCGTCGCAAGCTGGATCGCCTGTCGCAAAAGCGCTTCCATCGAGGGGCAGATGGCCTTCGTCCTTGCCGCGACGCCGCTCGCGACGCCGTACCTGTTCAGCTACGACCTGCCGTTTCTGGTCCTGCCCGTGGCATGGCTGGCGACGCGTCGGCTCGCCGGGGCGCCGGGAGCACCTTCGCGCGCAGTCCTTGCCCTGCAGTACATGGCCCCGCTGCTGTGCCGAAGCGCGGCGCTGCCCATGGGCATGAACCTCACGCCCTTTGCCTGCGCATGGCTGGCCGGGCTGGTCTGGCGACAAGTGCAGGCGGATATCCGCGAGGAAGCAACTGCAACCCCGGCGGCTGCGGTCACTGCGGCCACTGCCGGTGCTGTAACCTGAAACGCTGCGCGCGGATCAGGGGACGAGCTCGTCGCCCTGCGCGCGCGCCAGAATGACCATGAAGCGCCCCTCGGGATCGCTGAAGTGCTCGAGCGTCTCCCAGCCGCCCGCGAGCAGCAGGGTCGCCGCGCTGCGCGGGTCGTACTTGTGGCTGTTTTCGGTGTGGATGGTCTCCCCGCGCGCCATCTCGACGCTGCGCCCGCAGACCTCGAAGGCAATGTCGCGCGTCGCCTCGAGGTGCATCTCGATGCGCGAGCGCTGCGCGTTCCAGCGTGCAAGGTGGCGCAGGTCCTCGAGCGGTATCGTCCCTTCGAGCTCGCGGTTGATGCGCGTGGCAAGATTGAGGTTGAACGCCGCCGTCACCCCGCTGGCATCGTCGTAGGCCTCGACCAGTTCGCGCTCGGCCTTGATCCGGTCGAAACCGATCAGCAGGTAGCTGCCCGTACCCAGCGTCTCGCGCATCGAGCGCAGCAGCTCGGTCGCGTCGTAAGGCTCGAGATTGCCGATGGTCGAGCCGGGGAAGAAGCCGAGACGGCCCGCCCCTGCGGTCTCGCGCGGAAGGCGCACCGGGCAGGTGAAGTCGGCCTCGAGCGGATGGATCGCGAGGTCGGGATAACGCTGCGCCAGGACCTCGCAGGATTCGCGCAGGAACTCGCCCGAGATATCGATCGGCACGTAGGCATCGGCCCAGATCGCGTCGAGCAGGAGCGGCGTCTTGGTCGCACTCCCCGCGCCGAACTCGACCACGGCATAATGCGTCGAGCCCAGCATGCGGCCGATGCGGGTCGCATGGGCCATGAGAATGCCGGTCTCGGTACGCGTGGGGTAGTACTCGGGGAGCCGGGTGATCTCCTCGAACAGTTCGGAGCCACGATGATCGTAGAACCAGCGCGCGGGGATCACCTTCTGCGCCTGCGCGAGCCCTTCGAGAACGTCAGCGCGGAAGGCAGGTGAAGCGCCCGATCGCTGCCCCCTGCCCGTCTCGGTCTCAAGGGGGATATCGATCAGTTCGCTCATGCCTGTCGCCATCGTTCAGCTATCCTTTGCCAGCCTCAGCCCGGTGAACTGCCAGCGTTGGTGGGGGTGGAAGAAGTTGCGGTATGTGCGCCGCGAATGCCCGCGCGGTGTCGCGCAGCTCGCGCCCTTGAGCACGCACTGGCCCGACATGAACTTGCCGTTGTACTCGCCCACCGCGCCCTCGGCGGGCTGGTAGTGCGGATAAGGCAGATAGGCCGAACGGGTCCATTGCCAGCAATCGCCGAAAAGCCCGGGTGCGCCGGTGGGATTGACCGAACCGAGCCGGGTATCGGCATCGAGCTGGTTACCGCCCGCAGGATCGTGATCGCCGGCGATGGTTTCCCACTCGAATTCGGTCGGCAGGCGTGCCCCCGCCCAGGTGGCGAAGGCATCGGCCTCGTAGAACGAGATATGGCCAACCGGCGCGTCGGGGTGACGCTCCTTCCAGCCGCCAAGGGTGAAGGCCTCCTCGCCGCGCCAGTACATCGGTGCCTCGATGGCGTTCTCGTTGACCCATGCCCAGCCGTCGGAGAGCCATGGGCCCGGATCGTGATAACCGCCATCGTCGATGAAGGCCTGCCACTCGCGGTTGGTAACGAGCGCCGCCGAGAGCGCGAAAGGCTCCACCAGCACACGATGAGCGGGACCTTCGTTGTCGAAGGCGAACCCGGTGCCGTCATGTCCGACAATGGCAATTCCGCCGGGGTGCCCATGCCAGGCATTGAGCACCGCGAGCGCCTCGCTCTCCTGACAACCACTGGCATATGTCGGGCCAAGCGGGTTCTGCGCGAGCGCGTGCTTGATGTCCGTGAGCAGGAGCTCCTGGTGCTGCTGTTCGTGGTTGAGCCCCAGCTCGACAAGCTGCGCCACGCGCCCCGAGGGATCGCGCCCCTGCTCGAGCAACCCGTACATGGCCGCATCGACGTAGGCACGATAGGCCATGACCGCGTCGAGCGCAGGGCGCGAGAGCATTCCGCGACTGGGCCGGGCGTGACGCGGCCCCTCGGCCTCGTAATAGGAATTGAACAGGAACGGCCAGTCGGCGTCGAACAGGCGATAGCCGCTCATGTGGTCGCGCAGCACGAAGGTCTCGAAGAACCAGGTAGTGTGCGCCAGGTGCCACTTGGCGGGCGAGGCGTCGGGCATCGACTGGATGGTCGCGTCGGCGTCGCTGAGTGGCTCGACGAGCCGCACGCTTTGCGCGCGAATCTGCGCGAAACGCTCGGCGAGCGTGCAGGGCTGTGGCGCCCTCTCCCGGTCTGTTGCAAGTTGCATGTCCCGACAACGGCTTGCCCCGCCTGCAGGTCCCGGCTTAACCGGCAGACGTTCTCCTGCCGCGACGAGCCGAGTATCGCAGCGGACCAGACGAGTTCGCGCAGCCTGCAACCGGCTTGCGCGTTGCAGTCTCAAACCAACACGAGGAGAGAGCCTGTGATCACCGTCCACCATCTCGAGAATTCGCGCTCGCAGCGCGTGCTGTGGATGCTCGAGGAACTGGAACTGCCTTACGAGGTCCGCCGCTACGAGCGCAATGCGAAGACCATGCTGGCACCGCCCGAGCTCAAGCGCGTCCATCCGCTGGGCAAGTCGCCGGTGATCGAGGACGAGGGCCTGACGCTGATCGAGACCGGCGCCATAGCCGAATATCTCGTCGAGAAGGCGGGCGGCAGGCTCGGCGCGCCCGGCGACCAGCAGGGCAAGCTGCGCTACCGCCAGTTCCTGCACTATGCGGAGGGCTCGCTGATGCCGGTTCTCTTGTTGCAGCTCGTGCTCTCGAAAATCCCGCTCATGGGCAAGCTCGCCATCCGCAAGCTGCGCCCGATGATCGAGGTGCACTTGCGCTTCGTCGAGAGCGAGCTCGCGCAGCACCCCTGGTTCGCGGGCGGCGAGATGACCGCCGCCGACGTGCTGATGAGCTTCCCGCTCGAAGCCGCTGCCGCACGCGCAGGGCTCGGCGACGATTATCCGCACATCCGGCTGTGGCTCGAAAAGGTCCACGCCCGGCCCGCCTACCAAAGCGCGCTCAAGGCGGGCGGAGACTACGCCTACGCGTGATGTGCGGCACCGCGCTGGCGCGCGATACGGGTCATCGTGGCTCAAGCCGGAGTTTCCCGCGCTCAAGGATAACTCGCTTTCGCCTTGCGATTCAGTCGCTAGATGCAGGATGCAACACGCCGGGCAAGGTTCGACGCCCCGGCTGACATTCAAGAGTTCGGGACGCATCCACATCATGCCACAAGTCTTCGCCGGCGCCGAGCGCCTCCGCCTGCCGCTCGCTGCCATTGCGGGTGCCATCGTCACCACGGTTGCGCTGGCACCCGCCGCCCATGCCACCGACGGCTACTTCCTCAACGGCAGCGGCGCCAAGGCCAAGGGCGCAGGCGGGGTCGAGATCGCGATGCCGCAGGACTCGCTCGCGATCGCGGTGAACCCGGCGGCAGCAACCGAACTGGGCCATCGCATGGACGTGGGCTTCGAGATCTTCGTGCCAGACCGCGGCGCGCGCATCGCGGGCAACGGCGCCGGGCTCGATGGTAACTACTCGGGCAACGGTGCCAACCCCTTCCTCCTGCCCGAAGGCGGCTACGTGCGCCCGCTCAATGAGTCGGTCTCGGTCGGCATCGCGATCAACGGCAACGGCGGGATGAACACCCATTACAAGACCAACCCGTTCGCCGCCTTCGGTGGCACCGGGTCGGCGGGCGTCAATCTCAGCCAGATCCAGGTCTCGCCCACGGTGGCGGTCAAGGTCGCGAAGGGCCAGTCGTTCGGCGTGTCGCCGGTGCTGGTGATCCAGGGCTTCGAGATGACCGGCGCGCAGCCTTTCGCCGCCTATTCGCAGGACCCGGCGAACTTCACCAACCGCGGTACCGACTGGTCGGCAGGCATCGGCGTTCGCCTCGGCTACCTCGGCTCGTTCGGCGACAAGGTGAAGCTCGGCGCATTCTACCAGTCCAAGATCAAGCCGGGCCGTTTCGACAAGTATGCCGGGCTCTTCGCGCAAGGTGGCAGCTTCGACGTTCCTGCCGCATGGGGCGCTGGCCTGTCGGTCAGGCCGCTGCCCGCGCTGACGCTCGGCGCGGACTACAAGCGCATCGAGTATTCTAATGTACAGGCGGTCGGCAACTCGATCGCCACGCTGTTCCAGGGCGTGCCCTTCGGCGGCGACGGCGGCCCCGGCTTCGGCTGGCGCGACGTCGACGTGTGGAAGGTCGGCGGCGTCTACCGCGCGAGCGAGGCGCTGACCCTGCGCGCAGGCTACGGGCACTCTGACAACCCGGTCCCGCGCGGCGAGACCATGCTCAACGTGTTCGCGCCGGGCGTTGTGCGCGGCCACTACACGCTGGGCGCGACGGTGAAGTTCGCCGACAATGCCGAAGTCACCGGCTACGTCATGCGCGCCCCGCGCCAGACGGTTCGCGGTGCCGGCTCGATCCCGGCAGCCTTCGGCGGCGGCGAGGCCGACGTCTACCTTGCCGAAACCGCGGTAGGCATGTCCTTCGGACTGACTCTCTAGGCGCGTCGCCCCCTGCCCGCAGGGTCTGGGGGGCATCGACGGCATAACAAAAGGGCACGTGCGCCATGCCGGCGACCGTGCCCTTTCGTTTTCACGTGCCGCCTTCATCCGTAGCAATCCGAGACCCTATCGGGGAAATCCCTGATAGGGCTTCACCCGTGTGTCCCGCATCCTGCCGAGGCGAACCCTCTCGATTGCAAGGACCGGACGCTGCCCATGGACGATGTGAAGACGCCTGCCGCCCCCTCCCCTGCCCAGACCGATCTTACCCGGCGCAAGCTCCTGCTCGGCACCGGCCTTGCCGCCACGCTGCCGGTGATCGGCTCGCTCGCCGCCCCGACCCCGCTGCGGGCGCAGGCAGGCACGTCCAGGCACCCCAACATCCTCGTCATCTGGGGCGACGACGTGGGGATGTGGAACATCAGCGCCTACCATCGCGGGATGATGGGCCACAACACGCCCAATATCGACCGCATCGCCGCCAAGGGCATGCTGTTCATGGACCACTATGCCCAGGCCTCGTGCACCGCCGGGCGCGCCGCCTTCCTTACCGGCCAGTACCCGATCCGCACCGGCCTCAGCACGGTCGGCCTGCCCGGTTCCGAGCTTGGTCTGCAAAAGGAGGACCCGACGCTCGCCGAAATGCTCAAGCCGCTTGGTTATGCCACCGGCCAGTTCGGCAAGAACCATCTCGGCGACCGCGACGAGCACTTGCCCACCGCTCACGGTTTCGACGAGTTCATGGGGATTCTCTATCACCTCAATGCCGGGGAATATCCCGAGCAATACGACTATCCCAAGGAGAACCCCGCCTTCCAGCAGCGCGGCGTCATCCATAGCTGGGCCGACGGCAAGGGCGGTCAGCGGATCGAGGACAAGGGCCCCTTCGGGCAGGAACGCCAGCGCCATCTCGACGATGAATTCCTGACCGAATCCAAGCGCTTCATCACCGATGCGGCACAGTCGGGCAAACCCTTCTTCGTGTGGCACAACACCACCCGGATGCATTACCGCACCAACCTGCCGCCCGAATACGACGGCGTGTCCGGCTACGGGCTCTATTCCGATGGCATGCAGCAGCTCGACGATCAGGTCGGCCAGTTGCTCGATCTCGTCGAGGCGCTGGGCATTGCCGACAACACCATGATCATGTTCTCGACCGACAACGGCGCAGCTTCCAACTCGTGGCCCGATGGCGGCAACCAGCCCTTCCATGGCGAAAAGGGCGTGGGCGGCTACGAGGGCGGCTTTCGCGTGCCGATGATGGTCTCGTGGCCCGGCCATGTTCCCGAAGGCACCACCACCGGCGAGTTCATGACGATGGAGGACTGGGTCCCCACGATCATGTCGGTGCTAGGCCAGCCTACGCTGGTGCAGGATCTCAAGGGTGGCAAGTCCATCGGCGGCACCCGCTACAAGGTCCATCTCGACGGGGTCGACCAGACCGAGCTGCTCTCCGGGCGCGGACCGACGAAGCGCAAGGAGTTCTACTATTTCACCGAAACGACCCTGCACGGGTTGCGATACGGCGACTGGAAGTTCCTGTTCAAGGAGCAGGACAAGTGGTTCAACGGCGTTCAGCAGCAGATGGTGACCCCTTATATCACCAACCTCAAGCTGGACCCCTTCGAACGCTTCTACGAGGCACGCGGCTACGACGAATGGCAGGAGAACCATTCCTGGACATTGGGCCCGGCCGGACAGCAGGTCGCCCGGTTCATGGCCACGCTCAAGGAGTTCCCCCCGCGCCAGAAGAGCTTCGATCTCGACGTCGATGCAATGATGGACGAGGCCTACAGCGCCCAGACCAACTAAGCGCCCGCGCCTATTCCCGTAAGCCGCCCCCCGGACCCGGACCCGAACCCGGACCACGTGACTGTCGCCCTCGGCCAATCTCCCAAAAAGGGCCGAGGGCTCGGGCTCATTCGTTTTCGAGGTCATGGTGCGTAATCGACGGTCCCGGCGTCGGTCAGGCGAGCTCCCGGCTGTGAATGCGTCATCACACCTTTGTGGTCTCCTGCACGAAACCAATGAAGTTTCTTGAAAAACTTGACTTCAAACGGTTGCAGCCATGGTTAAATATCGTTCATACTACTACCCGCATTACCGGAAGCGGGCGGGGATACTGGGCGATGACTATTCCCCTCCCGAGCAACAGGGGCGGGATTGATGACAGCCAGAACGACAATACTGACGCTGGGCGTGGCAAGCCTGGCGCTGCTGCCGCATGCGGCTAACGCGCAGGAAGCAGCCACCAGCGCGCTGGAGCGCACTGATACGGAGCAGTTCGACGCACTCAGGGCCCGGTTCAAAGCGCTATACGACAAGCCCTATGGCAAGCCTGAAAAGTCTTACACGGTCGTCTTCGAAAGACCCGAGGGCTTCAGCACGCCCTATCTCGAAGAGGAATTCTCGAAGATCGCCGGTGGCGACATCATGATCCGCGAAGCCGGTGCGCCTGCCCTCGATATGGTCGAGACCCGCGCTCTGGTCTATTTCGTCGACTACAAGGAAGGCTACAAGCTGCGCTTCGACGCCTGCGCCGGCCCTGACGGGACATGGACCACCGGCATGAAGCCGCGCTCGCAATGGAGCAAGGATGTCGACCTTGCAGCGATGGGCAAGGACATCGACGATGCCATGCGCAAGATCGCGGAGCCTGCAACCCACGCCGCAACGCTTCGCGCAAGCCTGGCGAAGAGCAAGGGCTGCTATGCCCAGCAGCAGCGTGGCTTCAACAAGTGGGCGATGGTCGACATCGAGGACAAGAAGCCCTTCCCCGCCGATCCGCGCCCGGCGCGCACCGAGACCTGCATCGGCAAGGGCTCGACCATCGAGACCATCGCAGGCTTCGTCCCCGGCGGATCCGACATGAAGCGGCGCGATGCCTACTTCACCTGCCTCATGGGACTGGCCAGCGGCGCGCTCGACTTCACTTACAGCGACAGGAAGATGTTCCAGTTCGTGCGCGAATACATCTTCTTCCTCAAACAGGACGAAAATGCCCGCGCCTTTCTTGCACCCGCACGGCGCGCGGCGCGCTCGGTTTCGGGCGCGGATGTGCAGCCGCTGCACATGCTGGTCGAGGCCGAGGCCGATCCGGAGCTCATCTGGTCCCTGTTCGAACTGGGCTATCTCGATGCCCGCGCCTCGCTGGAAAGTTACGGTCAGCGCTCGTTGCCGATCCGAACCGGGCGTGATCTGCTGGCCGAATATCCGCAATACGCGGAGCTTCAGGCCCGGCTCGAACGCATGGCGGCAGCGCAGGCTTCACAGGACTACACTTATGCCGAGATCGCCAATGCCATCGCCATGTCGAACACCGCGCTGCTCACGCGCGTCGCGGCGAGCGGGGTCCTGCGCCGCGAGCGGATCGACCTCGCCCCGACGACCAATCTCATGGCGCTCGCGCTGATGTCGGCGGACAAGTCGATGATCGAACAGGTTCTCAACGAAACCAATCTTGCATACGGTGACCCGCAGGGCCGGACCCTGCTGCACGAGGTCTATGCCGCCATTCCCGTCGCCGAACGCAGTCGCAATGCCCGGCTGAGCTTCTCGGGACAGTCGCGGACATTCTCGCAAAGCGGCCTCGAACAGGCGCGCGGCCTGCTCGCCCAGCTGGGCGCGCGCAGTGACCTGCGCGATACCAAGGGCAGCACGCCGCAGGATCTGCTCGAACAGGGGCGCGCCTACAACCAGCGCCTCGCCGCACAGAAGGCCGAGCGCGAGCGTGTCGCCGAGGCCCGCCGCGCGCGCGAGGAAGTCGAGCGCATCGAACGCAAACATCAGGCCTACTTGCGCGAACAGGCTGCATCGCACCGCCGCGCCAAGCAGCTCGCGCAGACGATGGCCGCCCTCAAGGGCAATGCCGCCGCGTTCACGTCGCAATACGAAGCGCAGAAGCGCCGTGAAGAGGCTTACAACAACGATTATCGCCGCCGCCTCGCTGCCGCCCAGGCGCGTACCCGTCCGAGCCGCTCCACCGTCTCTTCAAGCAGCACTACGGCCAGCAGCACCGCTCCGAGCAACGCAAAACGCGCGAGTGCCAGCCGCTCCGGTTCGTCGTCATCTGGCGCGCCGACGAAGGTTGCCAGCAACGACAAGGGCGCAGTCGATCAGGCCCGCACGCAATCTACCTCGCAGGCCTCATCGCAAGCCGCGGCGCAGACCAAGCCCAGCACTGTCACCTATCACGCCGCCATGACCTGCAGCGTCAACTATACCGGTGTCGGCGGGACCCGCGCCAAGCACGGCTTCCGCTTCGGCCCGGTCAGCCAGACCGTCTCCGATACCGGCCCCGCCCTCGGCGATGCCCGTGCCGATTTCGGCGCAGGCAAGCGCTCGATCGAGGCTGCCTTACGCGATACCGCCAGCGATGGCTGGAACGTGAGCGGCGTCTCGTGCGAGCAGGTCGAGGGTACTGGCGACAGCTACGCCAAGCAGGCGCGCGCGCTGCACGCCAACTTCGCGCCGAATGGGACCGGCTACGAGTCGAACCGCAGCTTCGGCGGCGGCGCGCCAGCTTCGCTGTCTTCGCTGACGGCGCAGCGCCTGCGCCCGGACCTCAAGCGCCAGACCAAGTACGTGCGGGTCAACCGCCTGCTGGTCGATGGCTCGCAGAAATGGGACATCGGCCGCTCCTCGCTCGAGAACGCCGCCGACCTGCTGACCACGACCGCGACCAATGCCCTGTCGAGCCATTGCCAGAACAACTATGGCTCCTCGGTGCTCTACGGGCGGTTCAAGTTCGAGGGCACGAAGTTCTGGCCCGCGACCAAGGGCAAGCGCGGCAACGTCTATGCCAGCACCCGCATTTCGGGCTGGTGCGAGGTGCGCGGGTTCGATTCCGGACACGAGAAGCTGCCGCCATGCGGGGGCCGGGACAATGCAGCACTCTCGCCCGAAGGCGACGGCACGCGCGAGGGCTGCGGTTACTTCATCAAGCCGCGCACGCCCACCCAGTCGAAGATCGAGGCCCCCGACGAACGCGCCTTCTGGGGAACCATGACCAGCAGCGAATAGGCTCGCTCCGGGCAAGACAAAAAAGGGGAGCTGCAAGGCTCCCCTTTCTCGTTTCGGTGTCTGGCGAGACAGGCCCGCCAAGCGGGCGCGACGGCAGGCCTCAGGCGGCCTGCTTGTGCCGCTCGTTCGCCTCGAGGTTGAGCAGGTCGGCCATCTCGAAGGCCAGCTCGATCGACTGCGCACCGTTGAGGCGCGGGTCGCAATGGGTGTGGTAGCGATCGCCGAGACGCTCGTCGGTGATGGCGATGGCGCCGCCGGTGCACTCGGTCACGTCCTGCCCGGTCATCTCGATATGGATGCCGCCCGCATGCGTGCCCTCGGCGCGGTGCACCGCGAAGAAGCCGCGCACCTCGGAGAGGATGCGGTCGAACGGGCGGGTCTTGAGGCCGCTTTCGGTCTTGATGACGTTGCCGTGCATGGGATCGCACGACCAGACCACCGGGTGCCCTTCGGCCTTCACCGCGCGCACCAGCTTGGGCAGGCCCGCCTCGACCTTCTCGTGGCCGAAGCGGCTGATCAGGGTCATGCGGCCCGCCTCGCGCTTGGGGTTGAGCGTGTCGAGCATCTTGAGCAGCGCGTCGGGCTCGAGGCTCGGGCCGCACTTCATGCCAATGGGATTGCCGACGCCGCGCAGGAACTCGACGTGAGCCGAACCCTCGAAGCGGGTGCGATCGCCGATCCACAGCATGTGCGCCGAACAGTCGTACCACTCGCCGGTGAGCGAATCGCGGCGGGTCAGTGCCTGCTCGTAAGGCAGCAGCAGCGCCTCGTGGCTGGTGTAGAAGCTGGTGCCCTGCAGCTGCGGCACGCTCGAGGGATCGACGCCGCAGGCCGCCATGAATTCCAGCGCCTCGCCGATGCGGTCGGCCATCTGCGCGAACTTCTCGCCCCAGGGGCTGCGGTTGATGTGATCCATGGTCCACTGGTGGACCTGGCTGAGGTTGGCATAGCCGCCGGTCGCGAAGGCGCGCAGCAGGTTGAGCGTCGCCGCCGACTGGCCGAAGGCCTGCAGCATGCGCGCCGGATCGTTGCGGCGCGATTCGGCGTCGGCCTCGATGCCATTGATGATGTCGCCGAAGTAGCTCGGCATCTCGACCCCGTTCACGGTCTCGGTCGGCGCCGAGCGCGGCTTGGCGAACTGGCCTGCCATGCGGCCCAGCTTCACCACCGGCTGCTTGCTGGCGAAGGTGAGGATCACCGCCATCTGCAGCAGCACGCGGAAGGTGTCGCGGATGTTGTTGGGGTGGAACTCGGCAAAGCTCTCGGCACAGTCACCGCCCTGGAGCAGGAAACCGCGGCCTTCGGCCACTTCGGCGAGATCCTTCTTGAGCTCGCGCGCCTCGCCGGCAAAGACCAGCGGCGGGAACGATGCGAGGGTCTGCTCGACCTCTGCCAGCTTCGCCGCGTCGCCATATTCCGGAAGGTGGCGCGCTTCGTGCGCCTTCCAGCCGTCCGGGGTCCAATTTCCAGCCACTTTACTAACCTCCTGAAATACGGCCCTCTCCCGAGCCGAAAGCGCCGGGACTCTGGGGTCCCCAAGCGCAAGCAAGGGGCGCCCCATAGCCCGCGCGGGCAATTTTTGCAAAGCCGCTTTAGCCGATCAGCACGATCGGTTGCGCGAAAGACCGCTCGCCGGATGCGCGGGCCGCCCTTTCGCGCCAGCGCGTCACTTGCTGGCGACGACCGCGCCGCTCTCGCCGGCCTTGTCCTGCGGCATGACCGCGAGGCGCCACGAGGCGTTCTCGCCGAGATAGCGCGCGGCGAGCGCCTGCATCTTCTCGGGCGTCGTCTCGGTGTAATCGTAGAGGATCGTGCGCACCGTCCCCAGACGCGAGGGATCGCTGGTCGCGCCCTCGAGCTGGTTCATGAAGAACGCGGTGCTCGATGCGGCGCGGGTAACCTGCTGGCGCAGCGGCTCGGTGACGAGCTGGAGTTCCTCGGCGCTGGGCGGATTGGCGATCAGGTCCTGCGCGATCTCGTCCGCGGTCTGGAAGAAGACCGGCACCGACTTGGGATCGACCTGCGCCATCGCGGTGATCGAGCCGCCCGCCTGAAGATCGACCGGCCAGCTCGAGTAGACGTAGGGCGAATAGGCGACGCCCAGCTTTTCGCGCACCGCGTCCAAAAGCCGGTTGGTGAAGATCTGCGTGAGGATCTCGAGCTGGCGCGATTCGCGAATGCCCATCGAACCGCCGCCGGTCGGCCACGAGATCACCGCCGCGGCCTGATCGGGATCGCCGTGGTGGGTGAGCACGATCGGCTTTTCCGAAGGCTTGGGCACCGCCACGGCGGCAGGGTCCGCGGTCGACGCGGCAGGCTTGCGGCTCTTGAGCGCGCCGAAGGTCTTCTCGAGCGCCGGGATCGCGACTGCCTTGTCGAAGTCGCCGTAAATCTGCACCTCGACCGGGCCTTCGGACAGCGCCTTGGACCACACGCGCTTGAAGCCCTCGGGCGTGGTCTTGTCGAGTTCGGCGGGCGTGGGCGTCGAGAAGCGCGGGTCCTCGCCGCGTTGGTAGAACTGCAGGTCGCGGTTGAGCACGCCCTGCGGCGAGGTCGCATAGGTATCGTACTGGATCTTGGCCGCGGCCTTGGCGCGCTCGAACGGGTTCACGTCCCAGCGCGGCAGGTCGAGCTTGGCGGCGAAGAGATAGAGCTGGTCGGCGAGGTCCTGCGGACGCGTCTCGGCCTTGAGCTGGAAGGCGGCATCGTCGACGGTAAACTCGAAGCCCATCTTGCGCCCGGTCGCGATCTGGTCGAGTTCTTCCTGCCCGAGATTGGCAAGGCCCGAGCCGACCAGCGCGTACTGGCCAAGCGTGATGTAGGGCGAATCCCCCGGCGCGATCGAGCGGGTGCCCCCGCCAAAGCGGGCCTTGACCACGACCCGGCCCGGCTCCTCGGTCACCGGCCAGAGCATGACCTTGACCCCGTTGGCGAAAGTCAGTTCCTCGATGTCGAGCAGCCCGGTCGGGGTATCGGCTACCGGCTGCGCGGGTGCACCGATGGCAGGCAGCTTGTCGAAGGAGACCGGGTCGGAATTGACCGCGAGGCGCGCGGTCGCGTCTGCCTTGACCGGCTCGATCAGCGCCTGACGCAGCGCGGCATCGGTGACCTTGCCTGCCTCCTGCGTGGTGAACATCGCGCGCGTCACCGTGCCCGAGAACAGCTGGCGGGTATGCTCGAGCACCGCGTCGGGGGTGAACAGCGGCTTGGACTCCCGGAAGATGCGCAGCACGTCGTCGGGCGCGGCAACGGTCTCGCGGATGTCGAGCGCGTTGACGAGGTCGTCGGCGAGCTTAGAGCCGGGCAGGATGCGCTGCTGCTCGACCGGCACCTGGAAAGCGACGTCGAGTTCGGCGACCTCACGGTCGATCTCCGCCTGCGTCGGCGCACGGGTCATGGCATCGGCGATGACCGCGCGCACGTCGCGCAGCGCCGCCTCCCAGTTATCGCCCAGCGGCGTAACCGAGACGAAGGTGACATCGGCCGAGCGCGCGACGTCCTCCTGGTTGACCGAGGCGGTGAGGAAGCTGCCCCCTGCCCGCGCCTTGCTCTCGAGCCGGCGGTTGATGATGGCCTGTGCGATGGCGTCGGTCATCAGCCCCTGGTTGTAGGGGATGTTGTCGATGACCTGATGCCAGGGACGCAAGGTGGCGACCATCATGCCCGGCGGCAGGTCGGGCTCGACCAGCACGCGGGTCTCGCCCACGGGCGCGAGTTCCTTGTTGTTGCCGGCGTAGCCCTTGGGTGCGACCGGCGCGCCAAAGCTGGGCGCCTCGGGCTTGGCCCCCTTGGCCTGCCAGCTGCCGAACCACTTGCGCACGTAGCTCTCCAGCATCGCCGGATCGGCATCGCCCGCGACGATCACCGTCACGTTGTCGGGCCGGTACCAGCGCTGGTAGAAGGCGCGCACCGACTTGGGCGTCGCCGAGGTCAGCGTCTGGACGGTGCCGATGGGCTCGCGCTCGGAGAGCGGCTGCCCGGCATAGAACACCTTCTGCATGGCATCCTGCACGCGCTTGGCCGCACCGCCGCGCTCGCGCATCTCGGCCAGCACGATCGGCAGGTCCTGCTTGAGGTTGGAGGCAGAGAGCGTGGGCGCGCTGACCATGCCCGACATCAGCTTGAACGTCTCGTCGAGCGAGCTGGCCGTGGCGTTGGGCAGATCGAGCTGGAACACCGTCTGCGTGGTCGAGGTCACCGCATTTGTGTCCGAACCGAAGGTCGCGCCGAGCCGCTGAAAGGCGGCGATCGCCTGCCCTTCCTCGATGTACTTCGACTGGCGAAAGAGCATGTGCTCGAGCAGGTGCGCATAGCCGCGCTCGCTGTCGGTCTCGTAGAGCGATCCGGCATCGACGCGCACGCGGATCGAGACCTGACCCGGCGGCACCCCGTTCTTGCGCACCGCATAGCGCAGGCCGTTGTCCATCTCGCCGAAGTGCCAGCCCTTGTCGCGGGGAATGTCGCTGCCGCGGTAGAGCCAGGGATCGTCTTCGTTCGTCTGCAGGACCGGAGCCTGCACCGGGCTCGCCTCGAGCGGAGCACCAAGGTCCGACCCGGCGTCCTGTGCCAATACGGATTGAGCCGGAACCTGCATCAGGACGAGCAGGCTGGCGAGCGAACTTGCGGCGCGCATCGATTTCGTCATTGCCCAAGCTATAAGCAAGCCACCGATTAAGGGCCAGTGAATAGAGGGCTCTACCACGTGAGCATCGGGGTTAGCGCGCTCACGCCGCCTTCGCCCTGCCCCCGACCTTGCGCAGCACGAACAGCGCGAAGAGGAAATTGGGCAGGACGAGCGCCATCGGCAGCAGCGCTCCGTAAGCGGACAACTGACCCGCAGCACCGCCCGCGCTCTCGCCCCCGCCCGAGCCGTTTGCAGCAAGCCCGATCAGGAACAGTGCGCAGTCCCACAGGCCGTGATAGACGATCGCGGGCCAGATCGAGTCGGTGCGCAGCACGATGGCTATGAACACGAGGCCGCTCATCGCTGCCGCCAGCGACTGCAGCGCCGCCGCGCCGAAGTCGCCGGTGATGAAGCCGTTGAAGGCATGCACCCCGCCGAACAGCGCCATGTTCAGTCCGATCGCGGCCCACATCGACATCCGTTCGAGCGAGGCGCGCAGCAAGACACCGCGGAACATCACTTCCTCGGAAAAACCCACCATCATCGTATTGACGAAGACCAGCCCTGCCACCCGCGCCGGCGGCAGACCGAACAAGACGATCAGGACCGCGAAGAACACGAGGTAAAGCCCGGGAAACCACAGGATGCGCAAGAGATCGTGCGGCGCCGTGAAGCCGATGTCGCGCCAGCGAAACAGTGCGATGGCCCCGAGCAGGATCGCGATGGCGGCGACGAATTGCCAGCCGATCCCGCGCTGCACCAGGCTATCGAGCGAGATTTCCTCGCCCCCGGCCAGTACTTGCGCCCCGAACATCGTCGCAGCGGCCCAAAGCAGCAGGACGACGATACTGACAAGCAGACGGTTGTGCTTCATCGTCATTCTACGAACCCCGCCGTTCAAGAAAAGCGCCAGTACCGTGAACACCGATCATGCCACGAGATCCCGGTTTCGCGAAATGCACCGCCAACGGCCGCGAAGGTTTCAAGTCGCGCCTTGATTACCTGTCGAATTGGCCTAAATCGCTGGAGCCATGTTTATCGAGACCGAAACCACGCCGAATCCCGCCACGCTCAAGTTCCTGCCCGGACGCGAAGTCATGCCCGCAGGTACGCGCGAGTTCACCTCGCCCGAGGATGCCGAGGCATCGCCGCTGGCCGAGGCGCTGTTCTCGCTGGGCGACGTCACCGGCGTGTTCTTCGGCTCCTCTTTCGTTTCGGTCACCGCCGCTCCGGGCGTCGAATGGCCCATGCTCAAGCCGCAGGTCGTCTCGATCCTGCTCAACCACTTCGTCTCGGGCGCCCCGCTCTTCGCGGGCGGCGATGCCAGCGGCTTCGCGGTCCCGGCCGAGGGCGAGGACGATTTCGGTGACGATCCAGCAGACGCCGACATCGTCGTCCAGATCAAGGACCTGATCGAGACGCGGGTGCGTCCGGCGGTCGCCAACGACGGCGGCGACATCGTCTATCGCGGCTTTCGCGAAGGCGTGGTCTACCTCTCGATGCAGGGCGCCTGCTCGGGCTGCCCCTCCTCGACCGCAACGCTCAAGCACGGCATCGAGAGCCTGCTCAAGCACTACGTTCCCGAAGTGACCGAGGTCCGCGCCGCCTGACGCTGCCTCCCGCGCTGCGGAGCGAGACGTGACGAGCCCGACCCCCCAGACGACGCCTGCTGCCGACCCGACTGTTGCCGGGCCGGGCCGCACGCTCGTGATCGACAGCGCCACCGAGGCCTGTTCGGTCGCGCTGTTCGAAGGCGAGACGCTGCTCGGCGGCGAATTTCGCGTGCTCGGGCGCGGTCATGCCGAGGCGCTGGTGCCGATGATCGGTGCCCTGCCCGAGCGCGGCAAGGCACAGCGTATCGTCGTCGCACTTGGCCCGGGCAGCTTTACCGGCGTGCGGGTCGGGCTTGCCGCCGCGCGCGCGCTCGCACTGGCCTGGGGCGCACAGATCGAAGGCTATTCCACCCTCGCCCTCGTCGCCGCGATGGCTCGGGGAGAAGGCGCGAGCGGCCCGGTCGCGGTGGCGATGACCGGTGGCCACGGCGAATGGTTCACGCAAGGCTTCGACGCCAGCGGCACGCCGCTGGGCGAACTCGCCTCGCTCAAGCCTGCCGATGCAGCCGCAACGATCACCGCCGCCTACGTCGCGGGCAACCAGGCCGAGGCGCTCATCGCCCTGCGCGGGAACGGGGAGGCCATGGCGCTGCTGCCCGACGCACGCGCCTTTGGCCTGCTGCCCGCAGCCGCACTCACCGACCACGTGCGCCCGCTTTACGGGCGTGCACCTGACGCCCGCCTTCCCGGCGGCCTCCTGCCGGGCGAAGCGACGCCCGGTCAGTCCTGACCCTGAAATCCAAGGAGCCGGATCCGGCATGCTGATCGACGATCTCGACAAGATCATGACCGTCATGGAAACAGCATTCGACCCGCAATACGGCGAAGCCTGGACCCGCCGCCAAGTTGAGGACTCGCTCAACTTCCCTCACACACACTATTCGCTCGTGGCTGCTGATGGCACATTTCCTGCTGAGAACGTTCACGCAGCCGGGTTCTGGATGTCCCGCAGTGGCTTTGGCGAAGAAGAGCTTCTGTTACTGGCCGTCTCTCCGCAGTATCGCCGCAATGGCCTTGGCCTGATCCTGCTCGAATCGTTCGCAAGTGCAGCACGCACGCGCAACAACGAACGGCTTCTACTGGAAATGCGCCGTGGCAATCCTGCCGAGTCGCTTTATCGCGGGTTCGGATTCTTGCCGGTCGGGCTACGGAAAGCCTACTATGCCACGACTGGCGGCGAACGTATCGACGCAATAACCTTCGCTCGCGACATAACCTAACCAAATGCAATCAATTCAAGCATTCATTATATAACTATTGAATGAAAGCTGCGACTTTGCAGTGAAGCTACTTGCAAGCGCGCGGAATTTCGTCCATTGATCGACTTGCACGCCGGCCATCCGGCTCGCAGCCAAGAACAAACCACGGTCGCAATCGAGGAAATCAAGATGGATAACATCCAGTCCGACATGAGCGAAACGCTCATCACCCTGACCTCCGACATCGTTGCTGCCCACGTCAGCAACAACTCCGTGACGGTCGACGATCTGCCTTCGCTCATCACCAACGTCTACGGCGCCCTGTCCGGTCTCGGCAGCGCGAGCGTGGTCGAGGAAGAGAAGCCCGAGCCGGCGGTTTCGGTCCGCTCCTCGGTCAAGCCCGACTACATCGTGTGCCTCGAAGACGGCAAGAAGCTCAAGATGCTCAAGCGTCACCTGATGACGCACTACAACATGACCCCGGAAGAGTATCGCGCGCGCTGGAACCTGCCCGCCGACTACCCGATGGTCGCTCCCAACTACGCCGAGAAGCGTCGCGAACTGGCCAAGAAGATCGGCCTCGGGCGCAAGCCCAACGCGCGCCGCGGCCGCAAGCCCAAGACCGCTGCCGCCTGATCGGCACGGTCGGACGGCGGGCACGGCGACGCCTCGGCTCACTGGCCCCTGCACCGGACTGCGCTGCGGAACCCCATATTTTCCGCAGCGTAACCGTGCAAAGGTGACCCGTGCCCCCTTCCATCGATACCGCGAATGTTGTTATCGCACCTGCACCGGCCTACATGGGCCGGTGTTTGTGTTTTCTAGCGTGACAGGCCCGACGTGAACCAGCCCATCGACCTTGAAGCCCTTTGTGCCGAGCGCGGCCTGCGCATCACCGAACAGCGCCGGGTGATCGCCAAGGTCCTGTCCGAAAGCACCGACCATCCCGACGTCGAGAAGCTGCACGCGCGTGCGACCGCGATCGATCCGGGCATCTCGATCGCCACGGTCTACCGTACCGTGCGCCTGTTCGAGGAAGCGGGCATCCTCGACCGCCACGATTTCGGCGACGGGCGCGCGCGCTACGAGGCCGCCCCCGAGGCGCACCACGACCACATGATCGACGTCGAGACCGGCGCGGTGATCGAGTTCGTCGACCCCGAGCTGGAGGCCCTGCAGAAGCAGGTCGCCGAGAAGCTCGGCTTCCGCCTCGTCGACCATCGCATGGAACTGTTCGGCGTCCGGATCGACCGCGATGGCGGCGACCAGCGCGGCTGATCCCGCCCGGGCATGAGCGCATCGCCACCCGCGCCCGGCGCCCATCCACGCCCTTCCCCCGCTGGCTGGCTGCGCATCGCGGCACGGCTTCTCGCCATGCTCGCGGCGCTGCTTCTCGCAACAGCAGCTTACGGCCTGTGCGCGCTCTTCACGCGCCACAACCCGGTCCCGCGCCGCTTCCTGCGCGCGCTCGGCACGATTGCGGGCCTGCGCCTGCGCATTCGCGGCGAGCTGGCGCACGAGAACACCTTCCTGCTCGCCAACCACGTCAGCTGGCTCGACATCCCGGCGCTGGCGGGAGCGAGCGGCTGCGCCTTCGTCGCGCATGATGGACTGGCCGCGATCGGGCCGCTGCGCTGGCTGTGCTCGCTCAACGACACGGTCTTCATCGCGCGCCACGACCGCCGTTCGGTCGGCGCCCAGATCGAGCAGGTCCGCACCGCGCTCGCCGACACCGGCTCGCTGGCGATCTTCCCCGAAGGCACGACGGCGGACGGGCGCGAACTGCTCCCGTTCAAGTCCTCGCTGCTCGCCGCCATCGAGAGCGACCTCGACCATGTCGCGGTCCAGCCGGTACGCCTCGACTATGGCGAGGACGCGCGCGAGATCGCCTGGGTCGGGGCCGAGAGCGGCATCGACAACGCGCTACGCATCCTTGCGCGCGCACGTCCCGTCACGCTCACCATCCACTTTCTCGAACCGCTGAGCGACGAGCAGCGCGCAGACCGCAAGGTCGTCGCCCGCGAAGCGCGCAAGGCGATCGCGCAAGACGATTGAGCGCGAGCCGTAGCTAGCGCGAGACGCCCCGCAGCAGGCTTCAGCGCCTGGCGTTGTAAGTGATCTGATCGTCGTTGAGCTGGAAGCCGACGAGGACTTCGAAGCTGGCACGCGCGACAGCGGCCTTGACCGTGGGATCGGCGAGCGGGTCGAGCGCGGCATCGGCATCGCCGGCACTGCGCTTGCGGGTGATGCGGTCGCGCACGTCCTCGGGCAGCGTCGCGGCGGCACGGTCGACATGGGCGCCGCCCGATGCGGTCGCCTCGGCACGGGCCTCGCCATCGGCGAAGTTGAGCGTGACCTGCCCGACGCGCTTGCTGATCACCGCGCTGCCGCCCTGCAGAACGCTGACGAAATAGGGCAGCGTAACCTGGCGCGCGCCGGATGTGTCGCTGCGCTGGCCGCGCACCTTGAAGGTCACGTTGGTGTAGACCTTCTGATTCGCGGCATCGTCGCTGCACTGCGCGCGCACGTCGGTCATCGAGGCGACCACGTCGATTGCATCGGCAGTCTTGGCCGCGCCACGGAACAGCGTGATGTCGCCGGTATAGTCAGGGATACCCACGGCCGGGCAGCGGCTGCGCACGGCGGTGATGCCGACGCCCGAATTGACCACGATCTCGCCTTCTGACTTGCACCCGCTCAGCAGCGCCAGCGTGGCGGCGGAGCAGAGGACAGTTGCGGCAAGGCGGCGTGCATTCATCATAAGATCCCTCGGATGGCGTGCGCTTGCCCTAGCGGCGCGCGGCGCAAAGCGCTAGAGGGCCGTTTATGAACGCGCCCTTTCCGTCCCCGACGAAACCGCCCCTTCGCCTCCTCATCGCCGCCCCGCGCGGTTTCTGCGCCGGGGTCGACCGCGCGATCGAGATCGTCGAGCGCGCGATCGAGAAATACGGCGCGCCGGTCTACGTGCGCCACGAGATCGTCCACAACCGCTTCGTGGTCGACGGGCTCAAGGCCAAGGGCGCGGTCTTCGTCGAGGAACTCGACGAGGTCCCCGACGGCGTACCGGTGATCTTCTCGGCGCACGGCGTGCCCAAGTCGGTCCCTGCCGCTGCCAGCCAACGCGGGCTCGACTGGCTCGATGCGACCTGCCCGCTGGTCAGCAAGGTCCACCGCCAGGCCGAGCGCCAGATCACCGAGGGCCGCCACATCCTGTTCATCGGCCATGCCGGGCATCCCGAAGTGATCGGCACCTTCGGCCAGGTCCCCGAAGGCTCGATGACGCTGGTCGAGACCATCGCCGACGTCGAGGCGCTCGAACTGCCCGAGGGCAAGGAGCTCGCCTACCTCTCGCAGACCACGCTCTCGGTCGAGGACACCGCCGCGATCATCGAGGCGATCCAGACGCGCTTCCCGCACGTCACCGCGCCCAAGGCCGAGGACATCTGCTATGCGACCTCGAACCGCCAGGCCGCGGTCAAGGAAATCGCGCCCAAGTGCGAGCTGGTCTTCGTGATCGGTGCGCCCAACAGCTCCAACTCGCTGCGCCTCGCCGAAGTCGCGCAGCGCATGGGGGCCTGCTCGCAGCTCATCCAGCGCGCCACCGACATCGATCCCGCCTGGCTCGAGGGCGTCGAGACCGTCGGCCTCACCGCCGGAGCCTCGGCTCCCGAGGAACTGGTCAACGAGGTGATCGCGCGGATCAAGGAGCTGCGCGAGGTCGAGAGCGAGGAAGTGGTGACCGCGCGCGAGACGATCACCTTCAAGCTGCCGCGCCAGCTCACTGCCTGAGGCACACGGCACATGGCAGTCTATACCCGGATCGGCGCCGAGCAGATGGCCGCGATTGTCGATGCCTTCGACGTGGGCACCCTGCTCTCGGCCAAGGGCATCGCCGAGGGCGTGTCGAACAGCAACTGGCTGCTCGAGGCGCAGCGTGGGCAGGACGAGGCGCGCCGCTTCATCCTCACCGTCTACGAGAGCCGCACCGACGTCACCGACCTGCCGTTCTTCCTCGACCTGCTCGACCACCTTGCCGCGCGCGGCTGCCCGGTTCCGCGCACGATCCACGACCGCGAGGGCGCGAGCTATCGCAAGCTGCCCACGAGCGAGGGCGACAAGGCGCTCGCACTGATCGAGTTCCTGCCCGGCGTCTCGGTCTCCGAGCCCACGCCCGGACAGGCCCGCGCGGTGGGTGCCGCCCTGGCGCAGGTCCACCTCGCCTCGCGTGATTTCGCATCTTCGCGCGAGAACTCGATGGGGCTCGCCTCGTGGCAGCAGTTGCTGGGCGATTGCGGCGAGGACGGTCTTGCCTCGATCCATCCCGAACTGCCCGCCATCGTAACCCGCGAACTCGACCTGCTCGCCCGCAAGTGGCCTGCCGATCTGCCGCGCGGCGTGGTCCATGCCGACCTGTTCCCCGACAACGTGCTGATGCTGGGCGAGGAAGTCACCGGGCTGATCGACTTCTACTTCGCCTGCACCGACCTGCTCGCCTACGACGTCGCGGTGACGCATGCCGCCTGGAGCTTCAGCGACGACGGCACCCGGTTCGACCCGGCGATCTCGCGCGCGCTGATCGAGGGCTACGAGAGCGTGCGCAGGATGAGCGCCGAGGAGCACGCGGCCCTACCGCTGCTGGCCCGCGCCGCCGCGGTGCGCTTCCTCGCCACGCGCGCCTACGACTGGACCAATACCCCCGAGGACGCGCTGGTCACCCCCAAGGACCCGCTCGCCTTCGCGCGGCGCCTGCAGTTCTATGCCGCGCCCGAAAACGCCGGAATCTTCGCCGCATCATGAAACAGATCGAGATCTTCACCGACGGCGCCTGCAAGGGCAACCCGGGCCCGGGCGGCTGGGGCGTGCTGCTGCGCATGGGCGAGCACGAGAAGGAAATGGCGGGCTCGGAGCGCAACACCACCAACAACCGCATGGAGATGACCGCCGTCATCCGTGCGCTCGAGGTGCTCAACCAGCCCTGTTCGATCGTGCTGCACACCGACAGCAAGTACGTCATCGACGGGATCACCAAGTGGATCCACGGCTGGAAGAAGCGCGGCTGGGTCAACGCGGCGAAGAAGCCGGTGGCCAATGCCGAGCTGTGGCAGCAGCTCGATGCGGCGCGCGCGCGGCACGACATCGAGTGGAAGTGGGTGCGCGGCCACTCGGGCCACGTCGAGAACGAACGGGTCGACAAGCTGGCCTCGGACGCGGCGCTCACGGCCGCCTGATCCGCCTTCCCGGAGGCGGCCGCGCAGTTGCATGCGCGCAAATTTCATTGCGATTTGCGCAACAGGCACGGTTTTCTAGCGATTCGCAGGCCATTGAGACGGGTCGCTCGCTCCATTTTCGGGGCTGCATGCCTGTCCTGCCCCGGCATGACGGCCATGCTGCACAGGCCTCGCAGTCGCCCAGGCCGCGCCGGCCCATGCTGCAGATGCGAACACCTATGCTGCATTTGCACGATCGAACTGGGCCCTTGCGCTTTTCGCAACGTAATCCACCTTCAAAGCTTGCGTCATTCTCACCATAGCAAAAGGCATGGTGAAGCTGATCACATCGAGGATGGAACACGAGCTGCGGGCGCTTGCGACGCCGGGCCCGCGCATGGCGGACGAGATCGCCTGCGTGCTGTCCGTCCTACTCGCGATCGTCTTCGCCCATCTTGCCGATGCGCGCATGGTCTCGTGGGCCGCGGTCTCGGCGTTGGTGCTGCTCAAGAGCGACACCTTCGAGACGCTGCTGCGCGGCGTGATGCGCATGGTCGGAACGCTGATCGGCGCGGGGCTCGCGCTGCTGGTGATCCCCTTCGCCCTCGATTCGCTGGCCGTTGCGGTCGGCGCGGCGGGCATCGTCGGCGCACTCGGGCTCTATGGCATGCTCACCGGGCGGCGCGCCTATGCCTGGTTCCTGTTCGGCCTGACCTTCGAGATCATCCTGCTCGACAAGCTGTCCAACCCACACCTCGACACCATGGAATTCGCCCGCACCCGCGTGGTCGAAGTCGCCGCGGGCACGCTCGCCTGCGTCGTGGTCAGCCTCGGTGCCGCGCTTGTCACCGGCAAGGGCTGGCTCGCCAACCGCAAGCCGCGCCCCGAGCGCATGCGCTGGAACCGCCATGCCGCGCGCCACGCCGCACAGGCCGGTATCGCGCTCGCGCTCTTGCCGCTGCTTCAGGCGCTCACCGGCATGCCCGAGCTCTATCAGGCCTCGATCACCATCATGGCGGTGATGATCGTCCCGGTCGCAGGGCTTGGCCAGAGCGGGCTCGCCCCGGTCAGCCGCCGCCTGCTTCACCGCGCAATCGGCTGTCTGGCAGGTGGCCTGCTCGCCATCGGCATCCTGCTGCTCGCGCACGGCAGCATCGCGGTCATCATTGCCGGCACCTGCTTCGGCCTCGTCGTTGGCCGTCACCTCGAGACCGGCGGTTCGGCCACCAACTACGTGGGCCTGCAGTTCTCCATCGCGATCCTCACCGCGCTGGTGCCCGACAGCTATTCCAGCATCGAGCCCGGCCTTGCCATGGAGCGCCTCGGTTCGATCGCGGTCGGCATGGCGCTGCTCGAGCCGGTGCTGCTGGGATGGCACTTCATCGCCCGCCGCCTCTCGCCCGTCGAGGGCAAAGAAACGGCGCGCGAGGCCAGCGAAGCGCCCATGGCGAAGGTCGCCTGAGCGCGAGGCTGTAAGCACGGCGCCCGAGCGGGCGCGCACGCAAGGCGGCTTATTCGACGGTGGTGTCGACCAGCTCCGCCGAAGGACCGTTCTTCATGATCGATTCGATCGCGTTCTTCGCAGAGGCCTTGCTCGAATAGCCCTCGGTCCAGAACATCGTTTCCGAATTGTAGCAGAAGTAGGCCACGAACTCGCCGGCCTTGTTCTTGTGGATCTCGAAACGGTGCGCCATCGGTCTGTCTCCTTGGATGCCTTTTTCGGGTCTGCGCATTCCAGCAATTGTGCGTAGTGCTGGCAAGCCCAGCCCGGTGCCCCATTCGATACGGCGCCCTTCGCGGATGACGCGCCGTCAGCCGAACCGGGCAGGATCGTAAGGCGCCGGATCGACCGCGCCCACCGGATCGCCGAGCAGCAGCCGCGCCGCGAGGTCGGCTGCGGCGGGCGCGGTCTGGATGCCGAAGCCGCCCTGCCCCGCACACCAGAAGAACGCCCGCTCGCGCGGATCGAAGCCGTAGACCGGCAGGCGGTCGGGCGCGAAGGAGCGCAGACCCGCCCAGCGATGCTCGACCCGGTCGATCTTCCAGTCGACCACCTTCTCGAAGCGGTCGATGGCGAGCGCGACGTCGATCTCCTCGGGCGCGGCATCGCACGGCGCGCTGGGTGTCTCGTCGTGCGGGCTGAGCCAGAGCCGCCCGCTCTCGGGCTTGAAGTAGAAGCTCTCGTCGAGCCCCAGCACCAGCGGCAGGTCCTCTGGCACGGGCTGGTCCATGATCATCTGCACCATCGTGCGCCGATAAGGCGTGATGCCGAGCCCACGCACCCCGGCAAGCTGTGCCACGCCATCGGCCCAGGCACCGGCTGCATTGACCAGCACCCGGCAAGAGACCTCGCGCCCGCCCGCAAGGTCCAGCCGCCAGCCATCCTCGATGCGGCGCGCGGATTGCAGCGCGGCGCGGCAGGCCAGCTGAGCGCCCGCCTTGCGCGCTGCCGCGAGATAGTGCTGGTGCAGGCCACCCACGTCGATGTCACATGTCTCGACCTCGAGCGCACCCGCGGTCCATTGCGGCAACAGTCCGGGCACGCGCGCCTCTAGCTGTGCGCGATCGAGCATCTCGACGCGCACCCCGCGCGCGCGGAAGGTCTGCGCGAATTCTTCGAGCGCGGCGATCTCGTCGCTGCGCGCCAGCGTCAGTCCCCCGCGCGGGGTCAGCATGCCGAGCCGGTGCAGCTCGGGTCCGGCGGCGGTGGTGAGCGGCTGGACACCCGGCCCGCCATAGCTTTCCACCCAGAACGCGGCAGAGCGCCCGGTCGCATGGTAGCCGGGACGTTCCTCGCCCTCGACCAGCAAGACCCGCGCACGCGAACCGATCGCGGCGGCGAGCGAGGCCCCGGCCATGCCGGCACCGACGATGACGATATCGTAACTCTCGGACATAGGGGATCAGCCCCTAGCGGGTGCTGCCCGGTTCAGGAAGTCCTCGATCCGCGCCAGTGCCTTGTCGCGCACCGGATCGGCCTCGCGCAGGATCTCGTGCGCGGCCTCCTTGCCGAAGCCGAGCAGTTCGCCATGCGGCAGGCGCCTGGCTGCGCGGCGGATCGCGGGCCACGAGACGAGCCCGTCGGCGCTGGTGCCGATCAGCAGCACCGGGGTCGTGACCGCCTCGAGCACGCCGCGTTTCTCGAGCGCGCGGATCGAGCCGAGCGCTGCGACGATCCAGCCCCAGCTCGCCGGGCCCATGACGAGCCCCGGTCGCGCCTCGTACCAGGCCTGCTCGTCGGCGTAGCGGTCCCTATCGTGCGTGAGCAGGAAAGCGCGGGCGCGGCGCACGATCTCGGGACGTTCGTTGACCTTCCACGCGGGGCGCGCGGGATCGCCGAGCGCGCGAATCACGCGCGCGACCGGACGCAGCACGCGTGCGGGAACATGGGCCGGGTGAATTCCCAGCATCGGCGCGGACAGGACCAGCGCATCGGGATCGACGCGCTTTTCGGCCACCGCACGCAAGGCCAGGTTGCCGCCCATCGAGTGTGCCACGGCGACGTGCGGGCCCGGGCTCTCGGCCTTCAAGGCCTTCCACAGATGCGCGTAGTCGGCGAGCCACAGCTCGAAATCCTCGACGTGCCCGGTCGTCGCGTCCATGCCGAGCCGGCCCGAGAGCGCCTGCCCGCGCCAGTCGGCGCTGGTCACCTGCCAGCCGCGCCGGGCCCAGTGCACGAGCGTCTCGAGCCACTTCTCGTAGCAGTCGCCGCGCCCGGGCATGAACAGCAGCGACCCGCGCACCGCGCCGCTAGGGGCACACGCGGGAATGTCGATTCGGCGAATCGGGGCCCCGTCCACGCCGTGCCAGAGCGATTCGCGCGCGGCAGCGGGAATGGCGCGGCGATCTATCGCGGGTTCGCGCGCGGCGCTTGCACCGGAAAATTCGGTTTCGGGCTGGCAGATCCCGCCCTCGAGGCCGGGCCTGCCCATGGTCTCGCCTTCGCTGTCCGGCTCGCTCATCTGGCTGAAAACGCCCCTTCGGACTGGTTACTCTTTGGTAAGTGATCCCGACTAGACCGGTTCCCGACAGGGGGATGCCGAATGTCTGGCGCAATTCTTTCGTACGGTCTGCTCGCCGGATTGGCAATCGCGCTGCTCTATGCGGCGTTCACCGATATTCGCCGCCGCGAGATAGATAACACGCTTAACCTCGGCATCGCCCTCGCCGCGCCGCTGTGGTGGCTGGCGATGGGCATGGGCTGGCAGCAGATCGGCTTCCAGCTGGGCCTTGCCCTGCTCACTTTCGTGATCGCCTGCGTGCTGTTCGCGCTACGCCAGATGGGCGGCGGCGACGTCAAGTTGCTGACTGCGCTGGCGCTGTGGTTCACGCCGGGTGCCTTTCTCCAGCTGGTCGTGCTGATGGCGGTGATCGGCGGCGGCGGCTCGATCGCCATGGCCGCCTTCAACATGAAGCGCATGCCCGGCGAGACATGGCGCGACGCGCTCGCCTTTCTGGCCGCGGCGACCTGGACGCTGGGCGCTGCCGCGGTGATCTTCGCGCTCGCCACCGGACGCCCGCTCGTCTCGCAGGCTGCGGTGCGCACTATCTCCGCGCTGATCCCGGGGGCATGGGTGGTCGCGCTGGTCGTCCTCGCCGTGCTCGCACTGCTGGGCCTTGGCTTTCACCAGATCATGCGCCGCCAGAAATCGCGCCTGCCGATTCCCTATGGCGTCGCGATCTCCGCCGCCGGCCTGTGGGTCCTCGCCGCCGAGACCCGCGCCGCCATCGAATTCAGCCCTGTCAGCTAAAAAAACGATTCAACTGACAGGGTAAACGGATGAACCCGTTTTTAACCAATTTACCCGAGAATGCTCTGAGCAAACGGGAATTTCAGGGGGCTTGCTAAGCCATGGATAAGAAGAAGCTGATGCTGCTGATCGTTGCACTGGTGGTTGCCGCCGGCACCGCCTTTGCAGCTCGATCGATGTTCGTCGGCGCATCGGCACCCAGGGCCGAAGCCGTCGCGGTTCAGCCCAAGGGGCCCAAGGTCCTCGTCGCGCAGCGGGCGCTGCCGGTCGGGACCATCATCACCGCCGATGCAATCTCCTTCCAGGACTGGCCCACCGGTCTCGTCAAGGACGCCTACTTCATCGACGGCGAAGCCGACATGAACAAGCTGCTCGGCACCGTCGTGCGCTTCCCGGTCACCGCCGGCGAGCCCGTCACCCAGGGTGCGCTCGTCGCGCCGGGCGACCGTGGCTTCCTCGCTGCCGCTCTCGGGCCGGGCATGCGTGCGGTCACCATCTCGGTTTCGGCCAAGACCGGCGTGGGCGGCTTCGTGTTCCCCGGCGACCGCGTCGACCTGATGCTCACCCAGCAGGTCAAGGGCGCCGAATCGGAGCCCCTCAACACCACCGAGACGATCCTGCGCAACCTGCGCGTGCTCGCCACCGACCAGACCACCGACAACGAGGTCGTCGACGGCAAGACCGTGGTCCGCGCCTTCCGCACCGTGACCCTCGAGGTGACCCCGCGCATCGCCGAGAAGATCGCGGTCTCCGAGGAGATCGGCGAGCTCAGCCTCTCGCTGCGGTCGCTGGCCGACAGCCACGGCGAGTTCGAGCGCATCCTCGCCAGCGGTGAAGTCGCCGTCCCCGAGGGCGCGACCCGCGAGCAGGAAGAGAAGATCATGCGCCAGGCGATGAACCGTCCGATCGAGGGCAACACCACTTACGTCACCGGCGGCGACGTCTCGCGCTTCCAGCGCTCCAGCCGTCCGGCCAGTGCCGACGAGCGCCCGGCGCAGGGCACCACTGTCGCGATCGCCGGCAACCCCGGTGCGCCCGCAGCCGCTGCCCCGGTCCGCTCCGGTCCGGTGGTGCGCGTCACCCGCGGCAAGATCACCACCGAAGAAGCCGTGGGGACCAAGTGATGCGCCAGAACCGCAACGCCAGCGTCGCCCACGACCGCTCCGCCAATCCTGAGGGCAAATCCATGAACCGTCGCCTTCTCAAGTCCATGCTGACGCTCGTCGGCGCCTCGGCCCCGCTCGCCATGGCGCTGAGCGCAGGGCTCGCCAGCCCGGCCGCCGCGCAGTCGGTGGTCCGCCCCGCGCAGGACATCTCGCTCTCGATCGGCAATGGCCAGCTGGTCAACGTGCCCGGCTCGATGACCGACGTGTTCGTCGCCAACGATGCCGTCGCCGACGTCCAGGTCAAGTCGACCAGCCAGCTCTACGTCTTCGGCAAGGCGGGCGGCACCACCACCGTCTATGCCAGCGACCGCGCCGGCAAGGTCGTGTGGTCGGCCAACATCCGCGTCGGCTCGAACTTCGACAGCGTCGACTCGATGCTGCGCCTCGCCATGCCCGAAGCGCGCATCACCGTCTCGACGATGGGCACCAACACCTTCCTGCTGACCGGCACGATCAAGTCGCCCGAGGACGCCTCTGAAGCCGAGCGCCTCGTCCAGGCCTACGTCGGCAAGGAAGCCAACGTCATCTCCCGCCTGCGCATGGCGACCCCGCTGCAGGTCAACCTGCAGGTACGCATCGCCGAGGTCAGCCGCTCGCTGGTCAAGACGCTGGGCGTCAACCTCACCACCATCGACAGCACCGGCGGCTTCAAGTTCGGCCTCGGTCAGGGCGCGGTCAACACCTTCGCACCGGGCATGCCGATGGGCATCGGCAGCTCGGTCTCGGTGACCCTGCCCGACGGTTCCTCGATGCCCGGCTCGACGGTCGATCCCACCACCACGGGCGGCACCATCGCGATGGCGGGCAAGCTGCTGGGCGTCGACATCCTCGGCGCGCTCGATGCCGGCGAGACCGTCGGTCTCGTCACCAGCCTCGCCCAGCCCAACCTCACCGCGCTTTCGGGCGAGACCGCCGAGTTCCTCGCGGGCGGCGAATTCCCGATCCCGATCAGCCAGGGCCTCGGCGCGACCTCGATCGAGTACAAGAACTACGGCGTGAGCCTCAGCTATACGCCCACCGTGCTCGCCAATGGCCGCATCTCGCTTCGCGTGCGCCCCGAAGTTTCCGAACTCTCGAGCCAGGGCTCGGTCACGCTCAACGGCTTCGAGGTTCCCTCGCTGACCACGCGGCGCACCGAAACGACGGTCGAGCTCGGCTCGGGCCAGAGCTTCATGATCGCGGGCCTGCTCTCGAACAACAGCTCGAACTCGATCCAGAAGGTCCCGGGCGCCGGCGACCTGCCGATCCTGGGCTCGCTGTTCCGCTCGACCAACTACCGTCGCGGCGAGACCGAACTGGTCATCGTCATCACCCCGTACCTGGTAAACCCGGTCGATGCCTCGCAGATCGTCCTGCCCACCGACGGCTTCAACACGCCCAACGAGCTGCAGCGCCTGCTCGGCAACATGCAGAGCGATGGCGAAAGCAACCAGCGTCGTCCCGGCCCGAGCGCCGCTCCCGAGGCCGCGCCCGCAGCGCCCGCCATCGGCGCGGCGACGCCCGCGACCCGGACCCGCACCGCTTCCGCAGACGATGCCGCGAAGCCCGGCTTCAGCCTGAAGTGAGCCTGACATGACAAAGGTGATTTCCATGCACAGCAGCGCAAAGAACCGTCCCGCCAGGCTCGCCGGCACCCTGCTCGCGCTCGGCGCCGGGCTCGCGCTCGCCGGCTGCGGCGGCATCCCGCAGAACCGCTCGATGTACAGCCAGCACCAGCCGGTGGTCGAGAAGGTCAACTACACGCTCGACCTGACCTCGGGCACCAGCGGCCTCGCCTATGGCGAGCAGCAGCGCCTCTCGGGCTGGCTCGACGCGATGGACCTCAAGTACGGCGACAAGATCCACGTCGACGACCCGGCCTCCAGCCCGGTCACCCGCGACGCGGTCGCCGCCGTCGCCGCGCGCCACGGCATCCTCGTCTCGGACGAGGCGCCGATCACGCCGGGGTACGTCAATGCGGGAACCGTGCGCGTCGTGCTCACCCGCACCCGCGCCAGCGTGCCCTCGTGCCCCGACTGGTCGACCAATTCGGACTTCAATCCGAACAACGGCCTCTCGGGCAACTACGGCTGCGCGACGAACTCGAACCTCGCCGCGATGGTCGCCAATCCCGAGGACCTGCTCCACGGCGCAGACAGCACCGGCGACACCGTCCTGATGACCTCGAGCAAGGCCATCGACGCCTATCGCAAGGCCACCACCACGGGCAAGGGCAACACCGTCTCCGAAGCCGGCACGAAGGACAACTGAGCCATGAACGCACCCTGGAAATCCGGTAACGGCAACGGTCGCGAGCAGTTCGCGGTCTACATGTGCGACGATGCCTCGCTCGACGTGCTGCGCCCGATCGTCATGGAAATGGGCTGGGCGCCCGAGAAGTGCTACAAGGGCGGCCTGCGCAACGCGATCCAGTCGCTCTCGATCACCGCCTCGCCCAACATCCTGATGGTCGACCTCTCCGAGAGCGGCGACCCGCTCAGCGACATCAACGCGCTCGCCGAAGTCTGCGAGCCGGGCACCGTGGTGATCGCGGTCGGCCAGGTCAACGACGTGCGCCTCTACCGCGACCTCATCGCCAGCGGCATCCACGACTACCTGCTCAAGCCGCTGACCCCGGCGCAGGTGCGCGATGCCATGTCGCAGGCGCAGGCGGTCTTCTCGGCGCCGCGCGCCAGCGAGGGCGGCAGCTCCAAGCAGCACGTCTCGACCGCCGTGATCGGCACGCGCGGCGGCGTGGGCGCCTCGACCATCGCCACCTCGCTGGCATGGATGTTCAGCGCCGACAACAAGCTGCCGACCGCGCTGCTCGACCTCGACATCCACTTCGGTACGGGCGCACTGTGTCTCGACCTCGAGCCGGGCCGCGGTCTCACCGACGCGATCGAGAACCCCAGCCGCATCGACGGCCTGTTCATCGAACGCGCCATGATCCGCGCCAACGACAACCTCGCGATCCTCTCGGCCGAGGCTCCGATCTCGACCCCGCTGATGACCGACGGCGCTGCCTTCATGCAGCTCGAGGAGGAATTCCGCGAGGCTTTCGAGACCACCGTCATCGACATGCCGCGCTCGATGCTGATCAACTTCCCGCAGCTCGTCACCGACGTGAACGTGGTCGTGGTCGTCGCCGAACTGACGCTTGCCTCGGCGCGCGACACCATCCGCGTGCTCTCGTGGCTGCGCGCCAATGCGCCGCACAGCCGCGTGATCGTCGTCGCCAACAAGGTGCAGACCGGCGTGGGCGAGATCAGCAAGGCCGACTTCGAGGCCTCGATCGAGACCAAGGTCGAACTGACCATTCCCTTCGATCCCAAGGCCGCGGCGCTCGCCGCCAAGCTGGGCCAGACCTTCATCGACGCCAACCGTTCGACCCGTGCGGCCAGCGTGATGCGCGACCTCGGCAAGACCATCCTCAACACCATCGACGAGGATGATGGCGAGGCTGGTGCACGCAAGGGTGGCTCGCTGCTCGACAAGCTCGATCTCAAGTCGCTGATGTCGGGACTGGGCAACAAGAAGTCGGAAGCCGCCGCCAGCTGAGCGCTGGTGCGGTAACCTCGCCGAACCTGCCCCCGATCCGATCGGGGCCAGGTCCAAACAAGGAAGGCGAAACGCACGATGATCCCGGTTCAGCTCCTGTTCGTGGCGCTTGGCCTGATGACCGTCATGGTCCTGGGCTTCCTGCTCCTGTCCGGTCCCTCGCCGACGAAGGAATCGGCACGGCGCCTGAAAGCCGTGCGCTTCCGCCATTCGCAGAGCACCAACGACCGGGTCGAAGCGCAGATGCGCAAGGCAGTTGCCGCGCGCAAGCCCAAGCTCCACGCCATCGCGGGTTCCGGCTCGCGCATCGAGGCGCTCGAACTGCGCCTGCACCGTGCGGGCAAGGGCTGGACGCTCTCGCAGTATCTCTATGCCTCGCTCGGCCTTGCCGCGGTGATCGCGCTGCTGATCTTCATCAAGACCGGCGCGGCGCTGCTGGCCCTCGCCATCGGCCTCCTGGTGGGAGCCGGACTGCCGCACCTGGTGGTGAACTACTTCGTCTCCAAGCGCGCCAATTCCTTCACCACCAAGTTCCCCGATGCGATCGAGCTGCTCGTGCGCGGCCTTCGTTCGGGCCTGCCGGTGACCGAGACGCTGGGCGTCGTCGCCAAGGAAGTTCCGGGCCCGGTGGGCGAGGAATTCAAGCTCATCACCGAGCGCATCAAGATCGGCAAGACCATGGAGGATGCCCTCCAGGAGACCGCCGACCGGCTCTCGATGCCCGAATTCAACTTCTTCTGCATCACGCTCGCGATCCAGCGCGAGACCGGCGGCAACCTCGCCGAGACGCTCGCCAACCTGTCCGACGTGCTGCGCAAGCGCGCGCAGATGAAACTCAAGATCCGCGCGATGAGCTCGGAATCGAAGGCCTCGGCCTATATCGTCGGCGCCCTGCCCTTCATCGTCTTCACCATGATCTGGTGGATCAACCCGGGCTACATCGGCGAATTCTTCGTCGACGAGCGCCTGATGGTGGCCGGCATGGGCGGCCTCGTGTGGATGGGTATCGGCGCCTTCATCATGGCCAAGATGGTCAGCTTCGAAATCTGACCGGAGAGAGTGCACATCATGCCTGATCAACCCGCCGGTCCCACGATCCTCGGCTTCGACGTCATCCTCATCGGTACGCTGCTCGCGGCCGTGGCGGCGATGGCGACGATGTTCGCGATCTACACCGCGATCACCGTGCGCGACCCGATGGCCAAGCGCGTGCGCGCCCTCAACGCGCGCCGCGAACAGCTCAAGGCCGGCATCACCACCGGCGCGCGCAAGCGCCAGAGCATCGTTCGCCGCAACGAGACCACCGATCGCATGAGCGCGATCCTGGGCAGCCTCAAGGTGCTCCAGGACAGCCAGCTCAAGGTCATCCAGCAAAAGCTCGCCCAGGCCGGCATCCGCGACAAGCAGTGGGCGGTCGCGGTGGTCTTCGCACGCCTCGTCGCGCCGATCGCACTGGGCGGTTTCGCCGCGATCATGATCTACTGGGTCGACTACTTCCCCGAGTGGAGCGCCTTCAAGCGCTTCGGCGGCTTCGCGGTCATGCTGCTCGCGGGCTACAAGGGCCCCGACATCTTCCTCCAGAACCTCATCACCAAGCGCACCGACGCGATCCGCAAGGGCCTGCCCGACGCGCTCGACCTGCTCGTCATCTGCGCCGAGGCCGGTCTCACCGTCGACGCCTCGTTCGAGCGTGTCTCGCGCGAACTGGGCCGCGCCTACCCGGAACTGGGCGACGAACTCTCGCTCACCTCGATCGAGCTCTCGTTCCTGACCGAACGCCGCCAGGCCTTCGAGAACCTCGCGTGGCGCGTCGATCTCGATGCGGTCAAAGGCGTGGTCACGACCATGGTCCAGACCGAGCGCTACGGCACCCCGCTCGCCTCGGCCCTGCGCGTGCTCTCGGCCGAGTTCCGCAACGAGCGCATGATGCGCGCCGAGGAAAAGGCCGCGCGCCTGCCCGCGATCATGACCGTGCCGCTGATCCTGTTCATCCTGCCCACGCTCTTCGTGGTCATTCTCGGCCCAGCCGCCTGCTCGATCGCCGACGCCTTCGGTGGCGACGGCCCGGGCAGCAACTAGGATCCTCTTTCACAGACAAGTTCCGCCCACCCGGTCCGGACAAGGAAAGCCCCTTCGCGCATTGCCGCGAAGGGGCTTTTCTCTTGAGGACACTACGGTCACTGGCTTCAGGGGGCTGGCGGTTCCTCGCTTTCGACGAGCTCGGCGATCTCGAAGGTATAGCCCGTCCAGCCGCGCTTCTTCGCGCCCTCGCCCGCGGGACCTTTCAGCTTCTTCGCCTCGGCCAGACTGCGCTCGTGGCCCCAGAACACCTCGCTCTTGCCGTTCTCGAGCGTGGCGACGATGCGCCAGTAATGCGTGAAGGGATCGGCGGTGGGGCCGATGGTCTTGACGTAGCCGTCGGGCATCGTCGCGGTGAGGTAGCGCTTCTTGCGGGACTTGCGCGCCATCGGACAATCCCTGCCCGGCTCAGTCGCGCTCGCCGAACAGGCGGCAGGCGACGGCATCGAGCTTGTGGACCAGCTTGCGATCGCGTGCATCGGGCGCGGTGATCAGCGCATGTTCGAGCGCGGTGTCGACCGGGCTCGGCTCGCGCACTGCCGGCACGTGGTGCGCAAGGTTGCGCACCGCAGTGCGCGCGAGCTCGGCATTGGCCTGCATGACCTCGAGCACATGGCTGACCTCGACGCCTGCCTCGTCCTCGCGCCAGCAATCGTAGTCGGTCACCATGCCGAGCATCGCGTAGGGCAGCTCGGCCTCGCGCGCGAGGCGCGCCTCAGGCATGCCGGTCATGCCGATGACATGCGCACCCCAGGCCCGGTACATCAGGCTTTCCGCACGGGTCGAGAATTGCGGCCCCTCGATGCACAGGTAGGTTCCGCGCTGGTGGACCTCGCCGCCCGCCAGTTCCGCTGCCCCGGCGAGCAGGCCCTTGAGCCGCTCGCAGACCGGGTCGGCGAGGCTGACGTGAGCGACGAGCCCGGTGTCGAAGAAGCTGGAGACGCGCTGCGTGGTGCGGTCGATGAACTGGTCGACCATCACCATGTGCCCAGGCGCCATCTCCTCGGTCAGCGAGCCGATCGCCGAGAGCGCAACAACGTCGGTCACCCCGCAGCGCTTGAGTACGTCGATGTTGGCGCGGTAGTTGACGCGCGAAGGCGGGATCGCGTGCCCCTTGCCGTGGCGTGCGAGGAAGGTCATGCGCACCTCGCCGATGCGTCCGGTGACGACCGGCCCTGAGGGTTCGCCGAAGGGGCTGGCGACCGCGATCTCCTGCGCATCCTCCAGTTCGATGCCGGCCGCGAGACCCGATCCGCCGATGACCCCGATGTGCCAGGACGTCGATTTTTCAGCGCGCAAGAATACCTGCCATGATGATGTCGATGGAGTGCTCGCGATAGCGGTCGCGCAGGGTCTCGGTCAACGTGTCCTGATCGAAGCAGTGCTTGAGCACGAGGCGCGCCGAGAAGAAGCGGTCGACCGCGCCGGTGACGGTGAAATAGAACAGCTGCGGGTCGATCTCGCGGAACACGCCCGCGCGCACGCCGTCGCCGATCAGCGCCTCGTAAGCGCGGTACATCGGCGAGAGGTAGCAATCGGCGATGCGCCGTGCCTCCGCCTCGTCGCTCTCGCGGATCACGCGCATGGTCAGGCGGTTGAGGTAGGGCACCTCGTAGAAAGTATCGACGACCTTGTGGATGTGGCGGCGCAGCTTGGCCTCGGGCGACCAGCCGTCCTTGGCGACGAGCGCGTCGACCGAGGTGACGATGCCCTCCCAGTCGCGGTCGAGCAGGGCCTTGAGCAGCCCCGCCTTGTTGCCGAAGTAGTACTTCACCAATGCGGAATTGAGCCCCGAGCGCAGCGAAAGCTCGGACAGCGAGATGTCGATCACGTCGCCCTCGCGCATGATCGCGCTCGCGGTGTCGAGCAGCAAGGCGCGCGCGCCCGGCGGCGCAGCGACGCCGCCGCCGACCGCAGCGCCCGCCTTGGCGCCCTGTGCGCCGCGCCCCTTCGCTGGTCCGCTTCCCCCCATCGGCCTTACCGCGGCCCCATCCGGATCGCGCCGTCGAGCCGGACAGATTCCCCGTTCATGTAGTCCTCGCCGATCATGAAGAGCGCGAGGCGGGCATATTCCTCGGGCTTGCCCAGCCGCTTGGGGAACGGCACCTGCGCCGCGAGCGCATTTTGCACCTCGTCGGGCATGCCCGCCATCATCGGGGTCTCGAAGATGCCGGGCAGGATCGTGTTGACGCGGATGCCATCGCCCATGAGGTCGCGCGCAATCGGCAGGGTCATCGCCATGACCCCGCCCTTGGAGGCGGCATAGGCGGCCTGCCCGATCTGCCCGTCCTGCGCCGCGACCGAGGCGGTGTTGACGATCGCGCCGCGCGCGCCCGATGCATCGAGCGGCTCGAGGCTTGCCATGCCCGCCGCCGAGACCGCCACGCAGCGGAAAGTCCCCACGAGATTGATCGCGATCGCCTTGTCGAACAGCGCCATGTCGTGCGGCGTGCGTGCGCCGGTCTCGCGGTTGCGGCCCACCGTCTTTGCAGCCGGGGCGATCCCGGCACAGTTCACCAGGACACGTTCCTGCCCATGCGCCTCGCGCGCGGCGGCGAAACCTGCCCGCACGCTCGCATCGTCCGTGACGTCGACCTCGACGAAGCGACCGCCGATCTGCGCGGCGACGGCCTCGCCCGCTTCGGCATTGCGGTCGAAGATCGCAACCCGCACGCCCTTCTCGGCCAGTGCGCGCGCGGTGGCCGCACCGAGGCCCGAGGCGCCCCCGGTCACGACGGCGGAGACAGAGTTACCCAACTGCATCGAATCCCGATCCCTTGTTGCCGCAACGCACGTCCCACGCCGGAAGGCCATGCACCACAACCGGCCACATCTGTGCCCGGCTGAGCGCAACAGCCCCAATCGACGGTGATCGCGCGGCGGCGTTGTATTTAAGCAATCGGTTAAATCGCTCGCACGCGCCGGTCAATGCCCGCGACCCTCGCCGCAAGTGCAAACGCAACGGCGTTGCCCCAGAGCCATCCGAAACGCAACAAAAGCAATGAAAGTGCAACAAGTACACAGGCCGGATTTCAGCCAAAGCCCGCAGGATTCCTTGAAAGCTCGGTTCACCGCAAAAATGGCCGCCTATCGGTGTTGCGGCAATGACACAGCGCCCGCTCCAATTTGGCCCCATCCGCAACATGGGATTGAATCCCCTTCCTTGCGGCGCAACAAATCGCGGCCATGACAGCAACGCGCGCAAGCGTGCCGCGCTGTCGGCAACCGGCACGCTCTTCGGGATTGGTCACGCACCCGTCTGGCAGCCGTAAGCAACAAGGGACACATAACGTGAAAGCAATTCTGAAGAAGGCCGCGCTGCGCAGCGCGACGTGCCTGACGGCTGCCGCCGTACTGGCATCGACGAACGCCTACGCGCAGGACGGCACGAATTCGCCGGACGAGGCCGATGCTGGCGAAGCCATCGTCGTCACCGGTTCGCGCATCGTGCGTCGCAACCTCGACTCGGCCGCTCCCGTCGCCGTCGTCGACAGCGAGGAATTCGCCCTCTCGGGTGCGGTGAACGTCGAAAGCGTCATCAACAACCTGCCGCAGGTCATTCCGGGCACGACCTCGTTCTCGAACAACCCGGGCGGCGGTGTCGCCACCCTGAACCTTCGCGGCCTCGGCGAAGAGCGCACCATGGTGCTCGTCAACGGCCGCCGCTGGATGTTCTACGACGCCAACCAGGTCGTCGATCTCAACACCATCCCCTCGTTCCTGATCGAGTCGGTTGACGTCGTGACCGGCGGCGCCTCGGCCGTCTACGGTTCGGACGCCCTCGCCGGTGTCGTCAACTTCCGCCTCAAGAACGTCCAGGGCGTCGAGGCCGGTGGCCAGTACGGCCTGACCGGCGAAGGCGACGGCCAGCGTCTCGAAGCCTATGTCGCGATGGGTTCGGAATTCGCCGACGGCCGTGGTCACGCCACCGTCTTCGCCGAGTACTACAAGCGCAAGAGCGTCTTCGCCTCGGCCCGCAAGTTCTCCGAGAACGTGAACTGGGACGACTACGAAGGCGGCATCATCCCCGGCGGTTCGTCGACCACCCCCGACGGCCGTTTCACCTCGGTCCTTGGTTCGGATGACTGCCCGACCGGCAACGTCTTCTGCTCGCCGGGCGGCTACTACGAGACCCCGGGCTCGGCTCGCCCGCGCGTCGGCACCGACCTCTACAACTACGGCCCCGTCAACTACCTGATGGTGCCGCAGGAGCGCTACCTCATGGGCGGCTACGCGGACTACGAGTTCGCCGATGGCCACTCGGCTTACACCGAGGTGACCTTCGTCAACAACCGCGTTGCCAACGAGCTTGCCGCGACCCCGGTCACCGGCACCTACAACATCAACATCGCCAACGTTTCGCCGTTCATCTCGGCAGCCGACGTCGCGGCGATGAACCAGCTCGACACCGACGCTGACGGTATCGTCCGCATGGCCGTGCAGCGCCGCGTCACCGAGACCGGTGCACGCAACTCGCTCGACGAGCGTAACGCGTTCCGCGCCCTCATCGGCGTCAAGGGTGAGATCACCTCGAACCTGAACTACGACGCGTACTATATGTACTCGCGTACCCGTAACTCGAACATCCAGGCGGGCAACATCTCGCGTTCGGCGTTCCAGGCGGGTCTCGACGGTTCGGCCGATGCCATCAACATCTTCGGTCCGAACACCCTTACCCCTGACATGGTCGACCAGATCTCGATCCTCGCCCAGAACGGCGACAGCTCGAGCCTTCAGGTTGCCAGCGGCGTGATCAGCGGTTCGCTGTTCAACACCGGCATGAGCTCGGAAGACATCGGCTTCGCAATCGGTGCAGAGTACCGCAAGGTTAGCTCGGAGTTCATTCCCGACACCGCGCTGGCCTCGGGCGACGTCATTGGCTTCAACGCCGGTGAGCCGACCGCAGGTTCCTACAACGTCAAGGAAGTCTTCGCCGAGCTGCGCCTTCCGCTGGTCAATAATACTCCGGGCATCTACCGCCTCGAGGCGACCGCTGCTGCGCGTTACTCCGACTACTCGCTCGGCGCCGTTGGCGGCGTGTGGGCCTATGCCGGTGGTCTCGAGTATGCTCCGATCCCGGATGTCACGTTCCGCGGCCAGTACCAGCGCGCGGTTCGCGCTCCCAACGTTCAGGAGCTGTTCGGCGGTGCCTCGGTCGGCTTCCCGGGCGCGACCGATCCCTGCGACGGCGGCGTGACCGACCCTGAAGACCGGACTGCCACTCTCGAAGCTCTCTGCCTCGCCACCGGCGTTCCGGCCGGCAGCCTGTGGAGCGAAGATATCCAGCTCAACACGCAGATCCAGGGCACCTTCGGCGGCAACTCCGCGCTGAACGAAGAAACCTCGGACTCGTGGACGGCCGGTGCAGTGTTCCGTCCGACCTTCCTGCCCGGCTTCTCGGCAACGGTCGACTGGTACAACATCAAGGTCAAGGATGCGATCGGCACCTTCGGTGGCGGTCTGAACAACGCTCTCGACTTGTGCTACAACGTGTTCCAGGACGTCAGCAGCCCGTACTGCCAGGTCTTCGTCGGCGCACGTAATGCCAACGGCCAGTTCGACGGCGAGGTCCTGCCGAGCTTCCTGAACGCCAACACTGGCGGTCTTGAAGTCGAAGGCGTCGACTTCGAAGTCACCTACGTTCAGGCAGTCGGCACCGGCCTGTTCAGCGAAGACGCCCGCGTCTCGTTCAACCTGCTCGGTAACTACACGATCAGCAACATCTACACCCCGGTCGCTGACAACCCGGAAGTCACTTACGACTGCGCCGGCAAGTTCGGCATCCTGGCCTGCGGCAACCCCACTCCCGAGTGGAAGTGGACCTCGCGTCTGACGTGGATGGACGGCCCGGTCACCACCAGCCTGCGCTGGCGTCACCTCGGCTCGGTTCGCGACGACGATCCGTCGACCGAATACGCCGTCGAGAAGCTGAAGGCGTACGACCTGTTCGACCTCACGCTCGGCTTCGACGTGACCGAGACCTTTGGCCTGACGATGGGTATCAACAACCTGTTCGACAAGCAGCCGCCGACGATGGGCGACAACCAGGAACAGACCAACACCTACCCGGGTGTCTACGACGTTCTTGGCCGCGACTTCTTCATCTCGGGCCGCGTCGCCTTCTAAGGCACGCGATCCTAGAGGATCAGTCAAACCGGAAGGGCGGGGAGCTTCGGCTTCCCGCCCTTTCCTTTTGCGCATCGCGCGCGGCGCTAGTGCGCAAGCGAGTGTCGCACGCAAAGGCGCGCGGCCCAGTCGCCGGGGCCGCGCTTTCGACGGGATCGAGGATGTCTGCCGGCAGCGCCGGACGCGGATCAGCGCGTGTGCGCGGTCACGTCGAAGGCCACGGTCATGCGCTGCCCGCTCGCAAAGGGGCGCGTGCCATGGAACAAGGTGCTGGGGAACAGCGCGAGGTGACGCTCGCACGGCGTGATCACCGTGCTCGGCGCGAGATCGATGCCCATTTCCGGCGGCGCACCGCCCAGCTCGAGGCACCCGGCGCCGGTCGCGTCTTCGGCCAGCGGCGGCAGCGAGACGTAGAGCGCGGAGGAGAGCACCCCGCGCGGGTGGATGTGGACGGTGTGTCGCCCGCCCGGCCCCAGCCGCACCGACCACGAACCGGTGATCGCCAGCGAGTCCTCGCGGTGGCGCAGCAGCGGATGATCGCCATCGCGCGGTGGTAGCCCTTCACGATATTGCTCGATTACCGCCATGATCGCCTCATGCAGGTCGCGCAGCGGCGGCTCGGTGCGCGCGAAAAGCGCGCCGCGGGTCTGGCTGCCCCCGCGCACCGACTGGCCCACGGGATGGATGGATTCGTCGTGCAGCGCATCGAGCGTGGCGACGATCTCGCCCCAGCGCGCATCCGACAGCGACAGCGGCAGGCGGCGTACCAGCCCCTCCTGCCCGTGCAGCCACGCCTCGCGCTCGTCGCCCAGCTTGCGCCATGCCAGCGAGCGCAGGGCCCAGGCCGGAACCGAGCCGGGATCGCGGGCCAGAGCCGCTTCGAGCAGCGCCTCGGCGCGCTGGAAATCCCCGCGCCGCAGCCGGTGGCGCCCCTCCTCGAGCGGTGAGCGCGCGCCCGCCGGCACTTGTGCGAAAAGCGTGTCGGCGTCATCGAGATCGCCGTTCGCGCTGGCGTAGATCGCCGCGCACAAGGCCAGCGATGCCTCGCCCGGGCGCCGCTCCAGCGCCTCGCGCGCGACCTGCGCCGCTTCCTCGTAGCGGTCGGCCCCGGCCAGCGCCGAACACCAGGCCTGCGCCAGTTCGACGTTCTCTGGCAGGGCATGGGTTGCTGGACCGTAGTGGTCGGCAAAAGCGCCGCGCGCTCCGGGTTGCTCCCCTTCCCCGGCATTCAGCCGCAGTTCGGCAAGATAGCGATGAGCGTCGAGCCATGCCGGCATCTGCACGCTGAGCGCGGCAGCGATGCGCCGTGCCTCCTCGTATTGCCCGGCGGCCTCGAGCGCCATCGCCCGGCCCAGCCACAGCGACCCGTCGCCCGGCAGCGCGCGCAGCGCCGCCTCATAGCGTGCAGGCGCGTCGCGTTCCCCGCGTTCGAGCGCGACCCGTGCCCGCCCATGGAGACCGCGCGAATGCGCAGGGTCGAGCGCAAGGCAGCGCTCGTAACTCGCAGCAGCCGCAGACAGGTCGCCCGCATCGCGCTCGCTCGCCGCGCGGGTCGACCAGTAACGGGCCTGCCCGCCGCCTTCGGCCTCGCGCGCGCGCAGGAGCGAAACCGCCTCGTGCGCACGCTCGAGCCGGGTGAGGACGATGGCGAGGTTGATCACGAACTCGACATCGCCCGGGGCGAGATCGTGGGCCCGGCGGTAGAGCGTCTCGGCGCGCTGCGCATCACCGCAGCGCAATGCGCAGCCGCCCGCGCTGTTGAGCAGGCGCGCATCGCCGGGTGCTGCCGCCAGCGCCGCATCGAACAGGCGCGCTGCCTCACCCGCCTGACCCGCCTTTTCCGCTTCCAGCGCCGCCTCGCGAAGGCTTGCTGCCTGTGCCGCGCTCATCGCCTTACCGGTCGCGCAGCCAGCCGGTGATCGCAAAGCGATGCGGCGGGGCAAAGGGGGGAACGTAGGAGACCGCGTGACGCTGCGGCACGGCGAGCATGTTGAGCGTGTTGAAGCGCGGCTTCCAGCCGCAGACCACGTCGCCGTCCTCGTCGAGGAAGTTGAGGTAGCCGCCCCAGTCGCTCTTCCACTCGGGATCGGCGAAGTTCATCACATAGGCCACCCGCCAGCCTTCGGCGACGTGGCTGTCGGTGTGCAGGCCGAGGAAATCGCCAGGCGCGAACAGGGTCGCCTGCGCGTCGGCCTTGCGCAGCTCGGGTATCGAGCAGATCTCGCGTGCGAGGTCGAGGAAGGGCTGATCATTGATGTGCTCGAGCAGCAGGTCCTGCGGGCTGCCCCGGTCCCAGCCCTGCAGATAGGCATCGAGCATCGGGTAATTGTTGAAGCGCACCGCGTATTCGCCGCTAGCCGCCGCGCGATGCAGTGACTGCACCAGCGCACCACGCTCGTCGGCCGACATCGCCGCGATCGCCTCGGGGCGAAAGCTCTGCGGCCCGCCCTCACCGGCCTGACAGGCAAGGCCCCAGCGGGTCTGGTGCTCGAGCACCTGCCGGATGGTCGCGGCGGCCTCTGGCACGAGGAAGTCGCGCACCTGCACGCGCCCGTCGCGGGCAAAGGCCTCGCGCAAGGGCGCGCGGTCGATATCGGGATTGAGCTGGAACAGGGTAATAGTCATGGTCCCCGACCGGTTAGCACAGGCAGGTAGGGTTTCGTAAGATGGGGTTTTTCTCCCCTGCGCCCGGGCATTTGCCCCAAGCGTTCGCGATGCTCGCCTCGCGCCCCGGCTTCACTCTTTGCCCCACCGGGCCGATCGTGCCATGAGGCGGGTCATGTCGATCGCCTATGCCCTCGCCCCCGACCTCGATACGTCCGCGCTTGCCGCGCATTTCGCCGAGCATGGGCGCGTGCGCATCGCCGGGTTCCTCGCGCCGCAATGCGCAGAGCAGCTGCGCCTGATGCTGCGCAACCGCGAGGACTGGAAGCAGGTGATCAACAGCGGGGAGAAACTGGTCGAACTCGACCGCCCCACCCGCGCCTCACTCAGCCCCGAACAGGCGGCGCAGCTCGACACCGCAGTCTATGCCGGAGCCCGGCAAGGCTTCCAGTATCGCTACGAGAGCCTGCGCGTACCCGATGACGAGGCCGCGCGTGCCGCGAGCGACGACCCGCTCGCCGCCTTCGCCTCGTGGATGTCGCAAGGCCCGGCGCGCGATTTCCTGCGCACGGTGACCGGCGGCGCGCAAGTCAGCTTTGCCGATGCCCAGGCCACCGCCTATGCCCCGGGGGACTTTCTCACCGGGCACGACGATGCCTTCCCCGGCAAGAACCGCCATGCCGCCTACGTGCTCGGGCTAAATCCGGTCTGGCGGCTCGAATGGGGCGGCCTGCTGCTCGTACACAAGGGCAAGGACGCGTTCGAAGGCGTGGTGCCCGCGTTCAATACGCTCGACCTGTTTAGCGTCGGGCAGATGCACTCTGTCAGCGAAGTCACCCGCGCCGCAGCCTACCGGCGCTACTCGGTGACGGGCTGGTTGCGCTCAGGCAAGCCCTGAGCCGTCAGCCTCCAGCCCTTCGCGCATCTGCCTTTCCGCGCGCTTGACGCATTGCGCGCGCTCCTGCACTCCCAGCCCATACCCCTCTCCCGACAGGATCTGCCACCATGACCGACCGCCCCGCGCTGCACCTTGCCTCCACCGCACATGCACAGCGCGAGCCGAGGCTGCTGGTCATGCGCCGCAAGGTCTCCGTGTTAGCGGCGCTGGCCGCTGCCAGCCTACTGGTCCCCGGCGTGGCAATGGCCCAGGACACCGGGGCCAGCGGCCGTTCCGGCTCGCTCGACAGGATCGCGGCCTGCCGGTCGATCGCAGACGACGCCACCCGCCTCGCCTGCTTCGACCGCGAGAGCGAGCAACTGATCGCCGCCGCCGAGGAAGGCGCGGTCAAGGTCGTGGACCGCGAGGAAGCCCAGACCATCCGCAAGTCGCTGTACGGCTACGCGGTCCCCGAAGTCTCGCTGTTCAAGCCCGTTCAGGACGAACAACCCGAAGACCTCGACAAGCTGAACTCGACCATCACCGCGGTGCGCTCGCTGCCGCGCGGGCACTGGCAGGTGACCATCGCAGAGGGCAACGCCGTGTGGGAAAGCACGACCAAGCGGCGCGGCCTCAATCCGCCCAAGGTCGGACAGAAGGTCGAGTTCGAGAAGGCCGCCCTCGGCACTTACTGGATGCGCATCAACGGCCAGATGGGCATCAAGGCCCGCCGCGTGAACTGAGCCTCTCCCATTACGGGGGGACCTGCCTTGCAACAGGTGGCCTGTTGCGTCCGCACGCGCCGCAAGGCAGACCGATTCGGCACTTTTGACGAACGCTGGCTGATCGCGCCGACATCGCGATGGGCGTGCAGCCGCGGCGATGACCTGTTGCCTGCTTGAGACCAAACTACCCTAGTTAAAACACTAGGTTTCAGCGTTTCGTAATTAAATTCCCAAGCCACGCCTTCTTTGATCATATCTGTGCAATGAATACGATTTTATGTGCAGAAATTCGTTGCGCAAGTGTGTAACAATGATCGCATGCTTACAAATCAGAAATACTCACGGAAGCACGATTGTTGCAGATTGATCACAGCAACTGCAACAAAGCTGAAACATCGCTCAAATTCTATTGATGCCAACGCCCCCATCGGCATCAATCCCCCCATCGTCGGCCGTGCATGCAAATGCCTGTCCGGCGTGAAGAACTTGTCTTTCCGCTTCCGGGTCACAGCCTGCGGGAAGGCATGCCACACAGGGGACACATCCAGTGAGAACATCACTCCACAAGGCCGCGCTCTACGGCGCGACCTGTCTGACCATCGCCGGGCTGGTCGCGCCCGGTAGCGCATTCGCGCAGGACGCCGACGACATTGCCGCACCGACCGACGAAGCCACCGACCTTGGCGGCAGCATCGTCGTGACCGGTTCGCGCATCTCGCGCCCGAACCTCGATTCACCGGTGCCGGTCACCGCGATCACCTCCGAGGAAATCACCTCGGTCGGTGACGTCTCGCTGGGCGATGCGCTCAACGACCTTCCCGCGCTGCGCACCACCTACTCGCAGGGCAACTCGACCCGCTTCATCGGCACCGCCGGCCTCAACCTGCTCGACCTTCGCGGTCTGGGCACGAGCCGCACGCTGGTGCTGGTCAACGGCCGCCGCCACGTGACCTCCTCGCCGGGTGACTACCTGGTCGACACCAACACGATCCCCGTCGACCTGCTCGAGCGCGTCGACATCGTCACCGGCGGTTCCTCGGCGATCTACGGTTCGGACGCCGTTGCCGGCGTGGTCAACTTCGTGCTCAAGCGCGACTTCGAGGGCCTCTCGCTCAAGGGCCAGGGCGGCATCTCGTCGCGCGGCGACCGCGGCAACCTGTTCGTCTCGGGCACCTTCGGCAAGAACTTCGCCGATGGCCGTGGCAACATCGCCATCGCCGCCGAGTACGCCAAGTCGAACCCACTCTACTACACCGACCGCGACTACCTGACCGGCGCCTACTCGGGCCGCTGCCAGTACAACTACATCGATGACAGCCCGGTCGTGGACGGTACCCCCGACTACCAGCGGGTCTGCGGCGTGCGCAACGGCTCGATCTCGGACGGCGGCACCGTCGGCGGCCTGGGTCAGGGCCAGTACCTGCGCTTCGACAACGACGGCGACCTCTTCGTCGATGTCCCCGACCGTTATCTTGGCGCCTACACCGGCAACGTGATCGGCGGCAACGGCTCGACCCTGCGCAACACCGGCCAGCTTGCTGCCGGTCTCGAGCGCTACAACATCAACATGCTTGCCCACTTCGACGTCAGCGACGCTTTCCGTCCCTACGTCGAGGCCAAGTACGTTCACATCGAAGCGCTGCAGGAAGGCCAGCCCAGCTTCTTCGTCGGCGGTCCGACCTACGTCGGCGGCCCGGCCATGCGCTGCGACAACGCGTTCCTCAACGCGCAGGCGCTCGGCACGCTGCAGAGCTACGGCCTGTGCACCAATGTTGCCACCGGCACCTTCCCGCTCTCGCGCTTCAACATCGACTTCGGCGGTCGCGGCGAAACGCACGAGCGTGACACCTACCGCATCGTCGGCGGTGTCCAGGGCGACTTCCTCGACACCTGGTCGTACGATCTCTCGGTCAACTACGGTCGTCTCGAGACGAAGATGAACTCGATCAACAACCTGTTGCTGTTCGACATCGACGGCAATCCGGCCGGTTTCAACCTCGCGATCGACGCCGTGCGCGACGCAACGGGCAACATCGTGTGCCGCGTCAATGCCGACGCCAACCCGGCCAACGACGCCCCGGGCTGCGTTCCGATCAACGTCCTGGGCTACGGCGCTCCCTCGCAGGAAGCGCTCGACTTCGTCAACACCACCGCACACCGCGTCGGCAAGGCGGAGCAGTTCATCGCCTCGGGCAGCATCTCGGGTGACTTGGGCAAGCTGTTCGAGCTTCCCGGCGGCCCCGTCGCCTTCGCGCTGGGTGCGGAATACCGCAAGGAAACCGCATCGGAATCGTTCGATGCGCTGACTGCCAGCGGCGGTACCTTCCTCAACGCGATCCAGCCGTTCAATCCGCCGGCGATGACCGTCAAGGAAGCCTTCGGCGAAATCAACGTGCCGATCCTGGCCGACATGCCCTTCGCCGAACTGCTCAGCGTGGGCGGCGCAGCACGCGTGTCCGACTACAACAATGCTGTCGGCTCGGTCTGGGCCTACAACATCTCGGGTGTCTATGCCCCGGTCCAGGACCTGCGCTTCCGCGTCAACTACGCCACCTCGGTGCGTACCCCGACGCAGAGCGACCTGTACTCGCCGTTCTCGCAGAACTTCGCGCAGCTCGCCGACCCGTGCGACAGCGTGAACATCGGCCAGAACCCGAACCGTGCAGCCAACTGTGCGGCGGCCGGCGTCCCGACCTCCTACAACCCCGAGCTGGTCGCGGCCTGCTCGACCTCGTCGGTGCCGGGCAACGTGGGCGATCCGTTCCGCAACTGCCTCGCGGTCACTTCGTCGACCCCGTACGTCTCGGGCGGTAACTCGACCCTCACCGAAGAGCGCGGCAAGTCGCTCACCATCGGTGCGGTGTTCCAGCCGCGCTGGATCCCGGGCCTCGCGCTCTCGGTCGACTACTACAACATCAAGGTCAGCGACCTGATCGCTTCGCTGAGCGCTCAGAACATCCTGAACCTGTGCTACAACAGCCCGACCGGCATCGATAACCAGTACTGCCAGCTCATCAACCGCGACGCGACCACCGGTCTCTTCGTCGAGCCGGCCGTGGTTTCGGGCGGGGTGAACTACGCCAGCCAGAAGACCGAAGGCATCGACTTCGACCTGTCGTACCGCCATGCTTTCGACAATGGCCACTCGCTGAGCCTGCACGCGATCGTGACCCGCGTGCTCACGCTCGACAACTACACCAACCCGACCTACTCGTACCTGCCCAACCGCCAGCTGAGCGAACTGGGCGATCCCAAGTGGGCCGGCTCGCTCAACGTCAAGTACGACATGGGCCCGGTGGCCTTCACCTGGCAGGCACGCCTCATCGGCAAGACCACCAAGGGTTCGTTCGAGGCTCAGAACGAATACACCGGTCTGTGCCCGAACAGCGGCGAAACCTCGCTGGGCACCTGCACTCCGGGTGAGCTGACGACCCTGCCGCCGGACAACCCGGACATGTACGAGGACGCGTGGTACCCGACGGTGAGCTACCACAACTTCCGTGTCGACTTTAACTCGGACGACGATCGTCTGAACTTCTACCTCGGCATGGACAACGCCTTCGACAAGAAGCCGCCGTTCGGCCTGCTCGGTACCTCGGGCGGCGATCCGTACGACACCTTCGGTCGCTATCTCTACGCCGGTTTCAAGGTCAACTACTGACCCTGAACGCCTGCAAAGGGCTAAAAAGAAAGGGCCCCGGGAGCGATCCCGGGGCCCTTTTTCGACCGCCCGGCGGAGGCGTGCCGCGCGGTCTCGCGGCCGGATCGGGAGGCACGGGCGGCAGTCCGACCGCCCGGCCCCCTCCAGCCTCATTCCACCTTCATTTCCAGCGCGCCGTCGCCGTCCTCGATGTGGACGAGCGAGCCGTCGGGAATCTCGCCCGCGAGCAGCTTCTCGGCGAGCGGGTCCTGCAGGTACTTTTGCACCGCGCGCTTCAGCGGGCGTGCGCCGTAGACCGGATCGTAGCCGACCCGGCCCAGCCAGCGCTCGGCGCTCTGCGACAGATCGAGCACGATCTTGCGGTCCTTGAGCAGCTTCTGCACGCGCGCCACCTGGATCTCGACGATCGGTCCCATGTGCTCCTGCCCGAGGCGGTGGAACATGATGATCTCGTCGAGACGGTTGAGGAACTCGGGCCGGAAATGCCCGCGCACCACTTCCATCACCTGCGGCTCGACGCTTTCCACGTCCTTGCCGTCCTCGATGGTGGTGAGGAACTGGCTGCCCAGGTTCGAGGTCAGGATGATCAGCGTATTGGTGAAGTCCACCTGACGCCCCTGCCCGTCGGTCAGGCGCCCGTCGTCGAGCACCTGCAGCAGCACGTTGAAGACGTCGGGGTGCGCCTTCTCGACCTCGTCGAACAGCACGACCTGATAGGGCCTGCGCCGCACCGCCTCGGTCAGCACGCCGCCTTCCTCGTAGCCGACATAGCCCGGAGGCGCGCCGATCAGGCGGGCCACCGCGTGCTTCTCCATGAACTCGCTCATGTCGATGCGCACCATCGCGCTGTCGTCGTCGAACAGGAATTCGGCGAGCGCCTTGGTGAGCTCGGTCTTGCCGACACCCGTGGGGCCGAGGAACAGGAAGGAGCCGAGCGGACGGTTGGGGTCCTGCAGGCCCGCACGCGCACGGCGCACCGCCTTCGACACCGCGACCACGGCCTGGCTCTGGCCGATCACGCGCTTGCCGATGACCTCTTCCATCTTGAGCAGCTTTTCGCGCTCGCCCTCGAGCATCTTGTCGACGGGAACGCCGGTCCACTTGGAGACCACGCCCGCGATGTCGTCCTCGGTCACTTCCTCGCGCAGCAGCGCGTTGGCGCTCTGGTCCTGCGCTTCGGCGAGCTGCTTCTCTAGGCTCGGGATCGTGCCGTAGGACAGCTCGCCCGCGCGGGCGAGATCACCCGAGCGCTGCGCCTGTTCGAGTTCGATCCGCGCCTTGTCGAGCTGCTCCTTGACCTTACCTTCGGCGGCGATCTTGTCGCGCTCGTTCTGCCAGCGGGTGGTCAGCTCGGAGGACTGCTGCTCTAGGTTCGCCAGTTCCTCGCGCAAGGACACCAGCCGGTCCGCCGAGGCACTGTCGCTCTCCTTGGCGAGCGAGAGTTCCTCGATCTTGAGCTGGATGATGCGCCGGTCGAGCTTCTCGATCTCCTCGGGCTTGCTCTCCACTTCCATGCGGATGCGGCTGGCGGCCTCGTCCATGAGGTCGATCGCCTTGTCGGGCAGGAAGCGGTTGGTGATGTAGCGGTTGGACAGCGTCGCCGCCGCCACCAGCGCACCGTCGGTGATGCGCACGCCATGGTGCAGCTCGTACTTCTCCTTCAATCCGCGCAGGATCGAGATGGTGTCCTCGACCGTCGGCTCGCCGACGAAGACCGGCTGAAAGCGGCGCTGGAGCGCAGCGTCCTTCTCGACGTACTTCTGGTATTCGTCGAGCGTGGTCGCGCCGATGCAGTGCAGTTCGCCGCGCGCGAGCGCGGGCTTGAGCAGATTGCCCGCATCCATCGAGCCCTCGGACGCGCCCGCGCCGATCAGCGTGTGCATCTCGTCGATGAACAGGATGATCTGCCCTTCGGCACCCTTCACTTCGTCGAGAACGGCCTTCAGGCGCTCCTCGAACTCGCCGCGGTACTTCGCGCCCGCGATCAGCGCGCCCATGTCGAGCGCCATGAGCTGGCGGTCCTTGAGGCTGTCGGGCACGTCGCCATTGGCGATGCGCAGCGCGAGGCCCTCGGCGATGGCGGTCTTGCCAACGCCCGGATCGCCGATGAGGACGGGGTTGTTCTTGGTCCTGCGCGCGAGGATCTGCACGGTGCGGCGGATTTCCTCGTCGCGGCCGATGACCGGATCGAGCTTGCCGTCCCTGGCCGCCTGCGTGAGGTCGCGCGCATACTTCTTCATCGCGTCGTAGGCCTGTTCGGCATTGGCGCTGTCGGCGGTACGACCACCGCGCAGTTCGGTGATCGCTGCCTCGAGGGCCTGCGCGGAAAGACCGGCCCCCGCCAGCGCCTTGCCCGCAGCCGTGGTGCTCGCCAGCACGAGGCCGAGCAGCATGCGCTCGACGGTGACGAAGCTGTCGCCAGACTTGGTCGCGGCCTGTTCGGCAGCGTCGAGCACGCGCACCGCCTCATTGTCGAGCCCGGGCGTGCCCTGCGCGCCCCCGCCCGAGACCGCCGGGATCTTGGCCAGCGCGGCATCGATGCCCTGCGTGGCGGTGGCGGGATTGCCCCCGGCACGCTGGATCAGCCCCGAAGCCATGCCCTCGGTATCCTCGAGCAGCGCCTTGGCGATGTGCTCGGGAGTGATGCGCTGGTGGTTCATGCGGATCGCGACGGTCTGCGCGGCCTGCAGGAAACCCTTGGCCCGGTCAGTGAACTTTTCGAGATTCATGGGTAACTTGCCTCCTGATCCCGCCAATATAGTGTTGCATTTTTGCAACACAAGAGGTCGCGGCAGCAAAATTGAATCAGCAAAATCAACGCTGACAATCTGGGGGCAAATCGCGGCAAATCAATTGCGCGAGGTCAAGTTCATCCGTGCAGGCACGAAGCGCGTTAGCCATTGTCGCAAAAACGGCGCCCCGGACCGGTCCGGAGCGCCGTCTTGCACGTCTCGCGAAGCAACCATTGCCGCGCGAGGATCGCTGCGTGATCAGTGGATGCCGATGGTATCGGCGGGCCCTGCCGGATCGCCGCTCACCGTGCCACCGCTGCGCACCGAGCCCAGCAACAGGATACCGGCAAGGTGGGGCGCTGCCATCGAGGTACCCGAGAGCGTGGCATAGCCTTCGTCCTTGTAAGTCGAGGTGATCGAGACGCCCGGCTCGGCATAGTCGATCGGCGGGTTGCCGTAGTTCGAGAAGCTCGCCCAGGTGTCGCCCTGGGCGAAGGCCGAGACGGTGTAGACGTTGGCGCCGTTGGCGCTCGCGGGCGAGTGGTTGGCGGCATTGTCGCTCTCGTTGCCAGCGGCGAGCGTGAAGCGCACGCCCTTCGAGGCCGCGGCGATCACCGCCTCGTTGAGCGCGGTGTCGGTCGGGCCGCCAAGGCTCATGTTGGCGACGTCGCCAGCCTTGCCGTTGGCGCCGACGTAGTCGACCCCGGCGATCACGCCCGAGTAGGAGCCGCTGCCGCGACGGTCAAGCACGCGCACCGCCACCACCGGAGCGCCGGGTGCGACGCCGATCACGCCGATCGCATTGTCGAGCGCGGCGATCGTGCCCGCGACATGGGTGCCGTGGCCGTTCTGGTCATCCCACGAGCTGTCGCGCGGCAGGAAGCTGGCCGAACGGTTCGCATCGACGTTGAGGTCGGGGTGCGAGCCGTCGATCCCCGAGTCGATCACCCACGCGGTGGCGTAGCTGCCCGCAGCGCCGCCATTGACCCGGTCGATCCCCCAGGGGGTGGTCTGCGCCGGTGCGCTCGAGCCGCCGCCCGGCTTGCCCTTGGCGATGCGCACCGGGCCGAGCGCGATCACGCGGTCGGCCTCGCAATACTTGATCGAGGGATTGCGCGCCTGCATCTGCGCCACCGCCTTGGCGTTCATGTGCGTCGAGAAGCCGCGGATGGTGCTGGTATAGACGTGCCCGACCTGCCTGCCGGCGGCATTGGCCGCACGCTTCGCCTCCGAGACCACCGCGCCCTTGTTCACCGCCTTGGCGTTGAACACGCAGATGTAGCTGTCGGGGATGATGTCGCCGCTGCTCTGCGCCATCGCGGGGCTTGCCATCGCACTGCTGACGATGAGGCCGGCAAGGATCCTGCTCGCTGTCTTGGTCATGTCGCTGTCCCTCTTTCCCTGTTGGGCGCGGGCCTCTTCCGGTGCGCGCCGAAGGAGCAGCTTAGAACGATTCTTGCGCAGGTCGAGTGAGATGTAAAAGTTAACGAAGCATTGTTGCGCGTTTGCATCGTTTGCAGTTGCAACACACAGAAGATCGTTACTTCGCAGCGCAGCAATGTTCATATGTGCACTGCAGCGGTTAACCAAGCCCGGCACGCAGCGGACCTTGCCAGCAGCCTCTTGCGCGAAGGCGCCCACCGCTCGCAAAGTCGCGCTGGCCAAGCGGAATCAACGTGCTAGACCCATGCAATGCGCATCGCCACGACCCCCAGCCTCAAGGCTCTCGCCGCTGCTCTCGTCCTTTCGACGAGCGCTGCTCCGCTCCCGCTCCTCGCCCGCGACGAGGCGAGCGAAGCGGCCACCGCCAAGGCCCCGGCGGCCACGCCGCAGCAGCTCGTCAGGCAGGTCGACATCCCCTACGAGATGTTCAAGCTCGACAACGGGCTGACCACGATCGTCCACACCGACCGCAAGGCGCCGATCGTGGGCGTGACGCTCTACTACGAGGTCGGCTCGAAGAACGAGCCGCGCGGCAAGACCGGCTTTGCGCACCTCTACGAGCACCTGTTCTTCGGCGGCTCGGCCAATGTGCCCAACTTCGACATCCCGCTCGAGGCGGCAGGTTCGACGCCGACCAACGGCTCGACCTGGTACGACCGCACCAATTACGTCGAGACCGTGCCCACCGCCGCGCTCGATCTCGCGCTGTTCATGGAAAGCGACCGCATGGGCCACCTGCTCCCGGCGGTGACCCAGGAGAAGCTCGACCAGCAGCGCGGCGTCGTCCAGAACGAGAAGCGGCAGGGCGACAACCAGCCCTACGGCCTGAGCGACTACGTGGTCTCGGACAATCTCTATCCCGTCGGCCACCCCTATCGCCACGCCACCATCGGCTCGATGGCGGACCTCGACGCGGCGACGCTGAGCGACGTGCGCAAGTGGTTCACCGATCACTACGGGCCCAACAACGTGGTCATGGTGCTCTCGGGCGACATCGACGCGGCGACCGCCAGGCCCAAGGTCCAGAAGTGGTTCGGCTCGATCCCGCGCGGCCCCGAGGTCAAGCCGGTCGCGGCCGGCCCGGTCACGCTCGATCGCGACATATCGCGCGACATGACCGATCAGGTCCCCGTCATGCGCCTCACCCGCTCGTGGAGCGGCCCCGGCCTCAACGATGCCGATGCGCCCGCGCTGCAGATCGGCATGCACATTCTCGGCGGTCTCGCCAGCTCGCGGCTCGACAATGCGCTGGTGCGCGGCGCGCAGCTCGCGGTCGGGGTCACCGCCGCGGCGCAGGTATTCGAGGAGGCCAGCCAGCTCGAGATGGCGATGATGGTCAAGCCCGGCGTCGAGCGCGCCAAGGCCGAGGCCGCCTTCGATGCGGTGCTCGCCAAGTACCTCAAGGAAGGCCCGAGCGAGGACGAGGTGCGCCGCGCGGTCGTCTCGACACTGTCCAGCCAGATCGGCGCGCTAGAGCGCGTCGGCGGCTTCGGCGGCAAGGGCGCGACGCTTGCCGAGGGCGAGGCCTATTCAAGCGATCCGGCCAAGTACAAGCACGACCTCGAAGCCATGGCCGCGCTTACCCCCGAGAAGATCCGCAGCGTCATGACCAAGTGGCTCTCGCGCCCGGTGTTCAAGCTCGCCGTGATCCCGGGCGAGCGCACCGAAGACGGCGCGACGATGGGCGGATGGGGCGACGAGGCGACCAGCCCCTCGCCGCAGCCCGATCCGCATGCAACGCCACCCGCGCTCGCCCCTGCCCCCGAGCGCACGGCGCCGCCTGTCGGCACCATCGGCGACCTTGCCTTCCCCGCAATCGAGCACGCGACCTTGTCCAACGGCATCCCGGTCACGCTCGCGCGCCGCACCGCGGTGCCCAAGGTCCAGCTCACCATGGACTTCGACGCAGGCTATGCCGCCGATGCGCTCGACACGCCGGGTACGCAGCGCCTGATGCTCGACATGCTCGACGAGGGCACCGACACGCTCGATGCGACCGGCATCGCCGAGGCGCAGGAGCGCCTGGGCGCCAAGGTGTCGAGCTATGCCGGTGTCGACACCAGTTCGGTCACGCTCACCGCGCTCACCGCCAACCTCGCGCCCTCGCTCTCGCTGATGGCCGACGTCGTGCTGCACCCGGCCTTCGCCGATGCCGAGGTCTCGCGCCTGCGCGAAAGCTCGCTGGCTCAGCTTCAGGCCGCGCTGACCTCGCCCAATTCGCTCTCGCGCCGCACGCTCGATGCCGCGCTCTTCGGCGATCACCCTTATGCCCAGCCTTCTGACGGCCTTGGCAATGCGCAGTCGCTTGCCGCGCTCACCCCTGCCGACATGAAGGCCGCGCACGCCAAGTGGCTGCGCCCCGATCTGGCGCGCATCACCGTGGTCGGCGACGTCACCATGGCGCAGCTCAAGCCGCTACTCGAAGGTGCGTTCGGCCAGTGGAAGGCGCCCTCGACGCCCAAGCCGGTCAAGCGTCTCGACGCCGCCATCCCGGCGCCTGCGGCAAGGATCATCCTCGTCGACCGCCCCAATTCGCCGCAGTCGGTGATCATGGCCGGTCGCGTGCTTGCGCTCGACGGCACCGCCAAGGGTACCGAGCCGCTCGAACTGGCCAACGACGTGCTGGGCGGCGGCTTCCTCTCGCGCCTCAACGCCGACATCCGCGAGGACAAGGGCTGGAGCTACGGCGTCTATTCGGGCGTGACCCAGAACAAGGGCCCGCGCGAGCTGATCGTGCGCGCGCCGGTGCAGTCGGACAAGACCGGGGCCGCGATCGCCGCGCTCATCGCCGACATGGCCGCCCTGCCCGCCGAGAAGCCGGTCTCGGCCGAGGAACTCCAGCGCGTCACCGAAGGCGCGATCCGGGGCCTGCCCAACCAGTTCGAGACCAATGCCTCGGTCGAGGGCGCCTTGCGCAAGAACCAGACGCTGGGCCGTCCCGACACCTACTACGAGACGCTCGCCTCGACCTACCGCGCGACCGATGCTGCGGCGATCGGCAAGGCGGCGAGCGAGTACCTGCAGCCTGCGGGCGTCACGTGGGTTATCGTGGGCGACCGCTCGGTGGTCGAGCCGCAGCTTGCCGAGCTCGGCCTGCCGGTCGAAGTTATGCCCGCACCGGTCACCCCGGGCGGCGAAGGAGAGGATTGAGAGAATGCCCGTTGCCGGAACTTACGACTGCCTGACCAAGACCCCGATGGGCACCCAGAAGGGCGTGCTCACGGTGGTCCCCGAGGGCGACACCTTCACCGGCGAGATCAGCGGTGATCTCGGCACGATGCCGCTCGAGAACGGAACGGTCGATGGCGACACGATCCGCTGGAAGATGACCATGACCAAGCCGATGAAGATCGACCTCGACTGCACTGCGACGATCACCGGCGACGACCTCGCCGGGAAGATCAAGGCGGGCTTCTTCGGGACCATGGACCTGACCGGCACACGCCGCGCCTGATCGCGCGCGCCGCACCAGAGACACCACACACGTGAGGGGCGGGAGATCGATCTCCCGCCCCTTCGCGTTCCCGCGCCCCTTCCGCGCCTTTCCCGAGCAAGGCTCAGGGATAACCCGGATGCCTGACCGCCTTCGGTACGCCTAGCCTGACGCGCATCCGGGGCGCTCGCCCCTTCGCGCAAGGAGCGGTCATGGACATCGAGGCGCCCCGCAGTTCCCCTTTCCTTCGCATCCTCGCCCTCCACCGCGCGTCTCGGCGCCCGCTCGCACTTACGTTTGCCCTGTGCTGCGCGCTTTCGGGCGGACAGGCGCTGGCACAGGCCGAGGCGATCTACGCGGGCGGTCCGATCCTCACCATGGAGGGCGAGGAGCCGGTCTATGTCGAGGCGGTCGCCATCGCGGAGGGGCGCGTGGTCTATGCCGGGCCCGAGAGCGGCCTTGGCCCCTTCACCGGCCCCGCCACGCAGCGCCGCGACCTTGCAGGCAGGACCATGCTGCCCGGTTTCGTCGATCCGCACGGCCACATGGTCATGGGCGGCCTGCAGGCCCTGAGCGCCAACATGCTATCGCCGCCCGACGGCAGGATCAGCGACATTCCCGGCATCGTCGCCGAACTGACGTCATGGGCCAAGGCCAATGCGCGCAACGTCGAGAAGGCCAAGCTGATCATCGGCTTCGGCTACGACAACGCGCAGCTCAAGGAACTGCGTCATCCGACCAAAGAAGAGCTCGACGCGGTATCGACGAGCCTTCCGGTCGTCATCATCCACCAGTCGGGCCATCTCGCCAGCGTCAATTCGGCCGCGCTGGCGCTGATCGGCTACAGCGCCGCAACGAAGGACCCCGAGGGCGGGGTGATCCAGCGCAAGCCGGGCACGCAAGAGCCCAACGGCACGCTCGAGGAGACCGCCTTCTTCGCGCTCATCGGCAAGGTTCTCCAGAACATCGGACCGCTCGGCATCGAGGCCTTCACCAAGGCAGGCATGCTGCAATGGGCGCGCTTTGGCTACACCACCGCGCAGGAGGGGCGCTCGACCCCGCAGGTGGCGAAGGTCATGCGCAAGGTCGCCGACGAGAGCGGCTTTCGCATCGACGTGCTGACCTACCCCGACGTGCTCGTCGACCGCCAGTTCATCGCCGACAACGTGAGCAAGACCTACAAGAACCACTTCCGCGTCGCCGGAGCCAAGCTCACCATCGACGGCAGCCCGCAAGGCTTCACCGCCTGGCGCGACCGGCCCTACTACGATCCGCTCGGCAATTATCCCGAGGGCTATGCAGGCTACGCCGCCGCCAAGCCCGAGGACGTGATGGGCGCGGTCGAATGGGCCTTTGCCAACGACATCCAGATCATCACCCACGCCAACGGCGAGGCCGCCTCGGACCTGCTGATCAAGGCGATCGACGCCGCCGAGCAGAAGCATCCCTACGCCGACCAGCGCCCGACGCTGATCCACGGCCAGTTCCTGCGCGAGGATCAGGTGGGTGCCTACGAGCGCCTCCACGTCATCCCCTCGCTGTTCCCGATGCACACCTTCTACTGGGGCGACTGGCACTGCGCGCATACCGTTGGGCCACAGCTTTGCCCGAACATCTCGCCGACCGGCTGGGTGCGCGAACGCGGCATGATCTTCACCACGCACAGCGATGCCCCGGTGGCGCTGCCCGATACCATGCGCGTGCTCGACGCCACCGTCACGCGCCGCAGCCGCACCGGCCAGCTGATCGGGCCGGAGCAGCGGGTCGACACCTACACCGCACTGCGCGCGATGACGATCTGGCCCGCCTTCCAGATCTTCGAGGAAAAGGAAAAGGGCTCGATCGCGGTGGGCAAGCAGGCCGATTTCGTGGTGCTCTCGGCTGATCCGCTCAAGACCGCCCCCGAGGCGCTCGATACCCTGCGCGTGCTCGAGACGATCAAGAACGGCAAGACGGTCTATTCCGCGCGCCAGATCCAGCCGCCACGGCCCTGAACGCGAGGCAAGCTGCGGGCATAAAAAAACAGGGCAAGGACCGTGTGGTCCCTGCCCCGTCTTTCTTGCTTCAGGTCTCCCGGATCAGCCCAGCTTGGACTTGAGGATCTCGTTGACCACCTGCGGGTTGCCCTTGCCCTTCATCGCCTTCATCGTCTGGCCGACGAAGAAGCCGAACAAGGCGACCTTGCCGTCCTTGTACTGGGCGACCTTGTCCTCGTTTGCGGCGAGAACCTTGTCGATCTCGGCCTCGATCGCGCCGGTGTCGCTTTCCTGCTTGAGCCCCTCGCGCTCGACGATGGCCTCGGGCGCGTCACCGGTCTCGAGCATGATCTCGAGCACCTGCTTGGCCGCCGAACCCGAGATCGTGCCCTTGGCGATGAGCGCGAGCAGGTCGCCGCCCTTCTCGGGGGTGACCGGCGATGCCTCGAGGCTGGTGCCCAGCTTGTTGAGCGCGCCGAACAGTTCCGAGATCAGCCAGTTGGCCGCCTGCTTGGCGACCTCGGCGGGCTGCTTGCCCGAGGCCTTGGCGGTCTCGGCGAGCAGGCGCTCGAACCAGCGCGCGGTGTCGACGTCGGCGGTCAGCACCTGCGCGTTGTAGGCGCTGAGGCCCAGCTCGGTCTCGTAGCGCGCCTTCTTGGCATCGGGCAGTTCGGGCAGCGAATTGCGGCAATCCTCGAGGAAATCGTCCTCGAGGATCAGCGGCAGAAGGTCGGGATCGGGGAAGTAGCGATAGTCGTGCGCGTCTTCCTTCGAACGCATCGAGCGGGTCGAGCCGGTCGTGGGATCGAACAGGCGCGTTTCCTGCACGATCTTGCGGCCCGCCTCCAGCTCGTCGACTTGGCGGTTCGCCTCGTGCTCGATCGCCTGCATGACGAAGCGCACCGAGTTGACGTTCTTGGTCTCGGTACGGGTGCCCAGTTCCTCGCCCGGACGGCGCACCGAGACGTTGACGTCGGCACGCATCGAGCCCTGGTCCATGTTGCCGTCGCACGAGCCGACGTAGCGCAGGATCGTGCGCAGCTTCGACAGGTAGGCACCGGCCTCTGCGGGCGAGGTCATGTCGGGACGGCTGACGATTTCCATCAGCGCCACGCCGACGCGGTTCAAGTCGACGTAGGACATCGTCGGGTGCTGATCGTGCATCAGCTTGCCCGCGTCCTGCTCGACGTGGATGCGCTCGATGCCAATGACCTTGTCCTCGGGGATGCCCGCCTTCTCGTCCGCCTCGATGGTCAGCGAGCCTTCGCCCACGATCGGGTGGTAGAGCTGGCTGATCTGGTAACCCTGCGGAAGGTCGGCGTAGAAGTAGTTCTTGCGGTCGAAGCGCGAGTACTTGTTGATCTCGGCATTGATCGCCATGCCGGTGCGCACTGCCTGGCGGATGCACTCCTTGTTGGGCACGGGCAGCATGCCGGGCATAGCCGCATCGATCAGCGCGACCTGGGTATTGGGTTCAGCGCCAAAGGCGGTTGCCGCGCCCGAGAAGAGCTTGGCGTTCGAGGTGACCTGCGCATGGACTTCGAGGCCGATCACGACCTCCCACTCGCCCGTAGCGCCCTGAATTCGATAATTAGACATAAGGCTTTCGAAAACACTCTTGCTGCTTGCCCTGCCCTTTATCGCGTTGCGGGCGCGGCGGGAAGACGCAAGCGCAAAAATGGGGGCTGGCCAACCCCTACGTAAAAACATATAATTTTCGGAGTATTTGCAAGAAGTTTCCATTTTTCAATGGGATGATTTGTCGATGACCGAGACAGCACTTGCCGAAAATCCCAAGTCCAGCAGCGCAGGCGACCCTGTACTGGACCTGAAACGCCCCGATGGCTTCTTCGAACTCGACCGCAAGGCGATGAAAGAGCTCGGTTCGTCTCTTGCACAGGCCTATCGGTCGGCTTCTCCGTTTCCGCACATCGTCTTCGAGAACTTCATCGACCGCGATATCCTGCGCGAGGTCGATCGCCAGTTTCCCCAGGTCGAGAAGGGACGCTTCTCGGACGCGCACTCGCAGCTCAAGACCGGCTATACGCTCGAGAAGATCCGCAGCGCCTACATCCACGACCTGTTTGCCGCGCTCAACTCGGCCGCTTTCCTCAACTTCCTCGAGAAGATGACCGGGATCGAGGGGCTCGTCTCGGACCCGCGCTTCGTCGGCGGCGGACTGCACGAGACCCGGCGCGGCGGGCACCTGTCGATCCATGCCGACTTCAACACCCATCCGATGATGCGCCTGCGCCGCCGGCTCAACCTGATCCTGTTCCTCAACGAAGACTGGAACCCCGAATGGGGCGGCGCGCTGGAATTGTGGAACCGGGCGATGACCCGCTGCGAGCACGCGGTCGTGCCGGAAATCGGCCGCGCGGTGATCTTCAACACCGATTCGAACAGCTATCACGGCCACCCCGACCCGCTGGAGTGCCCGCCCGAAGTCACGCGCCGCTCGATCGCGCTGTACTACTACACCGTGCCCGAGGGCCTGCGTATCCCGCACACGACGGTGTGGAAGAAGCGTCCGGGCACCAATGACAAGCCAGTCTCGCTGACCGAGCGCACCAATTACGTGATCCGCCACTTGCTCGGCAAACGCACCGAGTATTGAGGCGAAGGGGGCGAGGCGAACCCACTCTAAACCGGGGCGCCTGGCGCTCTCACCTCCCGTTTCCCCAGGAAGGCGGTGATTCAGGGCATTTCACGTTCAGGCCATGCCCGGATACCCTGAGGGTAGCCGGATAGGGCTCTAGCGTCGGAAACCGGATTGCCGCCTTCGCGGGGATGCCGAACTGCGTTCAGCGCTGCGCCGGGGCATCATGCTTGCGCCCCGGAGCCAGATCGGCGCGCGCTCTCGCGCTATCGCCGATCAGCTCCGGAAGCGCCAAGCAGGCTTACCACCACTTGTCGGGGCTGGCGGTGAACTGCGCGCGCTGCTCGAGCGCGAGGCCGGCATTGAGCACACCCTCCTCATCGAAGGCCTTGCCGATGATCTGCAGGCCGAGCGGCAGCCCGTCCTTCGAGAGGCCCGCCGGGACCGACATCGCCGGAAGCCCGGCCAGCGAGGCGGGGACCGAGAAGACGTCGTTGAGGTACATCGAGAGCGGATCGTCGACATTCTCACCCAGCGCGAAGGCGGGGGTCGGCGTGGTCGGTGCGAGGATCACGTCGCACTGCTCGAAGGCCTTGGCGAAGTCCTGCGAGATCAGCGTGCGCACCTTCTGCGCCTGCGTGTAGTACGCATCGTAGAAGCCCGCCGAGAGCACGTAAGTGCCGATCAGGATGCGGCGCTTGACCTCGTCGCCGAAGCCGGCGGCGCGGGTGGCGGCGTACATGTCCTGGAGGTTGGCGCCTTCGGGCAGATCGCGAAGGCCGTACCGCACGCCATCATAGCGCGCGAGGTTCGAGGAAGCCTCGGCCGGAGCGATGATGTAATAGGTCGGCAGCGCGTACTTGGTGTGCGGCAGCGAGATATCGACGACCTTCGCGCCCGCGTCCTTGAGCCATGCCACGCCCTGATCCCACAGCGCCACGATCTCGGCGTCCATGCCGTCCATGCGGTATTCGCGCGGGATGCCAACGGTCTTGCCCGAGAGGTCCGAGGAGAGCAGCGCCTCCCAGTCGGGCACGGGCATGTCGAGGCTGGTCGCGTCCTTGGGATCGAAGCCGGCCATCGCGCCCAGCATGATCGCGCAGTCGCGCGTGTCGCGCGCCATCGGCCCTGCCTGGTCGAGCGAGGAGGCGAAGGCGACGACGCCCCAGCGCGAGCAGCGCCCGTAGGTCGGCTTGATGCCGGTGATGCCGGTGAAGGCGGCAGGCTGGCGGATCGAGCCACCGGTGTCGGTGCCGGTGGCGGCAGGCGCGAGGCGCGCGGCAACCGCAGCCGAGGAGCCGCCTGAGGAACCGCCCGGCGCGAGCGGCGCGTTCGAGCCCTGCTTGCGCCAGGGCGAGACGACGTTGCCGAAGTGGCTGGTCTCGTTCGAGGAGCCCATCGCGAACTGGTCGAGGTTGAGCTTGCCGAGCATGCCCGCGCCCGCGTTCCACAGGTTCTGCGAGACGGTCGATTCGTACTGCGGCTTGAAGCCTTCGAGGATGTGGCTGGCCGCAGTGGTCTGCACGTCGAAGGTCGCGAACAGGTCCTTCATGCCGATCGGCACGCCGCCCATCCGGCCCAGATCCTCGCCCGCCGCGCGCTTCGCGTCGGTGGCCTTTGCGGCCTCGATCGCGGCTTCGGGCGTGGCGACGATGAAGGCGTTGAGCGCATCTTGTGCGGCGGCGACGTTGGCGTTGAAGGCCTCGGCCACTTCGACCGCGGTGAATTCGCCGGCCTTCACGCCGTCGCGGATGGCAGCTACGCCAAGATCAGTAAGGTTGGTCATTGTTTTTCACCCGTCGCCCCGGCGCAGGCGGCACGTGCCGCAAGGCGCATCGGGGCTGGAAGCTAGCGAGATCCCCGCAGTGGCGGAGACGACGATAAAGGTGGCCGCGCCGCGATGCCGGACGCGGCCCGCGATCACTCGATCACCTTGGGCACGCCGAAGAAGCCGTGCTCGGCGACCGGCGCATTGGCCAGCACCGCATCGCGCTTGTTGCCGCCGGTCAGCGGATCGGCATCGATCACGTCCTCGCGCAGGCGCAGCGTATTGGGGATGACCGCGGTCATCGGCTCGACGCTCGAGGTATCGACTTCGCCGAGTTGCTCGACCCAGGCGAGAATCCCGTTGAGCTCGGGCACCATCGCCTCGAGCTCGCTCTCGCTCACCTTGATGCGGGCGAGACTGGCGATCTTGGCCACCGTTGCGGTATCGACCGACATGGCATTCCTTCTTGCATCGTGAAAACCGGGTGCACGAGGGCCGCGCCATCGGCGGGCACGCCCCTTCGCATCACGTGCAGCCGCTAGCACCGGCGGCGCGCGGCTTCAAGCGCGGCTGCGCTTGCCGGAGGGTAAGAAGCGGGCAGGCTGGCACGCGGCCTGCCTGCGATGCGCTCAGTTGCCGGGATCGGCTGCGGGCGCCGAGGCCGCTTCGGCTTCGGCCTTCTCCTGCGCGGCGGCAGCTTCCGCGACGAGCTGCTCGCGCGTGCGGTAGTCGAGCAGGTCGACCTCGAAGACGAGCTCGGAATTGGCCGGGATCGGACCCGAGGCCTGCGCGCCGTAGCCCAGTTCGGGCGGGATCGTCATGCGATAGCGGCCACCGACCTGCATCTGCGTGATCCCGCGCGCGAAGCCGGGAATCATCTGCGGCAGGTAGAGCGCGCTCTTCTCGGCCTGGTCGAAGACCGTACCGTCCTTGAGCATGCCCTTGTAGTTGACCAGCACGTAGTCCTGCGCGGAGGGCTTGGGCCCCTCGCCCGCGCTCAGCGTCTCGACGTCGACCGACTTGCCCTCGGCCGCGGCGTCCGAAGCGGCCATTGCCTCAGCCTGCGCGGCGCGCGCCTCGGCCACCATCTGCGCGTATTGCTCGGGCGTCTTGTAATCGAGCAGCTCGACTTCGAACACGAGGTCCGAATTGGCCGGGATCGGGCCGGAAGCCTTGGCGCCGTAGCCCAGCTCGCTCGGGATCGTCATGCGGTAGGATCCGCCCACCTTCATCTGCGCGATGCCTTGCGCGAAGCCGGGGATCATGCGCGGCAGCGGCAGCGCGGCCTTCTCGGCCTGGTCGAAGACCGTGCCGTCCTTGAGCATGCCCTTGTAGTTGACCAGCACGAAGTCCTGCGCCGAGGGCGTGGCGCCCTCGCCTGCACGCAGCGTCTCGACGGCGACCGGACGTGCCGGCGCTGCGCTGGCCGGGGCGGAGGCAGCATCGCCTTCCTGCGCCTGCGCCGATGGCGCAAGCGACAGGGCTGCGAGGCCGAACCCCATGACAAGGGCCCGGGCCGGAGAAAGGACTGCGCGCATGTTCGCGGGAAGCGCGATCAGGGCTGTGCGGGAGCCGGAGCGCCTGCCGGACCGCCCGGAGCGCCGCCCTGCATCTGCTGCAGCTGCTGCAGGATGCGCTGCTGCTGCTCGATCTCGGCGCGGCTCTTGAAGTCGAGCAGTTCGATCTCGAAGGTCAGGTCGGTGTTGGGCGGAATGTCGCCGACCGCGCGCGAGCCATAGGCCAGCTCCGAGGGGATCTCGACCGTGTACTTGCCGCCGCGCTGCATCTGCACCAGCGCCTTGGTGAAGCCGGGGACGACCTCGTTGAGCGCCATGGGCACCTGCTGCGCCTCGTCGAAGACCTTACCGTCGGGCAGCGTGCCCTTGTAGCTGATCAGGACCACGTCATCGACGGTCGGCGATTCGCCGGCACCGGCGGTGAGCGTCTTCACGTCGACCGAAGCGGGCATCGCTGCATAGGCGATCCCGGCACCGGCAAGAGCGAGCGCCAGCGCACCGATCCAGATCTTGCCGACGGCGCCCTTGGCGATCGGCTGCAGCGGTACGCGGGTGATCTCAGTCATGGTCTCAAGGCCTCGTTACGTATGCGTGCCCCCAAGCGGCACCGGTGGTTCGCTTAGCGCCCTGTCCTGCCTAAGCAAAGCCCCGATAAGCAAAGACTCGGGGCTGGAACTCTGGACTGGCGAGAACTCGTGTAGAAACACTAAGGGCGCGGAAAAGAATTTCCGCGCCCTCATGGCTCAAGCAGCAGCAGCATTCAAGCTGCAAGCATTATGTGCTGTGCGCGGACCTGCGGACTGCCCGTCAGGCGAGGTGCCCGGGCCTTTCCGGATGTCCACAGGCGACCGTAGGCAAGCGAATGCCGCACGATCACGCAGCCGGAGCGCGCACGCCACTTGCGGGGTGCGCCTCGTCCGGCCGGCGTCGCTTACTTGACGCCGTCGCGCTCCATGCGCTTGCGCTCGAGCTTGCGGGCGCGGCGCACGGCAGCAGCCTTCTCGCGAGCGCGCTTTTCCGAGGGCTTCTCGAAGTGGCGACGCAGCTTCATCTCGCGGTAGACGCCTTCACGCTGCAGCTTCTTCTTGAGCGCACGAAGGGCCTGGTCAACATTGTTGTCGCGAACCATGATCTGCATAAACTAGAACACCTCAATAGAACGAACGAGGCCCTCCCCGCATCATCAAAAAGCGAGGAGAACCGCGAATCATGAATGACAAAGCAGAGCCGATTCCCTGCCGGGACCGGTCTTGTTGAGCGCGCCAATATCAAAGTGACACCGCGAAGACAAGCGCGAAGGGCGAAAATCCGCCCCTTCCCCGCGATCCGGCCCGCGCAGCGATTGGAAATCGCGCGATTCACCGTTAAGGCGAGCCCATGCCACAACCTTCCTTTATCGCCGCCTCGCTCTTCGTGGCCTTTGGCGGCGGCCTCGGCGCATGGCTGCGCTTTCTCGTCGGACGCGCCTGGTCCGGCGCGCTCGGCCCCGTGCGCGCGGGCGACTTTCCCTATGGCACGCTGACCGTGAATGTTCTGGGCAGCCTGCTGATGGGACTTCTCGTCGGCTGGCTTGCCCGCTATGGGAGCCACGGCGAAGGCACCCGGCTTTTCCTGGCGGTCGGCCTTCTCGGGGGATTCACGACGTTTTCCTCGTTCAGCCTCGACTTCGTCACCATTCTCGAACGCGGCCAGCCCGGCCTTGCCTGCTTCTACGCAGGACTTTCGGTCATTGCCGGCTTCGTCAGCCTGTTTCTCGGCCTCATCCTCATGCGGAGCCTATAATGCGACCCACCAAGAGCGACGACATGGTCCGCCAGTTCACCGTCGGCCACGACGATGACGGGGTGCGCCTCGATCGCTGGTTCAAGCGCCACCTGCCGCAGGTCGGCTTCGCGATGGTCTCGCGCTGGGCCCGTACCGGACAGGTGCGCGTCGACGGCAAGCGCGCCGACGTCGACACCCGCCTCGTCGCGGGCCAGACGCTGCGCGTGCCTCCCGGCGGCGAGAAGACCCCGGGCGGCAAGGCGCCAAGGCCCAAGCGCGAGCTGAGCGAGGAAGAGATCGAACTCGCCGACTCGATGGTGCTCACGCAGGACCGCGCCGCGATCGTGCTCAACAAGCCGCCCGGCCTCGCCACGCAGGGCGGCTCGGGCATGAAGCAGCACGTCGACGGCCTGCTCGATGCCTATGCCGCAGACGGCCCGCGCCCGCGTCTCGTCCACCGTCTCGACAAGGACACCTCGGGCGTCCTGCTGATCGCGCGCACGCCGGGCAGCGCCGCCTATTTCTCCAAGCGCTTCTCGGGCCGCTCGGCACAGAAGATCTACTGGGCGCTCGTCATGGGCGTGCCCAGCATCGATGACGGCATGATCGAACTGCCGCTCGCCAAGCAGCCGGGCACCGGCGGCGAGAAGATGCATGTCGACGAGGAAGGCGGCCAGCCCTCGCGCACCCGCTACCGCGTGCTCGACCGCGCCGGCAACCGCGCCGCCTGGGTCGAGCTGCACCCGCTGACGGGCCGCACGCACCAGCTGCGCGTGCACATGGCCGCGATCGGCCACCCGATCGTGGGCGACGGCAAGTACGGCGGGCAGGAAGCGTTTCTCTCGGGCACGATCAGCCGCAAGATGCACCTGCACGCGCGCCGCTTGATCATCGATCATCCCGATGGCGCCCCGCTCGACGTCACCGCGCCGCTGCCCGAGCACTTCGCCAATTCGATGGCGAGCCTTGGCTTCGACGAGGAAGACGGCGCCGAGCTGCCCCCGCGCCCCGAAGGCCCGACCAAGGCCGACGAGAAGCGCGCGGCCAAGCAGCACTCCAAGCAGATCCGCAAGGAACGCCGCGGCGAGCGCCGCTCGCGCGCCGGTGACGGTCCGGCCCCGCGCGCCGGTGGCGGCAAGGGCAAACCGGCAGGCAAGGCCTCGGGCAAGCCCGCAGGAAAGGGCTTCGCCAAGCCCGGGAGCAAGACCGGCGGCAAGCCGGGCATGCGCCCCGGTCCGCCCAAGAAGTCCGGCCCCAAGAAGGGCAAGGGCAGCCCGGTTCCCAAGGGCAAGCGCTGAGCCGGGCTGCCCGGTCAGGCCCTGCGACCAGAGACTGAGAAGCCAGAGACTGAGAAGAAGGAACGAGAGCGATGAAGCTCGCCGTGTTCGACTGTGACGGCACCCTGGTCGACGGCCAGGCCGCGATCTGCGAGGCGATGGAGGCGACCTTCGGGGGCGTCGGCCTGCCCGCGCCCTCGCGCACCGAGATCCGCCGCGCGGTCGGCCTCTCGCTGCCGCAGGCCGTGCGCCGCCTGCTGCCCGACAGCACGAGCGAGCAGCAGCAGGCCATGGCCGATGCCTACAAGCAGGCATTCCGTCAGGCACGCACCGAAGGACGCGTCTCGCAGCCGCTCTTCGAAGGCGTGCGCGAGGTGCTCGAGACGCTGCATGCGCAGGGCTGGACGCTCGCCGTCGCCACCGGCATGTCCGACCGCGGGCTCGAGCACTGCCTCGCCAACAACGGCATCGCACAGCTTTTCTCCAGCCTCCAGACCGCCGACCGCCACCCCTCGAAGCCGCACCCCGCGATGCTGGAGGAAGCGCTGTTCGAGACCGGCGCGCAGCCAAGCGAGGCGGTGATGATCGGCGATACCGCCTTCGACATGCAGATGGCGCGCGGCGCCTTCGTGCGCGCCATCGGCGTCGACTGGGGCTACCACCACCCGCACGAGCTGCTCGAGGCCGGGGCCGAGGCGGTAGCCGAAACGCCCGCGCAGCTGCTCGAGCAGCTTCTCAAGTGAGCACGCGCGATCCCGCCATGGTGCGCTTCTTCGCGCTCCACGTGACCCGGCTGCTCGGCATCGCCAGCCTGATCGCCGGGCTGATGATCGTCGAGAACACGCTGCTTCCCGGCCTTCCCGACTGGGCGGGCTACCTGCTCATCATCAACGGCGTCGTCGACATCTTCATCGTGCCGCAAGTGCTGGCGCGCCGCTGGCGCAGCCCGCCGCCTGCCCCGACCACCCCCGACCAGGACTAAGACCCAAGTGAAGCGCTTCTACAAAGAGGTCACCACCGCCCCCGACGCCGAAGCCGAAGGCCACTGGCGCGTCCTGCTCGACGGGCGCCCGATCCGTACCGCCGGCGGGAGGCCGCAGCGCGTGCCGACGTCCGCAATGGCCGAAGCGCTCGCCGCCGAATGGGCTGCACAGGGCGATGAGGTCGATCCGCGCTCGCTGGTGCTGCGCGACCTGACCGACTTCGCCATCGATGCGATCGGGGCCGACCGCGAAGCCGCGATCGCGGGCATCCTGCCTTATGCCGAGACCGATACCCTGTGCTACCGCGCGGATCCCGACGAGGCGCTCTACAAGCGCCAGCTCGCGGTGTGGGAGCCGGTGCTGGAAACGCTGGAGACCCGGCTCGGCGTCACCTTCTCGCGCGTCTCGGGCATCGTCCACCGCCCGCATCCCGAGCAGACCCTCGCGCGGCTGCGCGCCGAGCTGGACGCCCACGACATCTACACGCTCGCGGCGCTCCGGATGCTCGCGAGCCTCGCTGCCTCGCTGGTGATCGCGCTCGAGGCGATCCGCCCCGATGCCGATGCCGAGGCGCTGTGGCGCGCGGCCAATCTCGAAGAGGACTGGCAG